>NZ_JBEXHZ010000062.1:0-26367 GCF_040608315.1 Streptomyces sp. NPDC005195
TCTGCAGCGGCATGATCCAGTTCGTGAAGCCGGCGAACAGCGGCGTCGCGAACATCAGCAGCATGATCGTGCCGTGCATCGTGAACGCCTGGTTGAACTGCTCGTTCGACATGATCTGCAGACCGGGGCGCGCCAGCTCGGCGCGCATGAGCAGCGCCATGACGCCGCCGATGCAGAAGAAGGCGAACGACGTCACCAGATAGAGCGTGCCGATCGTCTTGTGGTCAGTGGTGGTGAGCCACTTGATCACGACGTTGCCCGGCTGCTTGCGCCGCACCGGCAGCTCGTTCTCGTACGAGTCGTCGGCGTCCGCGGCACCCTGGGGTTCGTTGAGGATGCTCACAGGTTGTTCGTCTCCCGGTTCTTCTCGTGGCCCGTCTGCTCAATGCCGGCCGGGATGTAACCGGTCTGCCCCTCTGCCGCGAGCTGCTTGAGGTGAGCCTCGTAGCGCTCGGGCGAGACGACCTTCACGTTGAAGAGCATCCGGGAGTGGTCGACGCCGCACAGCTCGGCGCACTTGCCCAGGTAGGTGCCCTCCCTGTTGGGAGTCACCTGGAAGGAGTTGGTGTGGCCCGGGATGACGTCCTGCTTCATGAGGAACGGAACCACCCAGAAGGAGTGGATGACGTCACGCGAAGTGAGGACGAAGCGGACCGTCTTGCCCTTGGGGAGCCAGAGGGTCGGACCGGGGTTGTTCGTCTGCGGGTTCCGCTCACTCGGCGTGCCGGCCTCGTAGACACCGCCGGCGTTCACCGGGAAGTCCGTCTTGAACCGGTCCGGAATGGCGTCCAGGTTCTTGTCGGTCTTCGCGTCACCGGTGACACCGGGGACGTTCTCGATGTAGTTGAAGCCCCAGCTCCACTGGTAGCCGACCACGTTGACCGTGAGGTCGGGCTTCTTGTCGAGGCTGAGCAGCTTCGTCTCGTCGCGGGCGGTGAAGTAGAACAGCACCGAGACGATGATGAGCGGGACCACCGTGTACAACGCCTCGATCGGCATGTTGTACCGGGTCTGCGGGGGAACTTCGACCTTGGTGCGGCTGCGCCGATGGAAGACGACGCTCCACAGGATCAGACCCCAGACCAGCACGCCCGTGGCGAGCGCGGCCGCCCACGAGCCCTGCCAGAGGGAGAGGATCCGCGGAGCCTCCTCCGTGACCGGGGTGGGCATACCAAGGCGGGGAAAGTCCTTGTATGTGCAACCGGTGGCGGTCACCAGGACCAGGCCCGCAGTCATTGCCTGCAGCAGCTTCCGCCGCATCGGGCGCCGCGGCGAGCGGTCGGAGCCGTTGGGACTCACGTAGCGCCTTCCCGAGAGTCTCGCCCGCGCTGGTTGGCTACGGCCCTTCTCGCTGGTCGCTCGCCGCCCTGGCACACGGGCAGGGGTTTGGATGTTTATGCGGACCAAACCCTACTGGACGCTATTTGAGGTCGCGCGGGGAGGGTGCCCAACGCGCCGCCGGGTAAGCCGAAGGGGGTGGGTTGCCCTGCTCCGGGCTACTTCTGACGGTGGTTCGGGGCGCCCAGGAGCCCGGGACAGGAGACATCCCGGTGGCCGCGGGTCCGTCGCGGCTTGTCGCGCCGCTCCTCGCACCCCCTCGGGGCGCCGTCCTGACCGGGGCTTTAGCGTGGGGGTGTGGCCTACTTCGACGCTGCTTCCGCCGCTCCTCTCCATCCCGTCGCCCGCCAGGCCCTGCAGGCCTCGCTCGACGAGGGCTGGGCCGACCCGGCCCGGCTCTACCGCGAGGGACGGCGGGCCCGGCTCCTGCTCGACGCGGCCCGCGAGGCGGCCGCCGACGCGGTGGGCTGCCGCCCGGACGAACTGGTCTTCACCGGCTCCGGCACCCGCGCGGTGCACTCCGGCATCGAGGGTGCGCTGGCGGGCCGTCGACGGGTCGGACACCACCTGATCGTGTCAGCTGTCGAACATTCGTCGGTACTCCATTCGGCGGAGGTCCACGAGACGGCGGGCGGCACGGTGACCCGCGTCCCGGTCGACCGCGCGGGCGCGGTGTCCCCTTCCGCCTACGCCGACGCCCTGCGCCCCGGCACCGCGCTCGCCTGCCTGCAGTCCGCCAACCACGAGGTGGGTACGGAGCAGCCGGTGGCGGCGGTCGCACAGGCGTGCAGGGCGGTGGGGGTGCCGCTGCTGGTGGACGCGGCGCAGTCGCTGGGCTGGGGGCAGATCGAGGGCGACTGGTCCCTGCTGACCGCAAGTGCCCACAAATGGGGCGGCCCTTCGGGGGTCGGACTCCTCGTCGTACGCAAGGGAGTGCGGTTCGCGCCTCAAGGGCCGCAGGACGAACGGGAGTCGGGGCGGGCGGCCGGCTTCGAGAACATCCCGGCCGTGGTGGCCGCGGCGGCCGCGCTGCGTGCCGTGCGTGCCCAGGCGGCCGTGGAGGCGGCGCGGCTGCGGGAACTGACGGACCGGATCCGGGCGCGGGTCCCGGAGCTGGTCCCGGACGTGGAGGTGGTCGGCGACCCGGTCGGCCGGCTCCCGGGGATCGTCACCTTCTCCTGTCTCTACGTCGACGGGGAGTCGCTCCTGCACGAACTGGACCGGGCGGGCTTCTCGGTCTCCTCCGGATCGTCGTGCACGAGCAGCACGCTCACCCCCAGCCATGTCCTGAAGGCGATGGGCGTACTGAGTGAGGGCAACGTCCGGGTGTCGCTGCCGCCGGGCACGCCGTCCGAGGACGTGGACCGGTTCCTGTCGGTCCTTCCGGCGGCGGTCTCCGCGGTGCGCGAGAAGCTCGGCGCTCCGACGGCCCCCCGGACGGCGTCCACCTCCTCCGGGTCCCTCGTCCTGGACGCCCTCGGCAAGCTCTGCCCGATCCCGGTCATCGAGCTGGCCGGGGTCATCGGCGACGTGCCCCTCGGCGGCACCGTCCGCGTCCTGGCGGACGACGAGGCGGCCCGCCTGGACATCCCGGCGTGGTGCGAGATGCGGGGTCAGGAGTACGTCGGGGAGGAGCCGGCGGACCAGGGCTCGGCCTACGTGGTCCGCCGGGTGTCCTGACCCGGTGCGGTGGGGGGCCCGCCCAGTGCCGCGGCAGGCAGCGTTTGCCCTTCGAGGAGCGGCGTCCGGTGCGTGCTCTCGGCGTGCCGGCCGGAAGTCCTCGTACTGGACGTACTCGGGCTTTCGGCCGGTGCGGCGAGAGTGCGTGCCGGACGCCGCGACGGGGCGGACGTTGCCTGCCGGGGCACTAGACCAGGTGGGCCCTGACCTCGATGGCCGCGTCGTCGCCGTACGCCTTGGTGAACCGGTCCATGAAGTGGGCGCGGCGCAGCTGGTACTCCTGGGTGCCGACCGTCTCGATCACCAGGGTGGCGAGCATGCAGCCGACCTGGGCGGCGCGCTCCAGGGAGACGCCCCAGGCGAGCCCGGACAGGAAGCCCGCGCGGAACGCGTCACCGACGCCCGTGGGGTCGGCCTTGCGCTCCTCGTCCGGGCAGCCGACCTCCACCGGGTCGTCGCCGACGCGTTCGATGCGCACGCCACGTGCGCCGAGGGTGGTCACCCGGTGGCCGACCTTGGAGAGGATCTCGGAGTCGCTCCAGCCGGTCTTGGACTCGATGAGCCCCTTCTCGTACTCGTTCGAGAAGAGGTAGGTCGCCCCGTCCAGCAGTATCCGGATCTCGTCGCCGTTCATCCGGGCGATCTGCTGCGAGAAGTCGGCCGCGAAGGGGATCGAGCGGGTCCGGCACTCCTCGGTGTGCCGGAGCATCGCCTCGGGGTCGTCCGCCCCGATGAGGACGAGGTCGAGCCCGTCGACCCGGTCCGCGACCGCCTTCAGCTCGATCAGCCGGGCCTCGCTCATCGCGCCCGTGTAGAAGGAGCCGATCTGGTTGTGGTCGGCGTCCGTGGTGCACACGAAGCGCGCGGTGTGCAGCACCTCGGAGATCCGCACGGAGCCGGTGTCGACGCCGTGGCGGTCCAGCCACGCGCGGTATTCGTCGAAGTCGGAGCCCGCGGCTCCGACCAGGATCGGCCTGGTGCCCAGCTGACCCATACCGAAGGCGATGTTCGCGCCGACGCCACCCCTGCGCACGTCGAGGTTGTCGACGAGGAAGGACAGGGAGACCGTGTGCAGCTGGTCCGCGACCAGCTGGTCGGCGAAACGGCCGGGGAAGGTCATGAGGTGGTCGGTGGCGATGGAACCGGTGACTGCGATACGCACGGCGAGGACACGCTCCTGCGAAGGGAGAGGGTTGACAGTTCACGCTACCCGGTCGGCGGCTGACCTCTGAAGCGGTCAAAACTACCCGATAGTAGGTCTTTCTTCGTAACGCTCCCGGTGCATACGGTTCCGTTATGACGAACCTCAGGGTCCACGGCTCCGTTCCGCTCGACCTCGAAGGCGGCCTGGCGTCGCTGCGCGACGACTGCGCCCGGACCGCCCGGCACTGGGCGGCGCCGGCCCCGGTCACCGTCCCGCCCGTGTCCCCGTCCCGCATCCACGGGGTGCGTGTGCCTCCCGCCTCGGCCCGCCTGCTGGACGCGATGTCCGACTACGGCGACTGACCCCCCGCGTACCGCACGGCGTCCGCGAGGGCGCCGTGCGCGGGCGGCCGGACAGCGCCCGCAGGGAACCGTGCGCTCCCCCGCTGCGTCCCATCGCCGTCCCCCGTAAAGGGGATGCGGTGTACGACCCTTCAGCGCCCGCTCCGGGAGTCCCGGACCGGGCCGGGCCGTCGCGGACAGCATGGAGCCGAAGGAGCGATGCGGTGAGCACCGAGCGACCCGACCACGAAGCGACCGACCCCGCCGAGGACGGTGCCGGGACGGCGAAGTCACGCCGCCGGCGTTCCCCGGTGGCCGTCGTCTCGGTCGCGGCCGCCGTTCTGCTCGTCGGGGGCGGCGGGGCGTACATGGCCACGGCCGCCTTCGACGGCGGCGGACACGGCGGCTCCGAGTCTCCCGGCGGCGACGGCACTCCCCCGCCGCTCACCCTCGACGGCGCCACCGGAGGCGGTGGCACGGGCGGTGTCGCTCCAGGTGAGCCCAACCCCTATGGCACGGTCTACCGCGCGGACGGCAAGCTGCCCGACGGCCCGGACTCCGCGCCGGTCTACGCGGCGAGGGGCACGGTCACCGCGGCCGAGGTGACCCGCCTCGCCAAGGCCCTGGGGCTCACCGGCACCCCGCGGCTCGTCGGCGACACCTGGCAGGCCGGCCAGGCCGGGGACGGCTCCGGCCCGAGTCTCCAGGTGAACCGGCGGGCCCCCGGCACCTGGACGTTCAGCCGCTACGCGCCCGGCACCGACAACTGCAAGGGCGTCGTGTGCACCAGCGACCCCGGCTCGCCGAGCAGTCACGCGGTGAGCGAGGCCGCCGCGAAGAAGGCCGCCGCCCCCGTGCTGAAGGCGCTCGGCGAGGACGACGCGAAGCTCGACGCGAGCACGCTCATGGGCGCCGTACGGGTGGTGAACGCGGACCCCGAGGTCGGCGGCCTTCCCACCTCCGGCTGGACCACCGGCGTCCAGGTCGGCGAGGAAGGCCAGGTGGTGGGCGGCAACGGCCTGCTGAAGGCGCCGGAGCGCGGGGACACGTACCCCGTCCTCGGCGCGCGCCGGACGCTGGACCTGATGAACGCCCCGGGATCCGCCCCGGGTGGTGCGCGCAACGGGCCCGGCGGCTGCGCGAGCGCCGTGCCGCTGAAGGACCGCGACGAGTCGCCGTGCGCCGCGTCGACCGTGCTGCCGCGGCGGGAGTCGGTGAACGTCGAGAAGGCCGCCTTCGGGCTGGCGTCGCACTTCGTGGACGGGCACCAGACGCTGGTGCCGTCCTGGCTGTTCGAGGTACGGCCGAAGGGGGCTACCGCCCTTGTCACCGTGACGCATCCGGCCGTCGACCCGAAGTACCTGGCCGCGCCGGAGACTCCCGGGGCGCCGGCCCTGACGCCGAGCCCGCGGCCGACCGGCGAGCCGGCGTCCCGTGACGTCACGGTGCAGGGGTACACCGCCGACGGCAGGGATCTGACGGTGAGCTTCACCGGCGGGGTGTGCGCCGACTACTCCGTCTCGGCGAGCGGGAGTGCGGACAAGGTGACGGTCAAGGTCACCGAGACCCCGTGGCAGGGCAAGATCTGCATCCTGATCGCCAGGGTCTACGAGAAGACGGTGCGCCTGGACGAGCCGCTCGGCGACCGGAAGGTCGTGGGGTCGGACGGCGGGGAGATCCGGGAGGGAAAGACACCGGGCGCTTCGACGAGCATGCCGGTACACCCGACGGAACCGACGACGCCGAGGGTGCCGAAGGTGCCGCACACCCAGGAGCCGTTGGTGCGGTAGCGAGACGGGTGCGGAAGCGAGAACGGCCCGCTCGGGGCGGGCACGGATACGCGAAGGCGGCGTCCCCGTCGGAGGGGGACGCCGCCTTCGTACGTGTCCAGCAGTCGGCCGGGGCCCGGCGAAGGGGCCGGGAGGGCCTAGCTGAAGGAGTCCCCGCAGGCGCAGGAGCCCGTCGCGTTCGGGTTGTCGATCGTGAAGCCCTGCTTCTCGATGGTGTCCACGAAGTCGATCGAGGCGCCGCCCAGGTACGGGGCGCTCATGCGGTCGGTGACGACCTTGACGCCGCCGAAGTCCTTGACGACATCGCCGTCGAGGGAGCGCTCGTCGAAGAAGAGCTGGTAGCGCAGGCCGGAGCAGCCGCCGGGCTGAACGGCGACACGCAGAGCCAGATCGTCGCGGCCTTCCTGGTCGAGCAGGGCCTTGACCTTGCCCGCGGCGGCGTCGGACAGCTGGATGCCGTCGCTCACGGTGGTGGTCTCGTCCGATACGGACATCTGCTTCTCTCCCGGGTTGTTCGGAGACTGCTTGCCGACGATTGCAACCGCCGGGGCCGCGGATTCATTCCGGGCCGAGAGTCTGTCTTCCGGTCTCTCTCTTCCCTCTCATGCTCGCACACGGGCGAGAACGCGCACAGCGGCCTGTGGACAAGTCAGGGATTCACATCACATGGACTCGGCGGCCATCGTCAACATGACGTGAAGCGGTTATGATAGATAGCGTCATTTAGACGAGAAGGCTTGTCCCGCATGTCCCGCCGGGTCGTTCGTGACCCGGCGAGCCGCAGAACAGAAAGGGTGCGTGTCGTGACCACCGCCCAGACCCAGGAGCTCGACGTACAGCCGACGCCCCTCGCCCTGCTGTTGCTCGGCCGTGAGGCCGACCCGAGGAGCGAACGCGGCGTCGAGTGCCCCGGCGACCTGCCCTCGCCCTCCGACCCGGACCTGGTGGAACGCGCACGAGCGGCCAAGGAGAGGCTCGGGGACAAGGTCTTCGTGCTCGGCCACCACTACCAGCGCGACGAGGTCATCCAGTTCGCGGACGTCACGGGCGACTCCTTCAAGCTCGCCCGTGACGCGGCCGCGCGGCCCGAGGCCGAGTACATCGTCTTCTGCGGCGTGCACTTCATGGCGGAGTCCGCGGACATCCTCACCTCCGACGACCAGAAGGTCGTCCTGCCCGACCTCGCCGCCGGCTGCTCCATGGCCGACATGGCCACGGCCGAGCAGGTCGCCGAGTGCTGGGACGTGCTGACCGAGGCCGGGGTGGCCGAACAGGTCGTCCCCGTCTCGTACATGAACTCGTCCGCCGACATCAAGGCGTTCACCGGCATGCACGGCGGCACGATCTGCACGTCGTCGAACGCCCAGCGGGCCCTGGAGTGGGCCTTCGAGCAGGGCGAGAAGGTCCTCTTCCTCCCCGACCAGCACCTCGGCCGCAACACCGCCGTCCGTGACATGGGGATGTCCCTGGAGGACTGCGTCCTCTACAACCCCCACAAGCCGAACGGCGGCCTGACCGCGCAGCAGCTGCGCGACGCGAAGATGATCCTGTGGCGCGGCCACTGCTCGGTGCACGGCCGTTTCAGCCTGGACTCGGTGCACGACGTGCGCGAGCGCATCCCCGGCGTGAACGTGCTCGTCCACCCGGAGTGCAAGCACGAGGTCGTCGAGGCGGCGGACTACGTCGGCTCCACGGAGTACATCATCAAGGCCCTGGAGGCGGCCCCGGCCGGCTCGAAGTGGGCGATCGGCACGGAGCTGAACCTCGTACGCCGGCTCGCGAACCGCTTCGCCCCCGAGGGCAAGGAGATCGTCTTCCTCGACAAGACGGTCTGCTTCTGCTCGACCATGAACCGCATCGACCTGCCGCACCTGGTGTGGACCCTGGAGTCGCTGGCCGAGGGCAACCTGGTCAACCGCATCGAGGTGGACCGGGAGACGGAAAAATTCGCCAAACTGGCACTGGAGCGGATGCTGGCACTGCCGTAACCACGCCCGGCCACCCGTACAGCCACCCGTACGGCCGGTAACCCGTACAGCCCGGTGAACGGCTCGGGCCCTCAGGTGGTGTCGTCGAACCCGGCCGCCGCGGCCTTGGAGTCGGCTTTGACCGAGATGCGCGGCACGCTCTGCGCCAGGTCGCGGGCGCAGTACGGCCCGGTGAAGTTCACTCCACCCTTGGACGTACCAGTCCCGACTCGTACGCGATGACGACGAGTTGCGCCCGGTCGCGGGCGCCGAGTTTGGCCATGGCCCGGTTGACATGTGTCTTCACCGTCAGCGGGCTGACCTCCAGCCGCTCGGCGATCTCGTCGTTGGAGTGGCCCCCCGCGACCTGGACGAGCACCTCGCGCTCGCGCCCGGTGAGCGCGTTCAGCCGCTCCGTGCGGCCCGGATCCCGCTCCTCGTCCGCGCCGTCGCCCTGGGCGAGGAACCTGGCGATCAGCCCCTTGGTCGCCGCCGGGGACAGCAGCGCCTCGCCGCCCGCCGCGATCCGGATGGCGTTCAGCAGCTCGTCCGGCTCGGCGCCCTTGCCGAGGAACCCGGAGGCCCCGGCCCGCAGCGACTGGACCACGTACTCGTCGACCTCGAAGGTCGTCAGCATGACCACCCGTACCTGCGCGAGCCCGGGGTCCGCGCTGATCAGCCGGGTGGCGGCGAGCCCGTCGGTCCCCGGCATCCGGATGTCCATCAGCACCACGTCGGCGCGCGTCTCCCTGGCGAGCCGCACCGCCTCGGCGCCGTCGGACGCCTCCCCCACGACCTCCATGTCGGGCTCCGAGTCGACGAGGACGCGGAACGCGCTGCGCAGCAGCGCCTGGTCGTCGGCGAGCAGGACACGGATGGTCATGCGGGGTCCCCCAGGGCAGGCGTGCGGGTCTTGACCGGAAGGATCGCATGGACGCGGAAGCCGCCTCCGTACCGGGGACCGGCCGAGCAGGTACCGCCGAGCGCGCCGACCCGCTCGCGCATCCCGAGCAGTCCGTGGCCGCCGCCCTCCTCCGGGCCGTCACCCTGCCCGGGCCCGTTGTCGAGGACGGTCACCTCCACGTTCGGGCCCACGCGTACGACGCTGACCTCGGCCTTCGCCTCGGATCCCGCGTGCTTGCGCACATTGGTGAGGGCTTCCTGGATGACCCGGTAGGCGGCGAGGTCGACCGCCGCGGGGAGGGCGGTGCCGTGGTCGGCACGGGCCACTTCGACGGGGAGTCCCGCGTTGCGGAAGGTGTCGGCGAGTTCGTCGAGGCGGGCGAGGCCGGGGGCGGGCTCGGTGGGGGCCTCGGGGTCGCCGGACTGGCGCAGCAGGCCGACGGTGGCGCGCAGCTCGTTGAGGGCGGAGCGGCTGGCCTCCCGTACGTGGGACAGCGCCTCCTTGGCCTGGTCCGGGCGCTTGTCCATCACATGGGCGGCGACTCCGGCCTGCACGTTGACGAGGGCGATGTGGTGGGCGACGACGTCGTGCAGATCGCGGGCGATGCGCAGCCGCTCCTCGGCGACGCGGCGCCGGGCCTCCTCCTCGCGGGTGCGTTCGGCGCGTTCGGCCCGTTCACGGATGGCGTCGACGAAGGCGCGGCGGCTGCGGACGGCGTCGCCCGCGGCGGCGGCCATGCCCGTCCAGGCGAAGATGCCGAGGTTCTCCTGCGCGTACCAGGGCAGGGGGCCGGCGAGCATCGCGCAGGCGGTGAGCACGGTCATCGTGAGCAGGCCGACCCGCCAGGTGGTGGGGCGGTCGGTGGCCGACGCGACGGTGTAGAGGGCGACGACGGCGGACATCACGACCGGGCTACGGGGGTCGCTCGCGACCAGTTCCACGACGGAGAGCGCGCCGGTGGCGGCGAGGACCGGGAGGGGGGCACGGCGGCGGAACACCAGGGCGGCCGCGCCGAGCACCATCAGGGTCAGGCTGAGGGCGCCGGGGGTGCGGGCGCCCCAGCTCGCCCCGTGTCCGCCGTGCGGGTCCACGAAGGAACTGGCCATCATGGTCACGAGTACGCCGGCCGCCAGGGCGGCGTCCAGGGCCATCGGGTGCGCGCGGAGTCTGCACCTCGTGCGCTCTAGGGTGCTCACTTCGTTCACGGTACGGGGCCCTTGCAGGGGGCGGAACGGGTGCCACCCTGCCCGGGGATTCCGTCGTCCCCGGCGCCGGTACCCGGGGCTGCCGCCCCGGACCCCCGCTTCGGCCTGAACGGCCTCGTCCTCAATCGCCGGACGGGCTGGAAAGACATGCCCCCGCCCGGAACCATCCGGCGCGGGCCGGTCCAGAACGATCCCACGCGGGTCCGCACCTCCAGCCCCGTCCGGCGTTCGACGGGGGCGAAGGAGACGAAGGAGGCACTCTCAGCCGGGGATCAGGCCATCCCCGTCGAGCATGTCGCGGACCTCCGCGAGCGTGGCGTCCGGCGACGGAAGGATCAGCCCCGATGGTTCCAGGGCATCGTCGGGAAGCGGAGCGCCCAGACGGTGGACAGCGTCGAGCAGCGCGGCCAGGGTGCGCCGGAAGCCGGCCTCGTCACCGGCCTCCACCTCGGCGAGCAGCTCGTCGTCCAGTTTGTTCAGCTCGGTGAGGTGGCCGTCGTCCAGCCTCACCTGCCCCTCCCCCATGATCCGCACGATCATGTCGCCCTCCTAAGGCGTGGGACCAGTACTCCTGCTTGTCGGAGCTCCTGCTTGTCGGAGCTACTGCTTGTCGAAGCGCGGGGTGTCCTGCGGCTGGGACCGGGGCTGGCCCTCTCCCGTGCCGCCCTCGATCGCCTGCTGCGGGGAACCGCCGGCCAGCTCGGCCTTCATGCGCTGCAGCTCCAGCTCCACATCCGTACCACCGGAGAGCCGGTCCAGCTCGCTCTGGATGTCGTCCTTGGCGAGTCCGGAGTGGTCGTCGAGGACGCCGGAGGCGAGCAGCTCGTCGATGGCACCCGCGCGGGCCTGCAACTGCGCGGTCTTGTCCTCGGCGCGCTGGATGGCCATCCCGACGTCGCCCATCTCCTCGGAGATGCCGGAGAAGGCCTCGCCGATGCGGGTCTGCGCCTGGGCCGCGGTGTACGTGGCCTTGATGGTCTCCTTCTTGGTGCGGAAGGCGTCGACCTTGGCCTGCAGACGCTGGGCCGCGAGGGTGAGCTTCTCCTCCTCGCCCTGGAGGGTCTGGTGCTGGGTCTCCAGGTCCGTCACCTGCTGCTGGAGCGCGGCGCGGCGGGAGAGCGCCTCACGGGCCAGGTCCTCCCGGCCGAGCGCGAGGGCCTTGCGGCCCTGGTCCTCCAGCTTGGTGGACTGGTTCTGGAGCTGGTTGAGCTGCAGTTCCAGACGCTTGCGGGAGGTCGCGACGTCGGCGACGCCACGGCGTACCTTCTGGAGCAGCTCCAGCTGTTTCTGGTACGAGTAATCGAGGGTTTCGCGCGGGTCCTCGGCCCGGTCAAGGGCCTTGTTCGCCTTCGCGCGGAAGATCATCCCCATACGCTTCATGACACCGCTCATGGGCTTCGCGCGCCCCCTTCTGACGGACTCCAGCTCCAGGTACTGCAACAGAACCCACAGTACGGGCCCTGCATCCATTACCGCACTGTTCGGGGACGGATGCGCTCATCCCCAAGGACGACTGCGTACGGTGCCGCTCCGGCGTAGGGAGTAGGTGGAACCCGGGGTGCCCCCCGCGTCCCTTTCACGTCCCCCCGCGAACAACGTCCCCTGTGTCCCCCTACAGACGCACGGTGTTGCCGGATCGTTCCCCACTCGATCGACGTCCATGCCGCCGCACCCCGTACCCTTGGGTTTTGTGTTCCGTAGCCGTGCCAAGGAAGAGAAGGCCCCCGCCGACAAGTCGCGGGTGACCGACTCCAAGCAGACCCGTGACCCACAGGCCCCCAAGGGCCGCCCCACGCCCAAGCGCAGTGAGGCCCAGACCCAGCGTCGCAGCGTCGCCCAGACGCCGTCGACGCGCAAGGAGGCCGCCAAGCGCCAGCGTGACGACCGCCGTGTCCAGCTGGAGAAGCAGCGCCAGGCGCTGGCCAGCGGGGACCAGCGCCATCTGCCCGCCCGCGACAAGGGGCAGGTGCGGAAGTTCGCGCGCGACTTCGTGGACTCGCGCTTCTGCGTCGCGGAGTTCTTCCTGCCGATGGCCGTGGTCATCCTCGTGCTGAGCATGGTGCGGGTGGGCTCGCTGCAGAACATCGCACTGCTGCTGTGGCTGGTCGTGATCGTGATGATCGTGGTCGACTCGATCGGCATCGCGATCCGTCTGAAGAAGCAGCTCACCACGCGCTTCCCGGACCTCCCCAAGAAGGGCGCGGTTCCCTACGCGCTGATGCGTACTCTCCAGATGCGTCGCCTCCGGCTGCCGAAGCCGCAGGTCAAGCGCGGAGAGCGGCCCTGAGCGCGACATCCTTCTCCGGAGACGCGGCGGATGCCTGGCTGAGCAAGCTGGGCGGGTTGCGTGATGTCGTACGACAGGAGCTGGTGGCCCGGCAGCTCGACGAGCAGATAGCCGGGCGGTTCCCGGTCGGGCAGCGGCTGCGGGTCCTCGACGTCGGGATGGGCCAGGGTACGCAGGCGCTGCGGCTGGCCCGCGCCGGGCATCAGGTGACCGGTCTGGAGCAGGACGGCCGGATGCTCTCCGTGGCCCGCCGGGCGCTGGCCGCCGAGCCCGAGGGCATCCAGGGCCGGGTCCGGCTCATCGAGGGCGACGGCCGGGACACGGGGGTCCACTTCCTGCCCGGCAGTTTCGACGTGGTGCTCTGTCACGGCGTGCTGATGTACGTCGAGGAGCCGGACCCGCTGGTCGCGGGGCTGGCGCGGATGCTGGCCCCGGGCGGGCTGCTCTCGCTGCTGGTGCGCAACGCCGACGCGCTGGCCCTGCGGCCGGGGCTGGCCGGGGACTGGTCGTCAGCGCTGGCCGCGTTCGAATCCGACGCGTACGTCAACCGGCTCGGGCTCGCCGTCCGCGCCGACCGGCTGGCCACGCTGACGTCGACGCTGGCGGGGATCGGGGCGCCGTTGCACGCCTGGTACGGCGTGCGGGTCTTCACGGACGGCGCGCCGGACGGGACACCCGTCCCCGAGGACGTGGAGAGTCTGCTGGCCGCGGAGGAACGGGCCGGGCGGACCGACCCCTACCGTCAGGTGGCGGCGCTGCTGCACCTGTGCGGCGTACGGGGCTGAGGAGGGCACGGGCGGGTCGCCGGAGCCGGTTCCGGTGGCCCCGGCGACCTCTACCGGCCTACTCGGGCTCGGCGTGCAGGCTCATCGGCCCGTAGATCTGTGTGCTGTCCTCGAAGAGGAACACCTGGTCGGCGCCGCCCGCCAGGAGGTCCTTCCACACCTCGCCGATCCAGG
This sequence comes from Streptomyces sp. NPDC005195, assembly GCF_040608315.1. Classification (NCBI taxonomy): domain Bacteria; kingdom Bacillati; phylum Actinomycetota; class Actinomycetes; order Kitasatosporales; family Streptomycetaceae; genus Streptomyces; species Streptomyces sp. NPDC005195. The sequence continues at coordinate 13,616 of NZ_JBEXHZ010000062.1, forward strand.
ACTCCGCGTCCCCCTGCGTGGTGAACTCCTCGGGCTCCACCGCGGGTTGGACCTCTGTCCCGTCGGACTTCTCGAACCGCCACGTCCATGCCGCCATGTACGCCTCCCAGGTATGAGCACACTGCACAGCGGGAGCCCGACAAGATCCGGCTCCCGTCCGAAGCCTAGCCGGGCGCGCAAGACCTGCGGGGACACGGAAAAATCATCCCCGTGGAACTGACTCTGCTCGGCACCGGTGCCCCTGTGGGCCTGCCCCGCCCCGACTGTCCCTGCTCGTCCTGCGCGACCGCGCTCGGCGGTGACGCGCGGGCGGCGACCGCGCTGCTCGTGGACGGCACGCTGCTGCTCGACCTCACGCCCGGCGCGGCGTTCGCGGCCGCGCGCGCCGGGCACACGCTCGGTGGCGTACGGCAGGTGCTGCTGTCGCATCCGCACGACGGACCCGCCGTCGAGGTGCCCGCGGGACTGCCGGGGCCCGTGCGGGTTCCGGACGGCAGCGAGTTGACCCTGCTGACCGGGCACCGGGTGCGGGCGGTGCCGATGGACGCGCCGGGCACGGGGTACGCGGTGACCGGCCCGGACGGCCGGCGACTGCTCTATCTGCCGCCGGGCGCGGCCCCCGCCGGGCTCGACGACGGCGCCGGCTCGTACGCGATGGTGGTGGCCGACGTGGTGGGGCGGCCGGACGCGCTGGCGAAGTTGCGGGCGGCGGGCGCCGTCGGACCCACGACGGACGTGATCGCGGTGCACCTCGACCACGATGTGCCGCCGGGCCCCGAACTGCGGCGCCGGCTCGCGGCGGCGGGCGCCCGCGCGGTGCCGGACGGGACGACGCTGGACGTGGGCGTCTACGAGGACGTACCGGACGTGCCGCGGCGCACCCTGGTGCTCGGCGGCGCGCGCTCCGGCAAGTCGGTCGAGGCCGAACGGCGGCTGGAGTCCTTCCCGAACGTGCTGTACCTGGCGACGGGCGGCACCCGGGGCGGGGACGACGAGTGGGCGTCCCGGGTGAGCACGCACCGCGAACGCCGCCCCGGCTCCTGGCGCACCACCGAGACCTGCGACCTGGTGCCGCTGCTGGCGGAGGAGGGGCCGCCGCTCCTCGTCGACTGTCTCTCGCTGTGGCTGACGGACGCGATGGACTCCGTGAACGCCTGGGACGACGCGGAGTGGGCCGGCGGCGGCGAACGCGCGCTGCGCGCCCGGGTCGAGGAGCTCACCGCCGCCGTCCGCGGCACCCGCCGCACCCTGGTCGCCGTCTCCAACGAGGTCGGCTCCGGCATCGTCCCGGCCACCGCCTCCGGGCGCCGCTACCGCGACGAACTCGGGCGTCTGAACGCGGGGTTCGGGGCGGAGTGCGAGCACCTGCTGCTGGTGGTGGCGGGGCAGGCGCTGGTCCTGCGGGGCTGATCCCGCTGATCCCGGTTCCGGTCCCAGCACCGGTCCCGGCACCGGTCCCGGCCGCGGCTCATTCCCGTCTGCGGGCGATGATCCGGTACGCGTTCGAGAAGCGGGTGCGCCGCAGGAGGGGGGCGACGGCGTGGTCCAGGGCGGAGGCCGAGGCGAGCAGCGGGGCCGACGCCCCGGTCAGGACGGTGTGCAGACGGCGCCGCAGCGTGGTCGGCGGCGCCGGACGCCAGGGAGCGTCGAGGTCGGGCAGGACCCGCCCGAGGGCGAGCGCGAGGGCGCCCGCGAGGTCGTAGGGGATGTGCGGTTCGCGGCGGTCCGTCGTGACGATCTCGCAGCCCAGGGACTCCAGTTCGGCCAGCAGATTGGGCAGCGGCATGAGGTGGAGGTGGCGCGGCTGGCCGTAGGACACCCACCACTTGCCCAGCAGCGCGCCGAACGCGCAGTCGGGGTCGGGGACTTCGACGAGGAGGTGTCCGCCGGGCCGCAGGGCCACCAGGGCGGCGCGCAGTTCCTCGCGCGGATCGGGGGTGTGCTCCAGGTGGTGGAACATGCTGACGACGTCGTAGCGGGCGCGCAGCCTGCCGGTGATCCGGGGGTCGCCGAGCCGGCCGCGATGGGCTTCCTCGACCCGGCCGGCCGCCCTCGCCTTCTCGACGCGGCGGGTGGGGTCGAGTCCGTCGAAGGAGGTGTACGGGTGGACCTCCTTGGCGGCGGCAGGGAAGTAGCCGTGCCCGGTGCCGACGTCGAGCCAGCTCTCCGGTTCGGCGTACGGCAGCAGCGCGCGGGCGGCGGCGCGGTGCCGGCCGCTGCTGCCGCGGGCGCCGAGGAGCCGGTCGGTGAGGCTGTCGAGCGTCTCGTGGAAGTCGCGGTGATAGAAGGCCAGGCCCTCCGCCGTGAGCCGGGGGTTCTGGAAGGCGTGGGCGCAGTCCCCGCACTCGTCGACGACGAACGTGCCGGGCTTGCGCTGGAGGAGGTCCGGCGTGCGCAGCCGGGTGCGCAGCCGGTTCGAACCGCACCAGGGGCAGTCCTCCCGGCGCGGCTCGTGGAACCGGTCGGTGCCCCGGGCGAGTTCGGCGGCGTAGGCGGCGCGGTGGTCGTCGGTCGGGGGTGGTGTGGGGGGCATGGGCGCTCCTGGGAGGGGCGGCGGGGCGACGGACCAGGTATACGACAATCCGACACAAACGGTACGTATCGGATGGCGTTCCGGGGCGCAACGACGTGGCGCGGACGTGTTCGATCGCTGCCGGTACTGTTCGGCGAATGAGCTCGCTTAATCTCGACGACTTCACCGATCTGATCGAGCGCCCCGACGGAGGGGTGCGCCGCGACGCCGAGGCGCGCCGGGAGCGCCAGACCGTGCCGCCCGGGGCCCTGGGCCGCCTCGACGACCTGGGTGAGTGGCTGGCGGCGGCGCAGGGCGCGGTGCCCGTGCGGCCGATCGAGCGTCCGCGCGTGGTGCTGTTCGCGGGCGACCACGGGATCGCCGGGCTCGGTGTGTCCGCGCGGCCCGCGGGCACCGCCGACCGGTTGGTGCGCGCGGTTCTGGAGGGTGCCAGCCCGGCGGCGGTGCTGGCGCGCCGGCTCGGTGTCCCCGTCCGCGTGGTCGACATGGCGCTGGACTGCGACCCCGCGGAGCTGCCCGCTGAGGTCGTACGGCACCGGGTGCGGCGCGGTTCGGGGCGCATCGACGTCGAGGACGCGCTGACCGCGGAGGAGGCCGAGGCCGCGTTCCTGGCGGGCGTCGCCGTCGCGGACGAGGAGGCGGACTCGGGCACGGACCTGGTGGTGCTCGGCGATGTGAGCGTCGGCGGGACCACGGCGGCGGCCGTGCTGGTCGCGGCGCTGTGCGGGACCGACGCGTCCGTCGTCACCGGGCGGGGCGGGCGGGCCATCGACGACCTCGCGTGGATGCGCAAGTGCGCCGCCGTGCGGGACGCGCTGCGGCGGGCGCGGCCCGTGCTCGGGGATCAGCTCCAGCTGCTCGCGGTGGTCGGCGGGGCGGACCTCGCCGCGATGACCGGGTTCCTGCTGCAGAGCGCGGTGCGGAAGATGCCCGTCGTGCTCGACGGGGTGGTCTCGGCCGCGTGCGCCCTCGTCGGGCAGCGGGTCGCCTTCCGGGCGCCGGACTGGTGGCTGGCCGGGCAGAACAGCGGCGAGCCGGCCCAGGCGAAGGCGCTGGACCGGATGGCGCTCGAACCACTGCTCGACCACGGGGTCACGGTCGGCGAGGGCGCGGGAGCGCTGCTGGCCCTGCCCCTCGTCCAGTCCGCGGCCGCGCTCGCCGCGGAGCTTCCCGTGACGCCCGAGCCCACACCGGAGCCGGAGCCCGAGCCCACCCCCGAGCCGGAGCCGGAGCCGGAGCGGGAGCCCGTACCCTCCGGCGAGGAGTGATCCTCCAGGGGGCCACACATCCCCTGGCCTCTACCGGTCACTCCTGAGGAGGCGCGGGGACCCTGAGGGGGGTGTGCCGCCGGGTGCGATCGCTCGGCCGACGGCCGTCGAGGGGTGCTCGCGCGGTTTCCCGCGCCTCCGAAGGGGCGCCGCCGGTGGGCGTGGTGGCCGGACGGCCGCGGGTGGGGACGACTGCGCCCGGCCACCCCCGCTCCCTCGAGCCCACCCCGCGACAACCCCCCGTACCGCCCTTCCCCCGCGCGGAGCACACCGCCCCATATCATCGCGCATTATGGGAGATGCCCGAATTGCCGTCGCGCAGGAGCGGCCCCCGGCCCGTCAGGGCGAAGGGGACCGCAGGTCCACCGGGGCCTCACGCAGAGCCGCCGGTTTCACCGTCTGGTACCTGCGAGCGGTCACGTTCATCAACTTCCTGAGCGCCGCGTGGCTGACGCTCGGCCAGGACGTGCGGCGCCACAACACCGAGAACCTCTTCACCCCGTACCTGCTGACGGCGGGGTTCGCCTCGGGCGTGTTCACGATGTTCCTCGCCGTCACCACGCGCCGGCGCAAGCGGGCCGCGTGGATCCTGAACTTCGTTCTCAGCGGGCTCTTCCTGCTGCTGTTCGCCGTCGCGATGGCGTTCCCGGAGATCCGTCGGTACGCCCAGAACTGGATCTCGCTCGCACTGACCGCGGCGTTCGTCGCGTCGCTCGTCGTGGGCCGCCGCGAGTTCTACGCGAAGGGCGACCGCTCGAACCCGAAGCTCGCCGCCGCCGTCGCCACCGGCGGTCTGCTCGTCTGCTCACTGCTCGCCGCGCTGCTGGTGACGGTCACCAACAGCGCGCACGACGCGTCCCGTTCCACCTTCCCGGAACGCTGGCGCTACGGCACCCTGCGGCTGGTCTCGGTCGCCGCCGACGACTCCCGCTTCCACGGGCTGGAGATCGCCAACTGGGTCAACGTCGCCATCAACGTGCTCAGCACCCTGCTGGTCCTCGCCGTCTTCTACGCGGCCTTCCGTTCCCGCCGCGCCGTCGACCCGCTCACCGAGGACGACGAGAAGCGGCTGCGGGTCCTGCTCGACAAGAACGGCGACCGGGACTCGCTCGGCTACTTCGCGCTGCGCCGGGAGAAGAGCGTGGTCTGGTCGCCGACCGGCAAGGCCGCGGTGGCGTACCGGGTCGTCGGCGGGGTCTCGCTGGCCTCCGGCGACCCCCTGGGCGATCCGGAGGCGTGGCCCGGCGCCATCGAGCCCTGGCTCGCCGAGGCCCGCGCGCACGGCTGGATCCCGGCGGTGATGGGCGCGAGCGAGGAGGCCGGGACCATCTACTCCCGGCACGGGCTCGACGCCCTGGAGCTGGGCGATGAAGCCATCGTGGAGACCGCCGAGTTCACGCTCGAAGGACGGGCCATGCGTACCGTCCGGCAGGCCTACAACCGGGTGAAGCGAGCCGGCTACCGGGTACGCATCCGCCGCCATGACGACATCCCCGCCGCCGAGATGGCGTACCTCCTGGAGCGTGCCGACGACTGGCGCGACGGGGCCACCGAGCGCGGGTTCAGCATGGCCCTCGGGCGGCTCGGCGACCCCGACGACGGACAGTGCGTGATGCTCGAATGCACGGACGGGGAGGGCGAGTTGAGGGCACTGCTGTCCTTCGTGCCCTGGGGTCCGCGAGGGCTCTCCCTCGACCTGATGCGACGCGACCGCGACTCCGAGAACGGGCTGATGGAGTTCATGGTGATCGAACTCCTGCGCCGCGCCCGGGACATCGGGATCACCCAGGTCTCGCTCAACTTCGCCATGTTCCGTTCCGTCTTCGAGCGTGGCGCGCGGCTGGGCGCGGGCCCGGTGCTGCGGCTGTGGCGCTCCCTGCTCAGTTTCTTCTCGCGCTGGTGGCAGATCGAGTCGCTCTACCGCGCCAACGCCAAGTACCGGCCGATCTGGGAACCCCGGTTCCTGCTCTTCGAGAAGAGCGCGGACCTGCTGCGCATCGGTGTCGCGTCCGCCCGCGCGGAAGGGTTCCTGGAGGCTCCGGGCCTGCCGAAGTGGCTGCACCGCAAGCACCTCGAGACGCATAGATGAACACACTCGCCCGCCTGGCCCGCGCGGAATGGGGACTGCTGTTCCTCACCGTGCGCGGGGACCTGGAGGCAAGGCGTCTGCGAGCGATCCCCGTGACCCTCGGAGCCGTTCTCCTGACGGCTCTCCTGCAGTTCGCGCAGAACCAGCCCTGGGGCTTCCGGTTCGTCCAGGACATCGGCTCCGTACAGGCCGACGAACCACTCGGGCTCGCTCTGCTGCGCACCCCGCTCTCACTCTTCGTACCGGCCCTGGACCTGCCGGTGTGGGGTGCGCTGATCCAGATCCTCGTGGTGTTCGGCATCGCCGAGATCTGCCTGGGCTGGTGGCGGATGCTGGTCATCGCGTACGCCGCCACTCTGGCCGGCACGCTCTACGCGCGTATCGCGGTCATGCTCGGCCCGGACCACCCGCTGGGACTGCCCGCGACGGACGCGCGGGTAGTGGACACCGGACCCTCCGCGGCCGTGGTCGGTCTCGCCGTCTTCGTGGCCTGGCGCTATCGCGCGTACGGGACCGCTGCGGTGGTGATCGCGTCCATGGCCGTCGAGGTGACGGTCAAGGGGAACCTCGCGGGCCGGGAGCACATCGCCGCGCTCGCCGCGGCCCTCGTGCTCTGCGGGATCTCCGCGCTGCGCCGCCGGCGCCGGCGGCGTCACCGGCGCCCCGGCGGCAGCCGGGCGGGCAACGGATCGGGTTTCCCGCCGATCAGGTCCTGAAGTCTGCGCCGCGGGCCCGCCCAGCGACGGTCGTGGTGGTAGGCGCGCAGCAACGACCTGGCCCGGGCACGCGGCCGTGCGCGGTAGAAGCGCCTGGCCCACGGCGAGGACGGCCGGGCCAGCCGGACCGCTCCGATCAGGGCGAGGAACGGGACGATCACGCCGAAGATCGCCATCCGGGCCTTGCCCTTTCCGAGGGCGAGCAGGGCGAAGAGGAAGTTCACGGCGACGCTGACGATGACACCGCCGCGGTCCTGCACCTCCTGCTGGCTCAGGTCGTTGACGCCGAACGGCAGGAACCCGCCGAGCACGAGCCCGACCAGGGCCGCCGTGATCAGCACGACCTCGACGCTCTTGCGGCCCTCCTCCGTCCAGTACACGTCGTCCAGGTGCAGGATCAGCGCGAACTCGTCCAGCACGAGCCCCGCGCCCATCCCGAACACCACGGCGAACACGGAGGCGCCCAGGCCCGGCCGGACGCTGGCCACCGCGCCGAAGCCACCGACCACCGTCAGGACGACGCCGGGGACCACGTGATGGATGTGCAGCCCGCCGGCCTTCACGTTGCCGAACGGCCCCTTGCCCGCGCGGATGAGCCGGACGATGACACGGGTGATCACAAAGGTCAGCACGAAGGAGCCGAGCGCCAGCAACAGCGGCAGCTTCCCCGGCTCGATGATGTTCCGGTGCAGCCAATGACCCATATCGGGCACTTTATCCATGCCCCTTGTCCCGGCCGCCGCACCCGCCCGCCGACCTCCCGGGTAACCTGCGCCGGTGTCCCCGACCCCTGTCTCCCACGGCCTGCGCTTCGCCTTCGGCACCCTGACCGTGCTCCCCGTCGAGGTGACCCGCTGGGACCGCGAAGCGGCGCGCGCCGGAATGCTGTGCGCCCCCGTGGCCGGACTGGTCGTCGGGGCGGGCGCGGCACTGGTGGGCGTGGCGCTGCTCGCGATGGGCGGGGGCCCGCTGCTCGCCGCCGTCGCGACCGCCGCCGTACCGGCGGCGCTCACCCGCGGTCTCCACCTCGACGGGCTCGCCGACACGGCGGACGGCCTCGGCAGCGGCAAGCCCGCGCCGGACGCGCTGCGCGTCATGAAGCAGTCCGACATCGGCCCGTTCGGCGTGATCACACTGCTCTTCGTCCTGCTCGCCCAGGTGGCCGCGCTCTTCCAGGCCTACGAGTCCTCGTGGGCGCGGGGCGTGCTCGCGGCCGTCGTCTCGGCGACCGCGGCCCGGCTCGCCCTCACCCTGGCCGCGCGCACCGGGGTGCCCCCGGCCCGCCCCGAGGGGCTGGGCGCGGCGGTCGCGGGCACGGTGCCGGTGCGCGGCGCCCTGCCGGTGGCGCTCGCGGTCGTCGCCGCGGCGGCCGGCGCGGGCGCGCTGCTGGGGACGTACGACCTGGTCCGCGCCGCGGTGGCGGTGGCGGCCGCCTGCGCGGCGGCCGAACTTCTGCTGCGCCACTGCACGCGTCGTTTCGGCGGTGTCACGGGCGACGTCTTCGGCGGCCTCGCCGAGACGGCGGCGACCACGGCCCTGGTCGTGCTCTGCCTCGGCTGACCGGCGGTCACGGGGCCGCTCCCGGCAGGCCTTCGCCGACCGCGCGGCCGAAGTCCCCGGCCGGCCGGGGGATGTGACGGGCCGGGGGATGTGACCGACGGGCCGGCCCCTCCCCCTCCCACGTGCCGCTCGCGAGGGCGGACAGGGGGAGGGAGCTCGTTTCTCCGGGCGGGCTCCACGGCGCGGGAGGCCGGCGCCGGTTCCCGGGGCCCGGCCGCCCCGGGCGTGTCCGTCGGCATCGGGTGGACGACCGGTGAAGTCAGTGTGGAGGCGCACGCGAGGCAGGGGCCGAAAGCCTCCTCCCGCGCACCGGATCACCGGCGCTGAGGAGCCGTGGACGGCCGCCGCGCCACGGAAGGGTGAACACCCCACGACGCAGGGGCGGTCTCCCCCGCGTAGGCTCTTGTCGATTGCCCTCCCGGCCCCACCGCAGGCACCCCTCCGCTGCCAGAGCAAGGATCGATGCCGGGCCCGGTCGACCCACCCAGATCGGCCACTGAAACTCAATGGAAGCGAGAATTCACCACCGTGACTGCTCTGACTCTCAGCACCGCCGCAGCGTCCGGCCTGCGGGCCGACGCGATCGTCGTCGGTGTAGCCAAGGGCGCCAAGGGCCCGGTCCTCGCACCGGGCGCCGAGGCCGTGGACAAGGGGTATGACGGCGCGCTCGCCGGCATCCTGGAGACCCTCGGCGCGTCCGGCGGCGAGGGCGAGGTGACGAAGCTGCCCGCGCCGTCCGGCTTCAAGGCGCCCGTCGTCGTGGCCGTCGGCCTGGGAGCGGTCCCGGACAAGGACGAGGCGTTCGGCGCCGAGGTGCTGCGCCGCGCCGCCGGTGTCGCCGCCCGCGCGCTCGCCGGTGCCAAGAAGGCCGTCCTCGCCCTGCCGATCACGGACGCCGCGGACGTGGGCGCCCTCGCGGAGGGCGCGGCGCTCGGCGCGTACGCCTTCGACGCGTACAAGGAGACCGGCAGGTCCGGCAGCGCCGCCAAGAACGGCAAGGCCCCGCTCGTCGAGGTCGCGCTGCTCGGCGGCAAGCCCCGTGACGCGGCGCACAAGGCGGCGCTCGCGCGCGCCACCGCCGTGACCGAGGAGCTGAACCGCGCCCGCGACCTCATCAACACCCCGCCGAACGACCTCACCCCCGAGGCCTTCGCCGCGGTCGTCGCCGCCGCCGGCAAGGAACACGGCATCAAGGTGCAGGTGCTCGACGAGAAGGCCCTCGAAAAGGGCGGCTACGGCGGCATCCTCGGCGTCGGCGCCGGCTCGGCCGCCGCTCCCCGCCTGGTGAAGCTCTCGTACACCAGCTCCAAGGCGGCCAAGCACCTCGCCTTCGTCGGCAAGGGCATCACCTACGACTCGGGCGGCATCTCCCTCAAGCCCGCCGGGCACAACGAGACGATGAAGTGCGACATGAGCGGCGCGGCGGCGGTCTTCGCCGCCGTGGTCGCCGCCGCGCGTCTCGGCCTGGAGGTCAACGTCACCGGCTGGCTGGCGCTCGCCGAGAACATGCCGTCCGGTTCCGCCACCCGCCCCGGTGACGTGCTGCGCATGTACAGCGGCAAGACCGTCGAGGTCCTCAACACGGACGCCGAGGGCCGCCTCGTCCTCGCCGACGCGCTGTGGAAGGCGTCCGAGGAGAAGCCCGACGCGATCATCGACGTGGCGACGCTGACCGGCGCGATGGTGCTGGCCCTCGGCAACCGCACCTTCGGTGTCATGGCCAACGACGACGCGTTCCGTGCCTCGATCGTGGAGGCAGCCGAGGAGGTCGGCGAGGAGTCCTGGCCGATGCCGCTGCCGGAGCACCTGCGCAAGGGCATGGACTCCCCCACCGCCGACATCGCGAACATGGGCGAGCGGATGGGCGGCGGCCTGGTCGCCGGTCTGTTCCTGAAGGAGTTCGTGGGCGAGGGCATCACGTGGGCGCACCTGGACATCGCCGGGCCCGCGTTCAACGAGTCCGGGCCGTTCGGCTACACCCCGAAGGGTGGTACGGGGTCGGCGGTGCGGACGCTGGTGCGTCTCGCCGAGCTGACCGCGGCGGGCGACCTCGGTTAGTCCGCTCCGCGGCCACGGGTGATCCGTGGCCGCTCGCGCAGGGCCCCGCGCCCCTGCCGGGAACTCCACGGCCCCGGGCGACGTGTCGCCCGGGGCCGTTTTGTCCGGGGGAAACCGGACAGTGGGACGTCTCACACACCGGCCCGGCGTCTCGAACGCCCCCGACAAGTGCGAAGATGGGTTCTCGGCAGGACAGGGCCCGAACCACAGGGCCGAAGAAGAGCGGCCGGACACCAGCCGCCGACCGGTCACTGGAGACCGGCGTGGCGCACATGCATGGAGGACGTGACGTGGCGAACGACGCCAGCACCGTTTTCGACCTAGTGATCCTCGGCGGTGGTAGCGGTGGTTACGCCGCGGCCCTGCGCGGAGCGCAGCTGGGCCTCGACGTCGCCCTGATCGAGAAGGACAAGGTCGGCGGTACCTGCCTGCACCGGGGGTGCATCCCCACCAAGGCCCTGCTGCACGCGGGCGAGATCGCCGACCAGGCCCGCGAGAGCGAGCAGTTCGGTGTGAAGGCCACCTTCGAGGGCATCGACGTCCCGGCCGTCCACAAGTACAAGGACGAGGTCATCACGGGCCTGTACAAGGGCCTGCAGGGACTCATCGCGTCCCGCAAGGTGACGTACATCGAGGGAGAGGGCCGCCTGTCCTCCCCCACCTCCGTCGACGTGGGCGGCCGGCGTGTCCAGGGCCGTCACGTCCTGCTGGCGACCGGCTCCGTGCCGAAGTCGCTGCCGGGCCTGGAGATCGACGGCAACCGCATCATCTCGTCCGACCACGCGCTGGTCCTGGACCGCGTCCCGCAGTCCGCGATCGTGCTCGGCGGCGGCGTCATCGGCGTCGAGTTCGCCTCCGCGTGGAAGTCCTTCGGCACGGACATCACGATCATCGAGGGACTCAAGCACCTCGCCCCGCTCGAGGACGAGAACTCCTCCAAGCTTCTTGAGCGCGCGTTCCGCAAGCGCGGCATCAAGTTCAACCTGGGCACCTTCTTCTCGAAGGCCGAGTACACCCAGAACGGTGTCAAGGTCACCCTCGCCGACGGCAAGGAGTTCGAGGCCGAGGTCCTGCTCGTCGCCGTCGGCCGCGGCCCGGTCTCGGCCGGTCTCGGCTACGAGGAGCAGGGCGTCGCCATGGACCGCGGCTACGTTCTGGTCGACGAGTACATGCGCACGAACGTGCCCACCATCTCCGCCGTCGGCGACCTGGTCCCGACGCTCCAGCTCGCCCACGTCGGCTTCGCCGAGGGCATCCTGGTCGCGGAGCGGCTGGCGGGTCTCAAGACCGTCCCGATCGACTACGACGGTGTGCCGCGGGTGACGTACTGCCACCCCGAGGTCGCCTCCGTGGGCATCACCGAGGCCAAGGCCAAGGAGATCTACGGCGCGGACAAGGTCGTCGCCCTGAAGTACAACCTCGCGGGCAACGGCAAGAGCAAGATCCTCAAGACCGCGGGCGAGATCAAGCTCGTCCAGGTCAAGGACGGTGCCGTGGTCGGCGTCCACATGGTCGGCGACCGCATGGGCGAGCAGGTCGGCGAAGCCCAGTTGATCTACAACTGGGAAGCGCTGCCCGCCGAGGTCGCCCAGCTCATCCACGCCCACCCGACGCAGAACGAGGCGCTCGGCGAAGCCCACCTGGCCCTCGCGGGCAAGCCGCTGCACTCGCACGACTGATACCGCCCCGGCCGTACTCAGTCACCGCGTCGCCGCTGGGCGCGACGACCACAGACTTCCGCACCTTTCCCAGGCTCTCGACTCCGCTCGGGCAGCAGGGGAGATCCATCCTTAAGGAGCAACAGAAACCATGCCGGTTTCCGTAACCCTTCCGGCGCTCGGCGAGAGCGTCACCGAGGGCACTGTCACCCGCTGGCTGAAGGCCGAGGGCGAGCGCGTCGAAGCCGACGAACCGCTGCTCGAGGTGTCGACCGACAAGGTCGACACCGAGATCCCCTCCCCCGCCGCCGGTGTGCTCGCCTCCATCAAGGTCGCCGAGGACGAGACGGTCGAGGTCGGCGCCGAGCTGGCCGTCATCGACGACGGCACGGGCGCGCCCGCCGCCGCCCCCGCTCCGGCCGCCGAGCCCGTGGCCGCCCCGGCCGCTCCGGCCCCGGCCGCCGAGGCCCCCGCGGCTCCGGCGCCCGCCGCCCCCGCCGCCCCCGCCGCTCCCGCCCCCGCCGCTCCGGCCGGTGGCGCCTCCGGTACCGACGTCGTACTGCCCGCGCTGGGCGAGTCGGTCACCGAGGGCACCGTCACCCGCTGGCTGAAGCAGGTCGGCGACGAGGTCGCGGAGGACGAGCCGCTGCTCGAGGTCTCCACGGACAAGGTCGACACCGAGATTCCCGCGCCGGTCGCCGGCGTCCTGCTCGAGATCGTGGTCGGCGAGGACGAGACCGCCGAGGTCGGTGCCAAGCTCGCCGTCATCGGTGCCCCGGGCGCGGCTCCGGCCGCCGCTCCGGCTCCCGCGGCTCCGGCACCCGCCGCTGCCGCCCCGGCCCCGGCCCCGGCCGCCCCCGCGGCTCCGGC
>NZ_JBEXHZ010000063.1:0-25255 GCF_040608315.1 Streptomyces sp. NPDC005195
CGCTCGACGGCCCGTGCGGGGCTCGTCGGGCGCCACCCCCGCCGCCGTGCTAGCCGGTCACCGGCTGGAGCTTGGCGCGGAAGTGCCGCAGGATCGGGGACTGCTCCACGATCCGGTAACCGCGCACGGACTCCGCGGACTTGGCGATCCGTTCCAGGGTCCTGCCGACGTGGTCGTAGTGGCTGCGGGTGTACACACGACGCGGCAGTGCCAGCCTGACCAGTTCGTACGGCGGGCTCTTGACCGGGTTCCCGTCCTCGTCCTCCTCGCCGAGGTAGAGCGAGCCGAGTTCGGCCGAGCGGATGCCGCCCTCCAGATAGAGCCGGCAGGCCAGGGCGTGGCCGGGGTACTGGTGGGGCGGTATGTGGGGCAGCAGCCGTCCCGCGTTGAGATAGAGGGCGTGCAGGCCGGGCGGTTCCAGGATGTCGACGCCCGCGGCACGGACGCGTTGGGCCAGATGGTCGGCGCTCTCCGCCCGCTCCGCGAGATAGGCGGGCTCGGTCACCTCCTGCAGACCCTGGGCCATCATGTCGAGGTCACGGCCGGCGAGACCGCCGTAGGTGGGGAAGCCCTCGGTGGCGATCAGGAGGAGTTCGCACTTCTGGGCGAGCTCCGGGTCGTTCAGCCCGATGAAGCCACCGATGTGGACGATGCCGTCCTTCTTGGCGCTCATCACACAGCCGTCGGCCAGACGAAACGCTTCCTCCGCGACCTGCCGGGGGGTGTGGTTGCGGTAGGCCTCCTCGTGCCGGGTGACCAGCCAGGCGTTCTCGGCGAACCGGGCCGCGTCCAGGATCAGCGGGACGGAGTGGCGACGGCACAGTTCCGACGCCCGCCGCAGGTTCTCCATGGAGACGGGCTGACCGCCGCCGCCGTTGTTGGTGATCGTCATGACCACCGCGGCGACGCGCGAGCCGGTCGATTCGCCCAGTGCCTGCTCCAGCGCCCCCAGGTCGATGTTCCCCTTGAACGGCTCCCGGCTGTCCAGGTTGCGGGCCTCGGGGCACGGCAGGTCGCGGGCCACACAGCCGTTCAGCTCCACGTTGGCGCGCGTGGTGTCGAAGTGCGTGTTGGACAGGACGGTGTCGCCGGGTTCGAGAAGGTTGGAGAAGAGGATGCGTTCCGCCGCACGTCCCTGGTGGGCCGGCAAGATGTGGGTGTAGCCGGTCAGTTCCGACACCGTCTCCCGGAAACGGTAGAAGGAGCGCGAGCCCGCGTAGGACTCGTCACCGGCCATGCCCACGGCGAGCTGCGCCGACGACAGGGCACCCGTGCCCGAGTCGCTCAGCAGGTCGATGGTCACCTCGTCGGCGCGCAGGTCGAAGAGGTTGTAGTGCACCCGTTCGATGGCCGCCTTGCGCTGCTGGGGCGTCGTGAGCGGAATGGGTTCGACGACTTTGATCCGGTACGGCTCCATCCTGATTTCTGCTCCTGCCTTTCCGTGTCCTACTGAGTGGAGGGTTTCGCGCGGCTCGGTACGCGCCGCGCGGGGGGAAGAGAACGGCTGGTGACGCGGCCTGGCGGGCAGCGGCGGCCGCACCGCGTACGCCTCCGAGGAGATGTACGCGGTAACACGTGGCGGCCGGTTCCGTTCGTGAACCAGCGCCAGGTACGCGATGAGACCGACTCCGTCGTGCAGCGGTCGCGAGCTGACGGTGGCCAGCGACCGGTCGAGCACGGTGGGGTCCATTCCGTGGCGGCGCAGCACGGCCGTGGCTCGGGCGTGCGCCTCTCCGTCGTGCCGGACGTAGTCCCGTACGGGCACGTGGAGGGTGAAGCCGCTCGGCAGGCCGGTCGCCGCCTCCGTGAAGGAGTGGCAGGAGAGCACGGGCCGTCCCGCCAGCCGGACGGCCTCCCCCACGCCGGAGTACCGGTCCGCTCCCTCCAGGCCCGCCGCGACCCGGAAGAACTCCTCGAGGGTCTCCCGTCCCGGGCCGGACTCACTGCGGGACAGCGAGCCGGCGTCGGCGGCCGACGCGTCGCGATGGGTGACGTAGACCTTCACCCGAGGTGTCTCCCAGTCACCGAGGTCGAGGGCGAGGAAGGGATAGCCGTCCGCCGGGGGCAGTGCGTCGAACGCCCGCCGGTGGCCGAGTCTGTCCAGCGCCTCGCGCAGGGTCTCGGCGGCCCGGTCCGGCCCGGATGCCGCGGGGTTCAGATAGATCTTGACCTTGGGCACCCCGCCGGGAAGCAGTTCCAGAGCGATCCACAATGCCAGGGGGCCCTGGGGGTCCGGAGGGAAGAACAGGTCCTCCAATCCGTCGAGCCGGTCGGTGGAGAAGCCCCATCGCTCCGCCATGGCGCGGACGACACGCAGTCCGGTACGGCCCTGTTGTGCCAGGCTCTCGGCCGCGTACCCCGGTTCCAGCAGCACCCGCAGGGTCGGGGGCGCGTCCGGAACGAGGGCGAGGGAGTACTCGACCGGTGAGTGGTCGTCGGACAGGAAGCTCGGGTGGGGCGGTGGCCGGTCCAACGGCCGCTCCGCTCCGCTGCCCAGACAGTCCGTCAGGACACGCGCGTAGACCTCGGCGTCGGACCGGCGCAGCCCCACGGCCTGGCACAGCCGTAGTAACTGGTCCGACACGAAGGTCCCCAGTGGCTGGGCTGCCACGATCTTTCCACCGCTGAGACGGGAGGAGATCACCGGCAACCCTCCTGGTGCGACGCGGAGTTCGCGTGCCACGGGTGGGGTGGGGCGGGAGCCCGGCGGGACCGGGGCTCCGGAGAGTGGGCAAAAAGATACCCGCCTGTGCGGGCGGGTATCTCGCCTTTCGGCCTGTGCGGGGTGATGCATATGACCCGGCGGGGGTGGGAACTCCCCCGCGGGGCCGGTCGTCGGGGACGGTGGACTGCTGCGCGGTGCTGAGCTGAAGTGGCGTCGGTGGACGAGGGCTCCACGACACCTCCTTTAACTTGTGTTACAACTCGGATACCGCGCTCTTCCCTACCCCCACGGTTGAATGTTCATGCTGTGTGCGGATGTTGCCGGATGTTGCGTAGCTCACGCCTTCCACCAGGAGAGGAACGAACTCCACAGGCCGCCGCGGTCCTGTCGGCCCGGTGCGCCGCCCTGGTCGCCGTGCGCCGCGGTCCCCGGCTGCTGCTGCGCATCCGGCTGTTGCCGTACGGCCCGCACCGGATGGAAACGGGCCGGCAGCGCGGCCAGGGCCCGGTTGAAGGGGCCGGGCCGCCAGGTCAAACTGTCCTCGGGGACGGCCAGTTCGACATCGGGCAGCCGGTTGAAGAGGTTCTCGATGGCCGCCACGGTGATGAGGCGGGCGGGGTCCTTCGCCGGGCAGGCGTGTGGTCCCGCGCTCCACGCCAGGTGGGACCGGTTGCTGGCGGCGTGGCGGGACGCCGCGAGCGCCGGATCGGTGTTGGCCGCCGCGAAACTGACCAGGACCAGATCACCGGCCGCCAGCTTCTGTCCGGCGAACTCCATGTCCGTCGCCGGATAGTGCGGGGCGTAGTTGGCCATGGGCGGGTTCTTCCACAGCGTGGTGTCGATCGCCTCCTCGATCAGCCCGCCCGCCGCGTAACGGTCGTCGGTGAGCAGCAGGTGCAGGGTGTTCGAGATGAGGTTGCGCAGCGGTTCGGCGCCCGCTCCCAGGAGGAGGACGAGCTGGTGCGCCATCTCCTCGTTGGTCAGGGCCGCCTGATGCTGCATCAGCCAGGAGGTGACGTCGTCGCCGGGGCGTGACCGCTTGAGGGCCACCAGTTCGCCCACCGCCTGGGACAGCACCTCGTTCGCCTTCTCGGCGTTCACGCCGTCGAAGATGCCGGATATACCGAAGAGAACGCGGTCACCGATCTCGGCGGGGCAGCCGAAGAGTTCGTTGAAGACGAAGAGCGGCAGCAGTTTGGCGTAGTCGTTCAGCAGGTCGGCCGAGCCACGCGTATGGAACTGTGCGATGAGGTAGTTCGAGACCCGCTCGGCACTCTGGCTCAGCCAGTGCGAGTCGACACGCGCGAAACTGTCCGTGACGGCCTGCCGCAGCCGCATGTGTTCGGCGCCGTCACTGAACATGCAGTTGGGCCGGTACGCGAGAAGCGGAAGGACCGGGCTGTCCGGACTGATCACGCCGTCGTTGAAGTCCCGCCAGCGGCGCGAGTCCTTTCGGAAGGAACTCGCGTTCTGCAGCAGTTGGAGCGCCGCCGAGTAGTCCGTGACCAGGGTCGCCTCGACACCCGGAGCGAGTTCGACCGGTGCGGTCGGCCCGTAGTGACGCATGTACTCGTAATAGGCCTGCGGATCGGCCGCGAACTCCGAGCCGTACAGCGGCACCGGCTCACCCGTGGCGTGAGCCGGGCACCCGGGCGGGGGCACGGGAACGGTCGAATCAGTGTTCATACTTGCTCCTAGCGGACACGGTCCTGCAGATAGTGAACGAGGGTGATCAGAGCGCTGGCCGATGATTTCTCGTCACGCGCGTCGCAGGTGACGACCGGGGTGTCGGGCAGCAGATCCAGTGCCTCGCGCAGGGCGCGTTCCTCGCGAATCGGCGTACCGTCGAAGCGGTTGACGGCGATGGCGTAGGCCAGTCCGTACTGCTCGATCAGGTCGATGACGGCGAAGGAGTCCGCCAGCCGCTCGGGGTCGACCAGCACCAGCGCGCCGAGCGCGCCGCGCGCCATGTCCTCCCACATCTGCACGAACCGCTGCTGTCCCGGCGTACCGAACAGGTACAGCACGACGTGATCGCTGATCGTCAGGCGCCCGAAGTCCATGGCGACCGTGGTGGTGGTCTTGCCGCGGACGCCCTTGAGGTCGTCGATCTCCTCGCCGGCCTGCGTCATCGTCTCCTCCGTGGACAGCGGAGGAATCTCGGACATCGTCCCGACGAAGGTGGTCTTGCCGACCGCGAAGTGCCCGACGATCAGGATCTTCACGGCGGTCTGCGCCGCTCCGCCGCGGACGTACGCGGTCTCATCCAAAACGGGCCCGGAGACCATCCAGCACCTCCTGAAGTATCTGCTCGTCGACCAGGCGGGCACGTGCCACCGGCGCGCGCGTGATGAGGTAACCGCCCTCGGCCAGGGCGTTGAGGAGGATCTTCACCACGCCCATGGGCAGGTGCATGTGTCCGGCGATCTCGGCGACCGAGAGGTAACCGCCGGAGCACATCTCCAACAGGCTCTGTTCCTCGGGAGAGAGCCTGGTCCGCCGCTGGGGGTGGTCGGCGGCGGCCGTGACCAGGGTGATCAGCGAGAACTGGTCGCCCTCGGGGAGATCCCGGCCGTTGGTGATGACATACGGCCGCACTAACTCCGCGGCTTCGGGCTCCTGCTTGTCGGAGTCGGTCACGGGCGTGCGCCGATGTTCTCGCGCGGCGGGGTCGTCAGCGCCTTGCCCAGCTGTCCGACCAACTGCTGCATACGGAAGGTGATGTCCGCCATGTCGATGTCGGTGGAGGCCGAGACCGCGAGGTAGGCGCCGTCACCGGCGGAGATCAGGAAGACCCAGCCGCCGTCGAACTCGACGAGCGTCTGGCGCCACTTCAGGTCGGTCCCGTCGCAGAAGAACCCGATCGAGCGGCTCAACGACTGCACGCCGCTCATCGCGGCCGCGACGGTGTCCGCGGTGTCCCTGTCGACCCCCTTGGAGGAGGCCATCAGGAGCCCGTCGGCGGAGACCAGGACCGCGTGCAGAGCGCCGGGAATCTCCAGGACGCCGTCAAGCATCCATGACAGATCGTTGTTCACGAAACCTCATGCCCTTCGCTGCTTGCCTCATGTGCGTTGCTCGTCCGGCCCGCGGGGTCCGGGTGCGCGGCTCGGCCGGTCTGGGTGCCGCGCTGGAAGGCGCCCATGATCGAGGCGGTCTCCTCCTCGGAGCGGCCCGGTGCGCTCGCGGTGTCGGAACTCTGCGGCACGATGGCCATGGCCCGCCTGCGGCGGCGCTTGGGCAGTCCGTCGGCGGTCGTGGTCGCGGCCACGACGGGATCAGGACCGCTCGGGTTCAGCGAGGGAACAGTGCTCACGGTCTGCGCCCGCTCCTTTGGTTCCGGCATGCTGGTGAGCAGCTCGTCCGGCAGCAGCACCACGGCCCGCACACCCCCGTAGGGGGAGGTGGAGTCGACGGACACCGTGAAGCCGTAGCGCTCGCAGAGCACGCCGATCACCGCGAAGCCGAACTGCGGAGGATTGCCGAGCCCGGAGACACCCGAGGCCCGCTCACTCGACAGGAGTTTCGCCGCCCTGGTCTTCTCCTCCTCGTTCATTCCGACACCGGCGTCGTCGACGACGATGCAGATACCCTTGGGTACCGCGCGGACGTTGATCTCGACCGTGGATTCCGGTGCGGAATAACTGGTGGCGTTGTCGAGCAGCTCGGCGAGGGCCAGTGCCACCGGTTCGACGACCCGGCTCGTGACCGCGAAATCGACCTGCGACAGAATCTCGACCCGCTGGAAGTGACGGATTCTGCCCTGCGCGCTGCGGACCACGTCGTAGACGGAGGCGATATCGCGCTGCCGGCCCAGCCAGCCCTCACAGAGAACCGCGATGGACTGAGCACGCCGGCCGAACTGCGAGTTCATGTGGTCAATTTCCAGGAGATCCTGGAGTATGAGCGACTCGCCGTACTTCGTCTGCAGTTTCGAAATAGCGAGCTGCTGCTCGGCGGCGAGCCCCTGAAGGGTTCGCATCGCCGATTTGAGCGCCGTTCTCGTTGCTTCTTCGGCGTGCTCCTGAGCCTTTTTCACCGAGGCAGAATATTGATTCTCGAGCTCAGCGTAATGATCCCTGAGCTCTTGATTTTCCTGCTTTAAACTACGCGTCGCCCGCTGTCCACGAATAATGGCGGCAGCTGCAAGCGGAGTCCCAGCGATAAGAGCCCAGAGAGCCGGGTCCTGTATGTATTGCGTCATAAGACTCTCTTCAAGCGACTGGCAGCCAGCTACTGAATTCCCGTCAGCACGGCGGGCCCACAGCCCACTGCGCAAGGATTACCGCCCGGGCCGTACTGCTGGCCGGAAAAGTCGTTCTGTGCCCGTAGCCCGCTCGGCAAGTGCGGCGATCGTATCATCGCCCCAAGTCATGACGGACCGTCAAAATGGGGAGCAGTTGCGAACATTGACGACTGGTCAGTTACCTCAGGGACCCTCCGGCCGGACGGGATTCCTTACGCAATCAGCCCCCCGCCCCGCATCAAGGGTGATATCCGAAAAGGAAGCTCTGTCGCTTTCGTCAACCGGTGCCCGGAGTGGACGCCAAAAAGCTCGGAGGCCGCCTTCTCATCGCTGAGAAGACGGCCTCCGAGCTACGACTTCAAAAGTCGGGACGACAGGATTTGAACCTGCGACCCCTTGACCCCCAGTCAAGTGCGCTACCAAGCTGCGCCACGTCCCGTTGCCCGCCTGACCTGGGGTTTCCCCCTGGCCGAACGTGCACCGAAACAATACCGCACTCGCACCCGTGGTCGCGCACCCCTTTCTTCGGGGCCGAGGGAACCTCAAGTCTTCGAGGCCGAGGGAACCTCAAGCCCGCCGCTTGACCTCAAGTTTGGTCGAGGTTGCACGATCGTCACCATGACGATCACGACGGAACGCGGCCACGGCTACCCTGACCTGCCCCGGCTGATGGGGCTGATGACCGGCGACGAGAAGCACGGACCGGCGGCTACCTCCACACTCGACGCGCTGTGGGTGCTCTACGACCGGGTGCTGCGGGTCAGGCCAGAGCGGCCGGACGATCCGGAGCGCGACCGGTTCCTGCTCTCGAAGGGGCACGGGCCGACGGCGTACTACGCGGTCCTGGCGGCCAAGGGTTTCCTGCCCGTCGAATGGCTGCCTGGTTTCGGCTCCTACGACTCGCCGCTCGGGCACCACCCGGACCGGGTGCTGGTCCCGGGCGCCGAGATCGGCAGCGGCTCGCTCGGGCACGGACTGCCGATCGCCGTCGGCACCGCGCTGGGCCTGCGCGCCCAGGGGCTGGACGAGCCGCGCGTCTGGGTGCTGACCGGCGACGCGGAGCTGGACGAGGGCAGCAATCACGAGGCGATCGCGTACGCCGGTCCTGCCGGGCTCTACCGGCTGCACGCCGTCGTGATCGACAACTCTTCGGCGAGTCATGCCCGGCCCGGTGGCATCGCCGCCCGGTTCGCGGCGGCGGGCTGGTCCGCCCTGACCGTCGACGGCCGCGACCACGAGGCGCTGTACGCCGCCTTCACCGCGCCCCATCCGGGTCGGCCGCACGTCGTCGTCGCCCGGGTCGAACCGAAGTCCGCCTGAACGGCCACCTCACGCGTCCCCGTCGCGTCACCGGCTCTCCCCTCGTCACCGGGACCGTCCTCACCGGTTCATCCCGCACGTCGTCGAAAGGACCACCCCCATGGACACCATGCGTGACCGTTTCGCCCCCGTCGTCTCCCGGCTGCTCGACGAGGACCCCCGGGTCGCGGTCGTCCTGGCCGAGATCGGCACGGACGGCTTCGCCGAGGCCCGGATCAGACATCCGGAACGGGTGGTCAACGTCGGGATCCGCGAACAGCTCCTCGTCGGAGCGGGCGCGGGTCTGGCGCTCACCGGGCTGCGGCCCGTCCTGCACACCTTCGCCAGTTTCCTCGTCGAGCGTCCCTTCGAGCAGGTGAAGCTCGATCTCGGTCATCAGGACGTGGGCGCGGTGCTGGTGAGTGCCGCCGCGTCCTTCGACTGGCCCGCCGGGGGCTTCACCCACATGGCACCCGGCGACGTGGCGCTGCTCGACACCCTGGACGGCTGGACCGTGCACGTACCGGGGCACCCCGACGAGGCCGAGACCCTGCTGCGGCACGCGGTCGCCGCCGGCGACGACAAGGTGTACGTGCGGCTGTCGACCCAGTCCAACGCGCAGGGCCGCCCGGTCGACGGGGCACGGCTGCACAGGGTCCGCGAGGGGCGCGGCGGCGTGGTCGTCGCCGTCGGGCCGATGCTCGACGCGGTGCTCGCGGCGACGGAGGGGCTCGATGTCTCCGTGCTGTACGCCACCACCGTCCGGCCGTTCGACGCGGCGGCGCTGCGGCGCGCCACGGAGGCGGCGGGCACCGACGTCGTGCTCGTCGAGCCCTGTCTGGCGGGCACGTCCACGGCCGCCGCGGGCGACGCGCTCGCCGACGTACCCCACCGCGTGCTCGGCCTCGGCGTCGGCCGCCGCGAACTCCGCAAGTACGGAACCGTCGACGAGCACCTGGCCGCGCACGGGCTGGACGCGGGGTCCCTGCGGGAGCGGATCGGCGGATTCCTCCGCGCTCCGGGGGGCGCGTGACCGGACGCCTGCGCAGCAGGCGTCGACGGCAGCCGGAGGCCGGGGCGGCTTCGGCCGGCTCAGCGCGGGTCGCGTCGCGCCGGTCGGCGTACCGCCGGGGCCTCGCGCGCGAGCGGTGCCGGCGGGTCGACGCGCAGCAGGTTGCGGATGGCCGGCACCAGGAGCAGGGACGTGCAGACGAAGAGGGTCATCGCGCCGGCCACGAGGAGGACGTTGCCGGCGCCGAGGACCGTCGCGGCCGGCCCCGCCAGCGCCTGCCCGAAGGGCATCATCGCCAGGGAACCGGCGACGTCGTAGGCGTGGATGCGGTTGAGGACGTCGGGAGCGACCTGGGTCTGCACGCTGGTCGCCCACATCACGCCCCAGAACGACATGCCGGCGCCCGCGGCCACCGCTCCGGCCGACATGGCCGGGACTCCGAGGCCCGCGCCGACGGCGGCGGGGAAGCAGGCGAAGGCGAACAGGGCGATCGAGCCGGCCCGCAGCATGTGGCGGGGGCGCAGCCGCAGGGCCAGCAGACCGCCGACGACGGTGCCGGCGCCGAGCGCGGAGTTGACCAGGCCGTAGGCGCCCGCGCCGTACCGCTGGACCACCTCCGTGGCCACCAGGGGGACGGTGGGACCCGAGATGAAGAGCATGTACACGCACCAGATGACGATGACCCCCCACAGCCAGGTCCTCGCCCTGAACTCCCGCCAGCCCACGACGAGATCGCCCCGGAAACTGCCACCGTGCGGCCGGCTCCCTGGCGCGGCCGGAGGGAGGCGGAGCAGGAGCAGACACAGGGCGCTCAGCGCGTACGTCGCCGCGTGCGCCGCGAAGACCCCGCCCGCCGAGGAGAACGCGACCAGCAGTCCCGCGAGAGCGGGGCCCGCGAGCTGCGCGGCGGACTCGGCGATCCGGATCGCGCCGTTCGCCCCCTGCACGTCGGCCGCCAGGCGCGGCACCGTGCTGGCGACGCCCGGCTGGAAGACGGCTCCGGCCGCGCCGTTGACCGCGCCGATCACGCAGATCTGCCACAGGAGCACATGGCCGGCGAAGAAGAGCCCGGCGGCGAGGGCCTGGGTGACCAGTCGTACGAGGTCGGCCCCGATCATCAGCCTGCGCGTGCTGAACCGGTCGGCGATGACGCCGCCGAAGATCACCAGTCCCGCGAACGGGGCGGCGGACGCGGCCATCGCGAGGCCGATCGCTCCCGCCCCGTAGCCGTGCTGGAGCAGTCCGGCGGCGAGTGCCACCGGGAGCATCGTGTCGCCGAGCCGGGCGAGGGCCCGCGCGACGAAGAACAACGCGAAGTCCCGCGACCAGACCGGCGCGAGACCGGTCACGCCGACGGGTCCCCGGCGCGTCCCCCCACCGCCGCCCCGCGTCGGATCCCCCGCGTCCTCGTCGGCCGGCGATCCGGACCGCGTCGGCTCTCCACTCGGTGACGTCCCGTACATCCCGCCCGTGCCCCTCACCCGCGGTCGCCCCGCGGCTCCCCCCGTGGACCGGACGTCCCTGCCTCCGCTCCGGCACCCGGATCATGTCACGCGGCACACCCGGTGACGGAGCGATTTTCACCGGTCCGCGGGGAGCCCCAACTCCGGGTAGGAGTCGAGCAGCCGGGGCGGGGCGGCCTGTCGCCAGGAGTCGGCGAGGATGTCACGGAGTTCGTCGTCGTCCTCCAGGGCCGCGAGCCGGACCCGGACCCAGGCGAAGCCCGCCTCGTGGTCGGCGATCCAGAACTTCCGCGGCTCCGCCAGGGCGAGTTCGTCCCGCTCCTCCTTGGGGCAGCGCACGGCGATCGAGGTCTCCTCCTCGGGCAGGGTGGCGAACATCTTCCCGGCGACCCGGAAGGTGGGCATGCTCCAGGCGGTCTTCTCCGTCGTGTCCGGCAGGGACAGGGCGATCCGGCGTACGTCTTCGGCGTTCGGCGACATGGGACGCACGGTAGCCAATGGCACCGACACACCACCGCTGACCTGCGGGATCAGAGGGACGGCCGGGAGCCGCCGGCCCACCCGGACGGGGCGGGGCGGGCGCGTCACCTACGTCGCCGCCTCGGTGGCGGCTCCCACCCGCTTGTAGAAGACCGTCGTCGGGCGGAGCGTGCCCGTGGGAGTCGTCGCGTAGTCCGGTATCGCTCCGAGGCGGGTCCAGCCCGCGGACAGGTAGAGGGTCTCGGCCGGGCTGTCGGTCTCCGTGTCGAGGTGCAGGAGGGTGACCCCGGCCGCGACGGCCGCCCGCTCGGCGGTGGTCAGCAGCGTGCGGCCGAGTCCCCGCCCCCGGCCGTCCGGGCGCACCATCAGCTTCACCAGCTCGGCGCGGTGGCGGCTGTTGGGCTTGTCGGGGAAGGCCAGGCCGACCGTGCCGAGCATCCGGTCCGCGCTGTGCGCCACCCACACCGCGAGGTGGCCGGCCGCCACCTCGGCCGCGCGCCCCTCCCACCAGGCCACGGCCGACGCGCGGCCGAGCGGCGCGAGGAAACCGACCGAGGCCCCGCCGTCCACGGTGTCGGCCAGGAGAGCGGCCAACTCCTCGGCGTGGGCGAGGACTTCGGCCGAGCTCAGCCGGGAGACGGCGGTCACGGCCTCACCACCACCAGCGCGTACCGCACGTCCCGCGGGCCGGGGCAGCGGAAGCGGGTCGGGCCCCACACCCGCAGTCGGAGGCAGTCACCTGTGCCTAGACGGTGCTCGACGTCCCGCGCCGTCACCTCCAGCGCCCCGTCGAGCACCCAGATGTGCTGCTCCAGACCGGGCACGGGAGGCCGGTCGTACGCGATGTCGGCGCCGGCCGCGAGCCGTCCCTCGACGAGTTCGCCGCGCAGCCCCGTGTGCGGCGGGGACACCGACCGTCGTACGAAGCCGGAGGCGCCGTCCCTCCAGACCGTCTGGTCGGCCGCCCGCACCAGCCCGGCGGGTTCCGCCTCGACCTCGCTGAGCAGCTGCGACATGGTGCACCCGTACACGGCGCACAGGCGGTTCAGGAGCGAGGCCGTGGGGCTGATCTCGGCGCGCTCGGCCCGGGAAAGGGTGGACCGGCTGACCCCGCTGTGTTCCGCCAGCTCCGCGAGCGACCAGCCCCGTTCGGCCCGCAGCTCGGCGAGCCGGGCTCCCAGCCGGAGGTCGACGGCATCCTGCACCTCGGTTCCCATATTCGGGATGCTATCCCAGATGCGAAACAGCAGAGGGGCGGGACCGGAGGCGAGGACAGGCGAGGGATCGGGGTCGGCGTCGGTATTGGCACCGGCCGGAGGTCACAGACGTCACAGACGTCACTCCACGGTCGCGGCCCGCGCCAGCGCGTCCAGCACCGGACGGATCAGCGGATGCCCCTCCGCGCCACGCCGTACGGCGGCGAAGACCCGGCGGGTGGGCGCGACCCCGTCGACGGGGCGCACGACCACGCCCGTGAGGTCCATGCCGATCAGGGCCGAGCGCGGCACCAGCGCGACGCCCGCGTCGGCGGAGGCGAGGGCGACGACGGCGCGGAAGTCGTCCGAGGAGTGTTCGAGACGCGGCTCGAATCCCGCGTTCTCGCAGGCCAGGACCACCACGTCATGGCAGGGATTGCCGGGGTAGGGGCCGATCCAGGGGTCCTTGGCGAGTTCGGCGAGCGGTACCTCGTCGGCGTCGGCCAGACGGTGGGTGACCGGGACCACCGCGTCGAACGGCTCGGCGTACAGGGGCAGGTGGGTCAGTCGCGGGTCGTCCGCGTCCGGGGCTCCCCGGTACTCGACGGCGACCGCGATGTCGACCTGCCGGTCGAGCACCATCGGCAGGCTGGCGTCGCCCTCGGCGTCCTGCACCCGGACATGGATACCGGGTGCGGTGACGGCGAGGCGGGCCAGCGCGGGAGCCACCACGAGGCCGATGCCGGTCGCGAAGGCGGCGACGGTGACCGTGCCGGCGGAACCCGAGCTGTAGGCGGCCAGCTCGGCCTCGGCCCGCTCCAGCTGGGCCAGCACGGCGTGGGTGTGGCCGAGCAGGATCTCACCGGCGGGCGTCAGCCGCACGCCCTTGGCACCCCGCTCGACGAGCCGGTGCCCGGTCTCCTGCTCCAGGGCGGTCAGCTGCTGGGAGACCGCCGAAGGCGTGAGATAGAGCGCGGCGGCAGCCGCCGTCACCGTGCGGTGGTCGGCCACCGCACGGAGGATGTGGAGCCGCCGC
This sequence comes from Streptomyces sp. NPDC005195, assembly GCF_040608315.1. Classification (NCBI taxonomy): domain Bacteria; kingdom Bacillati; phylum Actinomycetota; class Actinomycetes; order Kitasatosporales; family Streptomycetaceae; genus Streptomyces; species Streptomyces sp. NPDC005195. Next base: position 13,398 of record NZ_JBEXHZ010000063.1, read on the forward strand.
GCTTCGATCATGCGACCGATTCTCTCAGGTCACACAGGTGATTCAGCCTTCGAGCTCGGCCCGCGCCGCCACGAACGCGTCCACCGCGCGGTTCACGTCGTCCGTCGAGTGCGCCGCGGACAGCTGCACCCGGATCCGGGCCTGCCCCTGCGGGACGACCGGGAACGAGAAGCCGATCACGTACACCCCGCGCTCCAGGAGCAGTTCCGCCATGCGCCCGGCGACGGACGCGTCACCGATCATGACCGGGGCGATCGCGTGGTCGCCGGGAAGGATGTCGAAGCCCTCGGCGGTCATCCGGGAGCGGAACAGCGCGGTGTTCGCGGCCAGCCGCGCGCGCAGGTCGTCCGCCGACTCCAGGAGGTCGAGAACCTTCAGGGAGGCCGCCGCGATCACCGGGGCGAGCGTGTTCGAGAAGAGGTACGGACGCGAACGCTGGCGCAGCAGGGCGACGATCTCGGCGCGGGCCGCCACGTAGCCGCCGGACGCGCCGCCGAGCGCCTTGCCGAGGGTGCCGGTGATGATGTCGACACGGTCCATCACGCCGTGCAGCTCGGGGGTGCCCCGGCCGCCGGGGCCGACGAAGCCGACGGCGTGCGAGTCGTCGACCATGACCATCGCGTCGTAACGGTCGGCGAGGTCGCAGATCTCCTGGAGGGGAGCGACGTAGCCGTCCATCGAGAAGACGCCGTCCGTGACGATCAGACGGCGCCGGGCGTCCGACGCCTCCTTGAGCTGGGCCTCCAGATCGGCCATGTCACGGTTGGCGTACCGGAAGCGGCGCGCCTTGGAGAGGCGGATGCCGTCGATGATCGAGGCGTGGTTGAGGGCGTCGGAGATCACCGCGTCCTCGGCGCCGAGCAGGGTCTCGAAGACGCCTCCGTTGGCGTCGAAGCAGGAGGAGTAGAGGATCGTGTCCTCCTGGCCGAGGAACGCGGACAGCCGCGCCTCCAGCTCCTTGTGCACCTCCTGCGTACCGCAGATGAAGCGCACGGACGCCATGCCGTAGCCCCAGCGGTCGAGGGCCTCGTGGGCGGCGGCGACGACCTCGGGGTGGTCGGCGAGGCCGAGGTAGTTGTTCGCGCAGAAGTTGAGGACCTCGCCGGGACGGCCGCCCGAGGTGACGCTCACGGTCGCGGACTGCGGGGTGCCGATGACGCGCTCGGGCTTGTGGAGCCCGGCGGCGCGGATCTCGTCGAGGGTGGTGCGCAGATCGTCGCGTACGGAATCGAACATCATCAGTTCCTTAGAGGGTCCAGTCCAGAATGACCTTGCCGCCGCGGCCGCCGGCCGCTTCGGCGAAGGCGGCCTCGTGGTCGCGGAAGCCGTATCGGCCGGTGATCACCGGAGCGAGGTCGAGGCCGCCTTCGAGGAGCACCGACATCGCGTACCAGGTCTCGAAGATCTCCCGGCCGTAGATGCCCTTGATCGTGATCATGGAGGTGACGATCCGGGACCAGTCGACGGGGAACTCCTGGGCGGGCAGGCCCAGCATCGCGATCCGGCCGCCGTGGGTCATGTTGGCGATCATGTCGCGCATCGCCTCGGGGCGGCCGGACATCTCCAGGCCGATGTCGAAGCCCTCCCGCAGCCCCAGCTCGCGCTGGCCGTCGGCGATCGTCGCGGACGAGACGTTCAGGGCGAGGCTGACGCCGATCTTCCGGGCGAGTTCCAGGCGCTCCTCGCTGACGTCGGTGACGACCACGTTGCGGGCGCCCGCGTGCCGGGCCACCGCGGCGGCCATCAGGCCGATCGGTCCGGCACCGGTGATCAGTACGTCCTCACCGACCAGCGGGAAGGAGAGCGCCGTGTGCACGGCGTTGCCGAACGGATCGAAGATCGCGGCGACGTCGAGGTCGACGGGGACCCGGTGCACCCACACGTTGGTGGCGGGCAGGGCGACGTACTCCGCGAACGCGCCGTCGCGGCCGACGCCGAGGCCGACCGTGGCGCGGCAGAGGTGGCGGCGTCCGGCCAGGCAGTTGCGGCACTTTCCGCAGACCAGGTGGCCTTCGCCGCTGACGCGGTCGCCTGCCTTGATGTCGTCGACGTCACGGCCGGTCGCGACGACCTCGCCGACGAACTCATGGCCGAGCACGAGCGGTGTGGTGATGGCCCGCTGCGCCCAGCCGTCCCAGTTGCGGATGTGCAGGTCGGTTCCGCAGATCCCGGTCCTCAGAACCTTGATCAGTACGTCGCCGGGGCCGATCTCCGGCTCCGGGACGTCCACGAGCCAGAGCCCGGGCTCCGCCTTCTCCTTGACCAGCGCCTTCACGCAACGGCTCCTGTGGGTGAGGCCCCGGGGCAGGGCGCGCCGAAGGGGCCCGTACCGGGGAGAGGGGTGTATTCCCTGAGGAATCTGCCGTACGACCGTAGTCCCGGTCCATCGAGGTTTTCTTAAACGCGGCCGCAGCTTTCCTTCACGCGTCGGATTCCCCGGTTCCCGCACCGCCCCCTACACCTCCCCGGGCACCTGCCCCCGTTCGAAGTAGGCGAGCAGTTCGGGGTCGAGCGGGGGCACCTCGCGCACGGTGCCCCCGTCCCGCAGCGACTCCGTGGCCCGGAACCCGGCGGCCACCGCCATGCGCGCGGCGACCGGGGAGGTGTCGGTGTGCCCCCCTTCCCGCACGAACCGGAGGAACTCGTCGATCAGCAGCGGGTCGGCGCCGCCGTGCCCGGCGTCCTCGGGGGGCTCCGGCACCAGGTACTCGGCGTCGGCCAGGGCCCGGTGCCCCGAGCGGCGGGTGTTCCAGACCTTCACCACGGCGCCGGGCCCGTCCCCGAAGTTCTCCAGCCGGCCCGCGTCACCGATCACGGTGTAGTTGCGCCAGTAGTCGGGGGTGAAGTGGCACTGCTGGTAGGCCGCCAGTACCCCGTTGTCCAGGCGCAGGTTGACCAGCGAGACGTCCTCGACGTCGATGACCGGATTGAGTGCCCGCTGGGTGTGCGGGGGCCAGTGACCGTCCTCGGTGTACCAGTCCTCCGGCCGGGGCTCCCCCGGCTCCCGTCGGTGCGGGTTGTCGCCGTACACCATGAGGTCTCCGAGCGCCTGCACCTGCCGCGTGTACCCGCCGGCCAACCAGTGCAGTACGTCGATGTCGTGGGCCCCCTTCTGCAGCAACAGGCCGGTGGTGAAGCGGCGTTCGGCGTGCCAGTCCTTGAAGTACCAGTCCCCGCCGAAGCCGACGAAGTGCCGCACCCACACGGTTTTGACCGTCCCCACGGCGCCGCCCCGGACGAGGTCGCGCATCAGCCGGATCACCGGCATGTGGCGCATGTTGTGGCCGACGTAGAGGCGGGTGCCCGTCTCGAAGGCGGTGCGCAGGACGGCGTCGCAGCGCTCGATGGTGATGTCCAGGGGCTTCTCGACGAAGACGGGCTTGCCCGCGCGCAGTGCCTCGCGGGCGAGGTCGGCGTGGGTGTGGTCCGGGGTGAGGACGAGCACCGCGTCGACGTCCGGGTCGTGGACGACGTCACGGTGGTCGTCGACGGTCCGGACGCCGGGGATGCGGGCGGCGGCGGCCTCCCGCAGCAGCGGGTCGTGTTCGGCGAGGACGCTCACGCGTGCGCCCCGGCCGGGGCGGTGGGCGGTGAGCGCGAGGGGACCGCGCAGGCCGAAGCCGAGAACGCCGAGACGCAGATCGGTCATGGGGTGCCTTCCGGGCCGTGTCGGGTGGCTCGGGCACAGCGTTCCTCCGCGGGAGCGGGGCCAACCCCCGGCGGGTACGGCGGGTACGGCGGGTACGGCGGGTACGGCGGGCAGGGCAGGCACAGCGGCGGCCACTGCGGCGGGCAGAGCAGGCACGGGTTCCTAGGGGAACGTCGTCCGCGCGGCGCGCACGCGCCACCGGCGCCGTGCGGCCTCAGAACCCCGCGCCTGCCTCCCGCCGGCCGAGCTGCTCGACCAGTTCCGCCGCCATCGTCTTGATGGTCTCCAGGCCCGCTCTGCCCCACGGGCGCGGTTCGAGGTCGACGACGCAGACGGTGCCGAGCGCGATGCCCGTGCGGTCGATGAGCGGCGCGCCGAGGTAGGAACGGACCCCGATCTCGTCGACGACCGGGTTGCCGGCGAAGCGCGGGTAGTCGCAGACGTCCTCCAGCACCAGCGCCCTGCGGCGGACCACGACATAGGGGCAGAACCCGTAGTCGCGGGTCATATAGCGGCCGACACCATGATGGGTGCCGTCCGTGGGGGCCGGCACCGCCCGGGTGGCCGAGACGTTGCCGTCCGGGGTGTGCAGGCCCGCGAAGAACTGCCGGTTCTCATCAATGAAGTTGACCATCGAGTACGGCACCGCGGCGACGTCGGCGAGCCGGTCCGCGAAGGCGTCGAAGACGGGCTCGGTGTGCTCCCCCAGGCCGAGCCGGCGCAGCCGCCGGACCCGGGCGGGGGCGTCCTTGTCCTCCGGGGTCAGCAGCAGCCGGCCGACCGGACGCGGTGGGTCGTAGCTCATGGACGGACTCCGTGGTGGGGGCCGGGTGTCATATGCGGGCTCCGTGGTCGGGGACGTGGGTCATGTGCGGGCTCCTTCGCCCGGTGCGTACGTCGGTGCGTCACCTGTGGGCTCCATGAGTGGGGGCGTGCGCCGGTGCGTGGGCGAGGAGATGGCGCACCAGGGTGAGCAGGGTCTGCACGCCCGAACTGGAGATCCGGGCGTCGCAGCGCACGATGGGGATCGCGGGGTCGAGGTCGATGGCCGCCCGCACCTCGGCCGGGTCGTAGCGGAAGGCACCGTCGAACTCGTTGACGGCGACGATGAAGCCGAGACCACGCTGCTCGAAGAAGTCGACGGCCGCGAAGCAGTCCTCGAGGCGGCGGGTGTCGGCGAGGATCACCGCGCCGAGCGCGCCCTCGGACAGCTCGTCCCACATGAACCAGAACCGCTCCTGCCCGGGTGTGCCGAAGAGGTACAGCACATGTTCGGGGTCGAGGGTGATGCGGCCGAAGTCCATCGCCACCGTGGTCTCGACCTTGTTCTCGACGCCGTCGAGATTGTCGGTCGCGGCACTGACCGTGGTGAGCAGCTCCTCCGTGCTGAGCGGCGCGATCTCGCTCACCGCGCCCACGAAGGTGGTCTTGCCTACCCCGAATCCTCCCGCCACCAGGATCTTCAGCGCGGTGGGGAAGGGGTCAGAGCTGTCGTCGTAGTCCATCGAGCACTGCCTCCAGAAGAGACCGGTCAGTGGGGTTGTGGTGGAACTCGGGGGGTTTGGTGGTCAGCGCCCCGCAGTCGACGAGATCGGACAGCAGCACCTTGGTGACCGCCGCCGGCAGCTTGAGCTGCGCGGCGATCTCCGCGACCGAGACGGGCGCCCGGCACAGTTCGAGCGCCTGGGTGTGCTCGGGGCCGAGGTAGCCGAGGGGCGTGGCTCCGGTGACCATGACCTGCGACAACAGGTCGAGCGCGGTGGTCGGACGGGTCCGGCCGTTGCTGACCGTGTAGGGACGCACCAGCCGCCCGGCCGCGTCGTCGAGCCAGGGCCCGTCGCCGGCCGCGGCCACCCTCACGGCCTCATCGCCGTGGGGCCGACGGCGGCCTGCCTGGGCGCGGTCATCAGATACGGGCGGACGCTCTTGACGAGCATCGCCATCTCGTAGCCGAGCACCGCCGCGTCGGCCTCGCGTCCGGCGAGCACCGCGAGACAGGTGCCGGAGCCCGCGGTCGACACGAACAGCAGGGTCGAGTCGAGTTCGACGACGACCTGCCGCACGTCGCCGCCGTCCCCGAAGCGGACGCCCGCGCTGCGGCCGAGCGAGTACAGGCCGGAGGCCAGCGCCGCCATGTGGTCGGCGCTGTCCGGGTCGAGGCCGTGGACGGACTTCACGAGCCCGTCGCAGGAGAGGAGTACCGCGCTGGTGGTGTGCGGCACGCGCTGCACGAGGCCGCTCATCAGCCAGTCGAGATCGGATGCATGGCCGGTCGGCACGTCGCTCGCCATGGTGGATCGACTCCTTGGGTACGAAGGTCTGCGGGAGCGCAGGTGGGGGTGGGCGTGCTCGGGAGGCTGGTCATCCGGCCGGTGCACTCCCGTCGTGCCTGGCCGTGAGGTCGTGTCCGGGCGTGGGGGAGGTGTCCCGCGTGCCCGGCGCGTCGGCCGGGGCGGGCGCATGTCCGGTGTGCGGGTCGGCTATGTGTGTCGCGCCCAGGTGATCGCCGGTCGTTCGGACGGCGCCCAGGGGCGGAACGTCCAGGTGGCCTTCCAGGTGGGGCGAGCGTGGGGACGGCTGGTCGACGCGGATCACCCGCAGGGGTGGCAGCGCGTCCAGGTGTGCGGGGTCCGGGTGCGGCCGATCGTCGGGGAACTCGGTCTGCCGGGCCTCCGCCAGTCCGATCCCGCGCTGGAACGCCGCCATCAGCCCGGGGTCGTGACCGGCGACGTGCTCCGAGTCCTGGCGGGGCAGGGGCCCGTCGCGCAGTTGGGGCGCGATGTGCTCCTGGGCCCGCCGGCGTGGCAGTTGGGGCCTCGCCATGGTGCCCCGGACCACGCCGTTGCGCGGGGTGGGTGGCATCTCCGCGTTCTCCGCCACGAGGTGCCGGTCGTCGGGGCGGATGCCGGGCACGGCCTCCGCCGGGTTGGGCCGCTCGGCACCGGCCCCGCGCACCGGGAGCGGCGCGGGTCCGCCGCCGCCCGCCCCGTCGTGCCGCGGCGCGGCGGGCTCCGTCTGCTCCCGGCGCGGCCGCGGCACGGGGGACGCCGCCCCGCTCGCGGCGGGAAGCGGGACGGCCTGTCCGGCCGGTGGTCCCGCGGGCGGGAGCGCGCTGCCCGCCGTCTCGCGGGATGACCGCCCTTGGTTCCCCGGGACGCCCGGCTCCGTGCCCAACAGCTCCTGCGGCACCACGAGTACGGCCTGGACACCGCCGTAGATGTTGCTCTGGAGCCGGACGTGGATGCCGTGTCGCCGAGCGAGCTGCGACACCACGAAGAGACCGATCCGGCCGTCCTGGAGAAGGCTCGCGACGTTCACCTGATCGGGGTCGGTGAGCAGCGTGTTCATCTTGTCCTGCTCGCCCGGCGGCATGCCCAGGCCCCGGTCCTCGACCTCGACCGCGAGCCCGGAGGTGACGAGGTTGACGCGCAGCAGCACCTGGGTGTGCGGGGCGGAGAACACCGTGGCGTTCTCGACCAGTTCGGCCAGCAGGTGGATGACGTCGGCGACGGCGTGTCCGCGCAGGGTGCCGTCGATCGGAGGCACCAGTTTGACCCGCGAGTACTGCTCGACCTCGGCGATCGCCGACCGCAGCACCTCGGTCATGGAGACGGGGTTGCTCCACTGGCGTCGGGAGACGGCGCCGCCGAGGACGGCGAGATTCTCGGCGTGCCGCCGGATGCGGGTGGCGAGGTGGTCGACATGGAAGAGGCCCTTGAGCAGGTCCGGGTCCTCGATCTCGTTCTCCAGCTCGTCGAGGATCGAGATCTCGCGGTGCACGAGGGACTGAAGTCGTCGCGCCAGGTTGACGAAGACCTCGACCTTCTGCTCGCTGCCGGCCCGGCTGGAGAGCTGTGCGGCCTGCACGACGGCGGTGACGGCGCCGTCGTGCGCCCGGGAGAGGTCGGCGGCGAGCAGCTCGAAGTCGTCGGCGTCCGGGAGGGGCCGGCGGTTCGGTGCGCGCGGGGACGGGGTCTCGCCGCGGCGCAGGCCCTCGACGACGGCACGCAGGTCCGCCTCCGTACGGGCGCTGGTACGGCGTATCGCGGCGAGGCGGTCCCGGACGGACCGGGCGGCCCGGTCGGCGGCCACGGCGGCGACGAGGATGCCCGCGAGGGCCACCCCGAAGGCGCCGGCGAGGACCGCCCAGAGAGCCGCGCCCGGGCGGGCGCCGGTGGAGCGCACGGTGAACAGGACGGCCGCGCACGCGCTGAGGGCCACCGCGGTGGGCGGCAGGACCGCCATCCGCAGCAGCTGGGGCCTGAGGGGGGTCTCGGGCGGCGAGGGGGCGGCACGGGCGACCGGCCGTCCGTGCCGCCCGCCGTCACGGCGCTCTGCGTGGGCGGCCGGTGCGCGAAGGTGAGACATCAGCGTCCTCGTAGTGGGCGTCGGGGGCACTCGGGCTCCCGCGGGTCTGCGCGACTTGGGCGTGCGCCATCGCGGTGCCGGTCGAGAGAGCCGAAAAAAACGGCCCTGCGTCGCCCGACGGCAACTGACAGTAGTCGGCAACGCGACAGGTGCGGTGGGCAGTTGACAAAGTCCCCCGGCCGGCGTCCCGCTCTGGTATGAGGCCTCGCACGGCAGACCGATATCACCGTCGGACAGACGTTCCCGAGAGGCATCGTTCTGATCAGCGCTGGTCAGAAGTGGTCACGAAAAGACGGCGAGGGCCGGGGAGCGCGACGCGCCCCGGCCCTCGCCGTAGATCGGAATGTCAGGAAATTCAGCCGGCCGGCACCGTCTCCGGCTCTCCGGTGTCCTCCGCGGCTCCGCTGCCGGCGTCACCCGGCGTGTCGGAGCCCGCCCCGCCGGGAGCCGGCGCACCGGAACCCGCAGGGACGGAAATCGGGGCATGGGCGTCGGCACTCGCGCCCGCGGGCCAGCCGCCCTCGGGCGGCATGGCCACCCCGCGCCACCAGGGCGCGGACGGCACGGTCTCGGCGGTGGGTTCGAAGGGCTCACCGGGGTGCGGCAGCGCGATGCGCGCGCCGACCGCGTGCGCGGCCGCTATGGTCCCCTCGCCGGGCTCCACCCACGGGTGCGTCGCCAGGTTGAACGTGGCCCAGTGGATCGGCATCATCACACCGCCGGGCCTGCCGCCCTGGAGGTCCAGGTGGGCGCGCATGCCCTCCTCGGGCGTCATGTGGATCTCGGGCCAGAACTCGCTGTACGCGCCGATCTGGATCATCGTGGCGTCGAACGGGCCGTGCTCGGCGCCGATGTCCTTGAAGCCCTCGAAATAGCCGGTGTCACCGCTGTGGTAGATCCGGTGCTCGTCGCCCGCCACCGCCCAGGAGGCCCACAGTGTGTGCTGGGTGTTGCGCAGGCCCCGGCCGCAGAAGTGCCGGGCGGGGGTGGCGGTGAGGGAGATGCCGCCGACCTTCGTGGACTCGTTCCAGTCCAGCTCACGCAGACGGTCCGGGGAGACGCCCCAGTGCTCCAGGTGGGCGCCGACGCCGAGCGGCACCGCGAACACCGTGTCCGTGTCGGCGAGGGCCTTGATGGTGGGCAGGTCCAGGTGGTCGTAGTGGTCGTGCGAGATGACGACGACGTCGACCGGGCCCAGCTCGGCCAGCGGCAGCGGTACCGGGTGCAGCCGCTTGGGTCCGACGAAGTTGAAGGGAGAACAGCGCTCGCCCCAGACCGGGTCGAACAGCACACGGTGCCCGTCGATCTCCGCCAGCACGCTGGAGTGCCCCATCCAGGTGAGCCGCAGCCCGCTCGTCGCCGGTCCGGCGAGGTCGGCGAGCGTCGTGGGGTGCACCGGCACCGTGCCCGCGGGGGCGCGACGGACGCGCTCCTCCTTGCGGAAGAAGACCTTCGCGAACTCGATCATGGAGCCGTCGGGGCGGGTCCGGGCGCTCACCGGGTTCTGGAAGACCCCGTCAGCGAAATTCGGTGATCTGCGGATGCGCTCCAGGCGCTCACCGCCCGGGTCCGCGCCGAAAGCGGCGGGCTGCAGCGCGCGGAGCCCGGAGCTCAACGTACGGAAACCGGTCACGGTACCTCCAATGGAGTCGGTCGGGCCTCCCATTATGGTCGGCCCCTCCGACAGCGCCGGGACTCCGTCCTCGCGGGGTCACGGTGCGGTGTCCCCGGCACGCACGCGGCCAGGACCCGGTCCCGGTGCCCGCGCTGCCGGACGAACCCGCCGGAGGGGCCCATGGCCCGTAGGTGGCAACCCCTGGGCGCCCTCTCTTCTTCCGCACCGGGGAGCGGGATTCCGAGACGCGCGGACGTGCCCGGCCCGACGCGGGGGACGAACGGGCCGCGAACCGGCCGTCCGGGCACGCGAACACCTCGGCCATCACGGTGGAGCCGCACCAGAACCACCCCTCCCTCGCTTCCCCTCATCCCCCACCGCTGCCGCTGCTCCGTCCAGTGGATTGACACAGCCGGACGACGTTCCGATACTGACCGACGATTCAGTAAAGGCTCCGTCGGAGGCGTTCGCACCGGTCCGTGCGCACCGGAGGGAACGAGGGACGCCCGACGTACGCACCGAAGCAGACGGTTCCCGAGCGGCGTCCCCTCCCGCCCAGGGGTCTGCCCGCACACTGAGTCGGTGCCGAAGTGGCCGGCGGGTCGCGATGCGGTCGTCGCCGTGGGTGGCGAGCCGGCCGGGAGTGGTCTCCGGTCGCCGCCGACCGCCCACGGACGGCGCGCCCGTCGACGGGTCGGCCCGCGTCCTCGCCGAGGTGCCGCGCACGCACGACCCCGCCCTGATCGCCGTCCCCGAGGAGTACCCATGACCGCGCCTTCGACCGCGCCCCTGATCACACTCACCTGGACCGACCACGTCACCGGCCGCCAGGGCTTCCTCGTGGTCGACCGCCTGGTCCGGGGTGTCTCCAGCGGCGGGCTGCGGATGCGCGAGGGCTGCACCCTGGACGAGGTCGCCGGGCTGGCCCGGGGCATGACGATGAAGGAGGCCCTGCACTACAACCCCGAGGGCCGCTACATCCCGTTGGGCGGCGCCAAGGGCGGCATCGACTGCGACCCCCAGGACCCGGCGGCGTACGGCCTCCTCGTGCGCTATCTGCGTGCCATGCGCCCGTACATCGAGAGCTTCTGGACCACGGGCGAGGATCTCGGGCTCACCCAGGACCTGGTCGACCGGGCTGTCACGGAGGCGGGGCTCGTCTCCTCCATCCAGGCCGTGTACCCGCTGCTCGACGACGAGGAGAGCGCGCGGAGCCGTCTCGCGGACGCCTTCGCGGTCGAGGTGGACGGGATCGGGCTCGACGAACTGGTGGGCGGCTGCGGTGTCGCCGAGTCGGTGCTCGCGGCCCTGGACCGTGCCGGGGCCGCGTACCCGGGAACACGCGTCGCCGTACAGGGCCTGGGCACCATGGGCGGAGCCACGGCGCGCTTCCTGGCGCGCGCCGGTCTCACCGTCGTGGCCGTCGCCGACGTCAAGGGCACGATCGAGAACCCGGACGGACTCGACGTCGACACGCTGCTCGCGGCGAGGGACGCCTACGGGACGGTGGACCGCTCGGCGCTTCGCCCGGCCGACCGTGAACGTCCGGCCCACGCCTGGCTGTCGGCCGACGCGGACGTCCTGGTGCCCGCGGCGGTCTCGTACACGATCGACACCACGAACCAGGCCCGGATCACCGCCCGTTGGATCGTGGAGGCGGCCAACATGCCCGTCCTGCCCGAGGCGGAGGACCTGCTCGCCGCGCGCGGTGTCCTCGTGCTGCCGGACGTCGTCGTCAACTCCGGTACGAACGCCTGGTGGTGGTGGACCCTCTTCGGTGACATCGGCGCCGACGCAGACGAGGCGTTCGCGTACACCCGGCGCTCCATGCGCGGTCTGATCGACCGGATGCTGGCCCGCGCGGAGGCCGACGGGACGACGCCGCGGGCCGCCGCGCACGCCATCGTCGCCGACCGGCTGCCGGTGATCGCGGAACGGTTCGGGTGGTACCGCTGACCCGGAACCCGGGCCTTCCTCGCCGGGCTCCCGGGCCGGACTCCCACTCCGGACTCCCACCGAAACCCGTCGCGCTCCCGTCCAAGTCACCTGCGCGCGGCCGGAGTTCCCGGCGCCCGGGGAGTCAGACCGCGTCCGGATCGGCCACCGGTCCGTCGTCCGACCCGGGCGAGGCACTAGTGTGATGCGCCAGAAATTTCGCCGATAAATCACTAGGCTGTTTTCATGTCGCCGGGTCCTCGTGCTGTTGACGTCGTCCTGTCCGCTGAG
>NZ_JBEXHZ010000064.1:0-16383 GCF_040608315.1 Streptomyces sp. NPDC005195
GCCAAGCCTGCGATGGACAGGTTGATTAGCTGCTGACAGCTGCAACAAACCACACAAATTGACCAACGGCATCGAGGGAAATGAAATGGGCCCGGACCCCGAAGCTATGCCTCTCTCGTACGGCGGTTGAGCCACCGCACTCTTGACCACGCGCCGACGCCGCCCCGCCCGCTGGAACGCCCGCTCTCCGTCGTCACCGCCCAGGACATGAGCGTGACCCGGGACCGCGGCCCGGCGTGACGGCCGTACGGCCCGTGCCCAGGGCGTCCTGGTGGTCCGGTTCCGGCCGTCGCGCGTTCCCGAACGACCGTTCGTCGCACCATGGATACCGTTCACCGCATACGGTCGACGAGTTGACGCCGTACGGCTTCCCAACCGGACAACCGCTTCCTATCGTCCGGGATCATGAGTCCCCCCGTCGCGCCACCCGGCTGGAGCCGCTGGCTCGTCCCGCCCGCCGCCCTGTCGGTCCACCTCTCCATCGGCCAGGCGTACGCCTGGAGCGTCTTCAAGCCACCGCTCGAATCCGCGCTCGGCCTCAGCGGCACCCAGAGCGCGCTGCCCTTCCAGCTCGCCATCGTCATGCTCGGTCTGTCCGCCGCGTTCGGCGGCACCCTGGTGGAGCGCAACGGACCGCGCTGGGCCATGACCGTCGCCCTGGTCTGCTTCTCCACCGGCTTCCTGATCGCCTCGCTCGGCGCCGCCACCGAGCAGTACTGGCTGATCGTGTTCGGCTACGGCTTCGTCGGCGGGATCGGCCTGGGCATCGGCTACATCTCACCCGTCTCGACTCTGATCAAGTGGTTCCCGGAACGGCCGGGCATGGCCACCGGCATCGCGATCATGGGCTTCGGCGGCGGCGCGCTGATCGCCTCGCCGTGGTCCGCGCAGATGCTGAAGTCCTTCGGCTCCGACTCCTCCGGCATCGCCCTCGCCTTCCTCGTGCACGGACTGTCGTACGCCGTCTTCATGACGCTCGGCGTGCTGCTGGTGCGGGTGCCGCGCAGCGAGAAGCCCGTCGAGGCCCGCCCCGGCCCCCTCGACGGGGTGCAGGTCTCGGCGAAGAACGCCGTGCGCACCCCGCAGTTCTGGTGCCTGTGGCTCGTGCTGTGCATGAACGTGACCGCGGGCATCGGCATCCTGGAGAAGGCCGCCCCGATGATCACCGACTTCTTCGCGGACACCTCCACCCCGGTGTCGGTGTCGGCCGCCGCGGGCTTCGTGGCGCTGCTCTCGGCCGCGAACATGGCGGGCCGGATCGGCTGGTCCTCCACGTCCGACCTGATCGGGCGCAAGAACATCTACCGTGTCTACCTCGGCGTGGGCGCGCTGATGTACCTGCTGATCTCGCAGTTCGGGGACTCCTCCAAGCCCCTGTTCATCATCTGCGCGCTGGTGATCCTCTCCTTCTACGGGGGTGGCTTCGCGACCGTCCCCGCGTACCTCAAGGACCTCTTCGGCACCTACCAGGTCGGAGCGATCCACGGCCGGCTGCTCACCGCCTGGTCCACGGCCGGTGTCCTCGGCCCGCTGATCGTCAACTGGATAGCGGACCGGCAGAAGGACGCGGGCAAGCACGGCGCCGCGCTCTACGACACCTCGTTCCTGATCATGATCGGACTGCTGGTCGTCGGCCTCGTCGCCAACGAACTGATCCGCCCGGTCCACGCCCGCCACCACATCCCCGCCCCGAGGGAGGCAGCCGATGACGACTCCGTCCAGTCCCAGCAGTCCGCCTGACCGGCGTCCCCTGATCGCCTTCTCCTGGCTCTGGGTGGGCGCACCGCTCTGTTACGGCCTGTACGAGCTCGTTCTCAAGGTCAAACAGCTGTTCACGGGGTGAGATCGGGGCGTCCGTGCGGACCGGGCCCGCGCGTCCCGGGGGTCTGACAGAAGCCGACAAGCCTGGCGTCGCTTTCCTGTGGCATCACCTGACGTCGTACCCATGGGTCACTGATCAGACTGGAGGATCTCGCTACCCAAGGCAACGAGGGAGACCCCCCATGAACGGCTCACGCATCGCGGCCGTCGGCCACTACCAGCCCGCCAAGGTCCTCACCAACGAGGACCTGGCGGGCCTGGTCGACACCAGTGACGAGTGGATCAAGAGCCGGGTGGGCATCCGTACGCGCCACATCGCCGGACCCGACGAACCCGTCGACGAGCTGGCTGGGCACGCCGCCGCCAAGGCGCTCGCCGCCGCCGGACTGGCCCCCGCCGACATCGACCTCGTGCTGGTCGCCACCTCGACGGCCGTCGACCGCTCCCCGAACATGGCCGCCCGGGTCGCGCACCGTCTGGGCATCCCGTCTCCCGCGGCGATGGACGTCAACGTGGTCTGCGCGGGCTTCACCCACGCGCTCGCCACGGCCGACCACGCCGTGCGCGCGGGGGCGGCGACCCGGGCCCTGGTCATCGGCGCGGACAAGATGTCGGAGGTGACGGACTGGACCGACCGCACGACCTGCGTCCTGGTCGGGGACGGTGCGGGAGCGGCCGTGGTCGAGGCCGCGGCGCCGGGCGAGGAGCCGGGGATCGGGCCGGTGCTGTGGGGCTCGGTGCCCGAGATGGGGCACGCCGTACGCATCGAGGGCACCCCGGCGCGGTTCGCGCAGGAGGGCCAGAGCGTCTACCGCTGGGCGACGACCCGGCTCCCGGCGATCGCCCGGGGGGCCTGCGAGCGGGCCGGTCTCACGCCCGAGGAACTCGCCGCGGTCGTCCTCCACCAGGCGAACCTGCGCATCATCGAACCCCTCGCGCAGAAGATCGGGGCCGTGAACGCGGTGGTCGCGCGCGATGTCGTGGACTCCGGCAACACCTCCGCCGCCAGCATCCCGCTCGCCTTCTCGAAGCTCGTCGAACGCGGCGAGATCGGCACGGGCGACCCCGTCCTCCTCTTCGGCTTCGGCGGCAACCTGTCCTACGCGGGCCAGGTCGTCCGGTGTCCCTGAACCCCGTGACCTGCGGCGCGGGACCGATGTGACGCGTCCGACCGTGCCACCCCCTGGTTTTTGTGCGCCGTAGACTGTAGACGAAAGACAATTGATACTGGCTTTCCGAAGAATCTGGCTCACCGGTGACCGCGGCGTCCGGCGACGGAGACGTTCCGGCGACGGAATCGCTTCCGAGACGGAATGACTACCGAGACGGAGATGTTCCGAGCGGTAGTTGTCCCCGGGCGGGAGTCGTCTCCGAGAAGGAGGCGTTCCGGCCGCTGGGTCCACCGTTGCCCAGGAGGGGGACCGCGATGTTGTCGACAGGACTGCCGCACGGGGCGGTGCCCAGGCTGGAGCGGCCCGGCCCGCTGCGTGACCGTGTCTACGAGGCGCTGCTCGAACTCATCACGACACGCGCCCTCCAGCCGGGCCAGCACCTCGTCGAGAGCGAACTCGCCGGACACCTCGGCGTCTCCCGGCAGCCCGTACGCGAGGCGCTGCAGCGGCTGAACACGGAGGGGTGGGTCGATCTGCGGCCCGCCCAGGGCGCGTTCGTGCACGAGCCGACGGAGGAGGAGGCCGACCAGCTCCTCACGGTCCGTACGCTCCTGGAGGCCGAGGCCGCGCGGCTCGCCGCCGCCCACACGGGTTCCGCCGGCATCACCGCCCTGGAGGAACTGTGCGCCGAGGGCGAGCGCGCGGTCGCCGCCGACGACGTGGACGGCGCGGTCGCGATCAACGCCCGCTTCCACGCGAAGGTCATGGAGCTGGCCGGGAACACGGTCCTCGCCGAACTGGCCGCCCAGGTCGACCGCCGGGTGCGCTGGTACTACACGCCGGTCGCCCGGCAGCGCGGCGGACAGTCCTGGACCGAGCACCGCGACCTCATCGCGGCCATCGCCGCCCGCGACGAACCCCGCGCCACCCAGGTCATGCGCGAACACACCGAGCACACGCGCAGGACGTACCACGAGCGCGAGAAGTAGCCGGGCCGCACAAGCCGGTTCGGGACGCGGACGCCCAGCGGGAACACGCCCGAACTCCGCACGCCCCGCTCTTTGTCCTCTCAGTGGGGAAAGTTGACGGCAATCTCTGCGCGACTTCTTCCCACACCCGGCAGCCACTGCTACGTTCCCCTCGAAAGCAAGCCATGGCGATGTGGCCACATCCCGTTGGACACAGGCCGATTGAGGCGGGGAGGGGCACGTGAGACGTATGACGGCTCGACCCGCGAACGCGCACCAGGCGCGGCTGCTGCGCCTGTTGCGAGACGGCGGCCCCAACTCCCGTGCCCAGCTCGGTGACCAGGTCGACCTCTCCCGGTCGAAGCTGGCCGTCGAGGTGGAACGGCTCCTGGAGACCGGGCTCGTCGTCGCCGACGGACTCGCCGCATCCCGCGGCGGCCGCCGCTCCCACAACATCCGGCTCGCCCCGGCGCTGCGCTTCCTGGGCGTCGACATCGGGGCGACCTCGATCGACGTCGCGGTCACCAACGCCGAGCTGGAAGTGCTCGGGCACCTCAACCAGCCGATGGACGTCCGTGAGGGCCCGGTCGCGGTGTTCGAGCAGGTGCTCGCCATGGCGGCCAAGCTGAGGTCCTCCGGGCTCGCGGAGGGATTCGACGGCGCCGGGATCGGTGTCCCGGGTCCGGTCCGTTTTCCCGAGGGCGTCCCGGTCGCACCGCCGATCATGCCGGGCTGGGACGGCTTCCCGGTCCGCGAGGCGCTCAGCCAGGAGCTCGGCTGCCCCGTCATGGTCGACAACGACGTGAACCTGATGGCGATGGGGGAGCAGCACGCGGGCGTCGCACGCTCCGTGGGCGACTTTCTCTGCGTCAAGATCGGTACCGGTATCGGCTGCGGCATCGTCGTCGGCGGAGAGGTCTACCGCGGGACGACGGGCAGCGCGGGCGACATCGGGCACATCCAGGCGGTGCCGGACGGCCGCCCGTGTGCCTGCGGGAACCGCGGCTGCCTGGAGGCCCACTTCAGCGGTGCCGCACTCGCCCGGGACGCCACCGACGCCGCCCAGCAGGGACTCTCGGCGGACCTCGCCGCCCGGCTGGACGCGGCGGGCGCTCTCACCGCCGTCGACGTGGCCGCCGCGGCCGCGGCCGGCGACGCCACCGCCCTCGACCTGATCCGTGAGGGCGGCAACCGTACCGGCCAGGTACTCGCCGCTCTCGTCAGCTTCTTCAATCCGGGCCTGGTGGTGATCGGCGGTGGGGTGACGGGCCTCGGCCACACCCTGCTCGCCGCGATCCGCACCCAGGTCTACCGTCAGTCGCTCCCGCTCGCGACAGGCAACCTGCCCATCGTCCTCGGGGAGCTGGGCCCGGCCGCCGGAGTCATCGGCGCGGTACGGCTCATCAGCGACCACCTGTTCTCGCCCGCGTAACCGCAGTCGTACGCGCACCCGCACCCGTACCTGTATCCGCAGCCGCACCCGTACCTGTACCTGTATCCGCATTCACGCCACGCGTTCCGCCGTCGCTGCTCTGTTCTGCTCCCCCGACCAGCTCCGCTCACCCCGCCGCTCCGCCCTGCCCTGAAACCGGCCCGCACGCCCGCCAAGGGGAACCGCCATGGCACCAGAACCACCGCTGCTCACCATGTCCGGCATCACCAAGTCGTTCCCCGGCGTCCGCGCCCTCGACGGCGTCGACCTGGACGTACAGGCCGGCGAGGTCCACTGTCTGCTCGGCCAGAACGGGGCCGGTAAGTCCACTCTCATCAAGGTCCTGGCAGGCGCGCACCAGCCCGACGACGGGACGATCGGCTGGCGCGGCGCACCCGTGGCACTCCGCTCCCCGATCGCGGCCATGCGCCTCGGCATCGCCACCATCTACCAGGAACTCGACCTGGTGGAGGGCCTGTCGGTGGCCGAGAACGTCCACCTCGGACACGAACCCACCTCGGCCGGCTTCGTCGTACGGGGAAAGGCGGCGCGCGTGTCGACGGCCGCGCTCCTCGAACGGCTCGGGCACCCCGAGATCGAGCCGGCCAGGCTCGTCGGTGAACTCTCCGCCGCCCAGCGGCAGATCGTCTCCATGGCACGGGCGCTGTCCCACGAGGTACGCCTCATCGTCATGGACGAGCCGTCCGCGGCCCTCGACCCCGACGAGGTCGACAACCTCTTCCGCATCGTCAGCGGCCTCACCGCGGACGGCGTCGCTGTCGTCTACATCTCGCACCGGCTGGAGGAGATCCGGCGCATCGGCGACCGCGTGACGGTCCTCAAGGACGGGCGGGCGGTGGCGGGCGGACTCCCCGCGAAGTCCACCCCGACCCGCGAGATCGTCGCGCTGATGACGGGACGCAACGTGGAGTACGTCTTCCCGGACCGGCCCCTCCGGGAGTCCGCCGCCGAGCCCGTGCTGCGGGTCCGAGGACTGGCCCGCACGGGGGAGTTCGCACCGCTGGACCTCGATCTGCGCCCCGGCGAGATCGTCGGTCTGGCCGGACTCGTCGGCTCCGGACGTTCCGAGATCCTGGAGACGGTCTACGGCGCGCGCAGACCTACCGCCGGCCAGGTCCACGTGGACGGACGGCCGTTGCGGCCCGGCAGTGTCCGCGCCGCCGTCCGCGCCGGACTCGGGCTCGCCCCCGAGGAGCGCAAGGCACAAGCCCTGCTGATGTTGGAGTCCGTCACCCGCAACGTCTCCGTGTCCTCCATGTCCCGCTTCGCCCGCGGGGGTTGGATCGACCGGGGCACGGAACGGGAAGCGGCGCGGGCGGCGACCCGTGAACTGTCGCTGCGCCCGGACAACCCGTCGGTCCCGGTCCGCACACTGTCCGGCGGCAACCAGCAGAAGGCGGTCCTGGCGCGCTGGCTGCTGCGTGGCTGCCGGGTACTCCTGCTGGACGAGCCGACGCGCGGTGTCGACGTCGGCGCCCGCGCCGAGCTGTACGCGGTCATCCGCCGCCTCGCCGACCAGGGGCTGGCCGTCCTGCTGGTGTCGAGCGAAGTCCCCGAGGTGCTGGGACTCGCCGACCGTGTGCTGGTGCTGCGCGAGGGCCGGGTCGTGCACACCGCTCCCGCCCGGGAGCTCGACGAACACCGTGTACTCGACCTCGTCATGGAAGGAAGTCCGGCAGCATGACGCAGCCCGTGTCCCCGCCCCGGGGCAGCACCGGCAAGGTGCCACCGATGGGCGAACTCCCCGCCTGGCGCTCGCTCGGTGCCCGCGCCGACGTGCGCACCCTCTCGCTCCTCGGCGTGCTCGTCGCCCTGATCGTCATCGGCGGCATCACCAAGCCCGACGAGTTCCTCGACACCAGGAACCTCCAACTCGTCCTCACCCAGGCCTCGGTGATCGGCGTGGTCACCGTCGGCATGACCTTCGTGATCACCTCGGGCGGCATCGACCTGTCGGTCGGCGCGATCGTCGCGCTCTCCTCGGTGTGGGCGACCACGGTGGCCACCCAGGAGTACGGCTTCGCGGGCATCCTCTTCACCGCGGTGCTGGTCGGTGTCGGCTGCGGTCTGGTCAACGGCCTGCTCATCGCGTACGGCGGCATGGTGCCGTTCATCGCGACGCTCGCCATGCTCGCCTCGGCCCGCGGCCTCGCTCTCCAGATCACCGACGGCAGGACCCAGATCGTCAGCGTGGACGGGATCCTGAAGCTCGGCGAACGCGACTCGTACGTACTGGGCGTCCCCCCGCTGGTCCTGGTCTTCGCCGTCGTCACGGTCATCGGCTGGCTGATCCTCAACCGCACCACCTTCGGCCGCCGCACGGTCGCCGTCGGCGGCAACGCCGAGGCGGCCCGGCTCGCCGGCATCGACGTACGACGACAGCGGCTGTATCTCTACCTGCTCTCCGGACTGTGCTGCGGCATAGCCGCCTTCCTGCTGGTCATCCTGTCCGGCTCGGGCCAGAACACCAACGGCAACCTGTACGAACTCGACGCCATCGCGGCCGCGATCATCGGCGGCACGCTGCTCAGCGGGGGCCGCGGCACCATCACCGGCTCCGTGCTCGGCGTACTGATCTTCACCACGATCACCAACATCTTCGCGCTGAACAACCTGCAGAGCGACGTCCAGCAGATCGCCAAGGGCGCGATCATCGTCGCCGCGGTCCTGGTCCAGCGGCGCACCGCAAGCACGACCTGACACGGGAAGGGTTCACCGCCATGCCAGCACCCACGCACGTCACCAGCCGCCGAGGACTGCTCCTCGGGACCGCCGCCGTCTCGGCCGGCGCCCTCCTGACCGGCTGCACCAGCAACGACACCAAGGACGAGAAGCCGGCCTCGGACGACCGGCCGGCCGCCGACGACAAGCCCGGCAAGCACGTCACCATCGGCTTCGCGGGCCCGCAGGCCGACCACGGCTGGCTCAACGCGATCAACGACAACGCCAAGAACCGCGCGAAGAAGTACGCGGACGTGACGCTGGAGATCACCGAAGGCTCCAACGACACCGCGGCGCAGATCGGCCAGATCGAGACGCTGATCAACAAGAAGGTCGACGTACTGGTGGTGCTGCCCGCCGACGGCAAGGCGCTCACCCAGGTCGGACTGAAGGCGATGCGCGCCGGAATCCCCGTCGTCAACCTCGACCGCATCTTCAACTCCCCCCAGGCGTACCGCTGCTGGATCGGCGGCGACAACTACGGCATGGGCCTCAGTGCCGGTCGCTACATCGGCGAGCAGCTCAAGGACAAGCAGGACGCCCGGGTCATCGAACTGGCCGGCCTCGACAACCTGGAGCTGACCAAGCAGCGCACCGAGGGCTTCGACGCGGCGCTGAAGAACTACCCGAACATCAAGAAGGTGGCCCGCCAGGCCGCCGAGTTCACCGTGGAGTCCGGTCAGGCCAAGATGTCCCAACTTCTGCAGGCGCAGCCGAAGTTCGACGCCCTGTGGAACCACGACGACGACCAAGGCGTGGGCGCGCTGCGCGCGATCGAGCAGGCCGGCCGCGACGACTTCGTGATGGTCGGCGGCGCGGGCGCGCTCTCCGCCTTCCAGGCCATCGAGGCGGGTAACAGCGTCCTGAAGGCCACCGTCCTGTATCCGCCGACCATGGCGGCGTCCGCGATCGACCTGGCCCGCGCGCTCGGCCAGGGCAAGGGGGTGAGCGGCCTTGCCGAGTTCGAGATCCCGGCCTCGCTCACGCTGTACTCCGCCGTCGTCGACAAGGACAACGTCGGCCAGTACATGTCCACCGGCTTCAAGTGATCCGCCGCGCCCACAGCCGCCACAGCGTCACGACGGCTCATGACGGCTCACGACGACTCACGACGATGAGGAGGACATCCGTATGGGAGAGCCGCACCAGGGCGAGCAGGCCGGGGCGGAGGCGGCCCGAGTGGATGAGGCCGCGGCGGCGGCACCCGCGGGGGACGGCGCTGTGAGAGGGGCGGCGCCGGGGGAGAGCCCGGTGCGGGAGACGCCGGCGGGACGCACCCCGGTACGGGGGTCCGGGGTGCGGGAGGCGGACAAGCCGGTGCTCGGCGTCGGCATGGTCGGGTACGCGTTCATGGGCGCCGCCCACTCCCAGGGCTGGCGCACCGTGGGCCGCGTCTTCGACCTGCCGCGCCGCCCGGTCCTCGCCGCCGTGTGCGGCCGTGACGCGGAAGCCGTCCGCGTCATGGCCGACCGGCACGGCTGGGCGGCGGCCGAGACCGACTGGCGTGCGCTGATCGCCCGGGACGACGTCGACCTCGTCGACATCTGCACCCCCGGCGACAGCCACGCCGAGATCGCGCTCGCCGCCCTGGCCGCCGGCAAGCACGTGCTGTGCGAGAAGCCGCTCGCCAACACGGTCGAGGAGGCGGAGGCGATGGCGGAGGCCGCCGAAGCCGCCGCCGCTCGCGGCCAGGTGGCCATGGTGGGTTTCAACTACCGTCGGCTGCCCGCGACCTCGCTGGCCAGGACCATGGTCGCCGAAGGGCGGCTCGGCACCCTGCGGCACGTACGGGTGACGTACCTCCAGGACTGGCTGGTCGACCCGGAGTTCCCGCTCACCTGGCGGCTGCGCAGGGAACACGCGGGATCGGGCGCGCTCGGCGACCTGGGGGCGCACATCGTCGACCTCGCCCAGTACCTGGCGGGCGAACCGGTCGCCGGGGTCTCCGCACTCACCGAGACCTTCGTGCGGCAGCGGCCGCTCCCCGCCGCGGCGTCGAGCGGTCTGTCCGCCGTGCCGGACGCGGCCGGCCTCGGCCTCGTGACCGTCGACGACGCCGCCCTCTTCACCGGCCGCTTCGCCTCCGGGGCCCTCGCCTCGTTCGAGGCGTCCCGGTTCGCCACCGGACGCAAGAACGCCCTGCGCATCGAACTCAACGGCGAACGCGGCTCGTTGGCCTTCGACCTGGAGCGGCTCAACGAACTCTCGTACCACGACCACACGGAGCCCGGCACCCACGCGGGCTTCCGCCGCATCCTCGTCACCGAACCCGACCACCCCTACCTGGAGGCCTGGTGGCCCCCGGGTCACGGCCTCGGCTACGAACACACCTTCACCCACCAGGCCCACGACCTGGTGCAGGCCGTGGCGGCGGTCCGGCGACCCGTGCCGTCCTTCGCCGACGGCCTGCAGGTACAGCGGGTACTCGCGGCGGTCGAGGAGAGCGCCGAGAAGAACTCCGTCTACACCCCCGTGGCCGTCACACCCGTGACAGCCGCCTCCCCAGCGGTTCGAGGAGACCTGTAGCCATGCCGCGCACCTTCACGCTCTTCACCGGCCAGTGGGCCGACCTGCCGCTCGAGGAGGTCTGCCGGCACGCCCGCGACTTCGGCTACGACGGGCTCGAACTCGCCTGCTGGGGCGACCATTTCGAGGTCGACAAGGCGCTCGCCGACCCCGCCTACGTCGAGTCCCGGCACGCACTCCTCGACAAGTACGGCCTCAAGTGCTGGGCGATCTCCAACCACCTGGTCGGCCAGGCCGTCTGCGACGCCATCATCGACGAACGCCACCGGGCCATCCTGCCCGCCCGCATCTGGGGCGACGGCGAACCCGAGGGCGTACGGCAGCGGGCCGCCGCCGAGATCGCCGACACCGCGCGCGCCGCCGCGGCCTTCGGGGTCGACACCGTCATCGGCTTCACCGGCTCGGCCATCTGGCACCTGGTCGCCATGTTCCCGCCCGCGCCCGAGCCGATGATCGCCCGCGGCTACGAGGACTTCGCGACACGCTGGAACCCGATCCTGGACGTCTTCGACGCGCAGGGCGTGCGGTTCGCGCACGAGGTCCACCCCAGCGAGATCGCCTACGACTACTGGACCACCCACGAGGCACTGAAGGCGGTCGACCACCGGCCCGCGTTCGGGCTGAACTTCGACCCCTCGCACTTCGTGTGGCAGGACCTCGACCCGGTCGGTTTCCTCTACGACTTCCGTGACCGCATCTACCACGTCGACTGCAAGGAAGCCCGCAAACGGCTCGACGGCCGCAACGGCCGTCTCGGATCACACCTGCCCTGGGGCGACCCGCGGCGCGGCTGGGACTTCGTCTCCGCGGGCCATGGCGACGTGCCCTGGGAGGACGTCTTCCGCATGCTGCGCTCCATCGGCTACACGGGCCCCGTCTCGGTCGAGTGGGAGGACGCCGGAATGGACCGGCTCCAGGGCGCGCCCGAAGCCCTGACCCGCCTCAAGACCTACGACTTCGAGCCGCCGTCGGCGTCCTTCGACGCGGCGTTCGGCGGCAACGACTAGAGCACAGCGCACGGTTCACATGCTTCCGGGGTGACGGCGCACCCCGGCGTACCGCACCCGCCCGCACGACCCGTCCCGCGCGAAGTCGGGCGCGTGGGCGTCGTCGAGCCGGTAGCAGTACGTGAACCAGGCGTCCGGTTCGGCGGCTCGTCGAGATCCACCGCATTCCCGGCTACGACCCGGCCGAACCGTTCATCGACCCCCTCGACCCCTACGCCGAGGTGAAGGCCGCCACGGGGCCTGCCCGCAAGAGGCTCGGACTGCGCTATCGCACGGCGGTCGGTCGTGCCAACGCGTCGCCGCGCGTCGCGCACCTGCCCGCAGGCCTCCGGCACGGGCCCGGGCAGCACCACGTCCTCCGGCACCCGGCACCGCTGCACACCGACCCGAAGGAGAGAATCCGTGACCGCGTTCAACGACGGACCCGTGTTCGACGACGGACCCGCGTTCAGCGACGAACCCGCAGTCGGCGACGCCCTGCGTCGCACGCTCGGCGTCAACCGCCGCCGCTTCACCAGCACTTGCACCGCCGCCGCGACCGCGGCGATCGCCGCACCCGTCCTCGGTGCCTCTCCGGCCGTCGCCCACGACCGGGGCAGAACCCACGGCCACGACCACGGCCACGGCGGTGACGTCCTCGTCCCCGAGAACCGGCGCGGCATCATCCTCTACACCGTCCGTGACGCTACGGGCCGCGACCCGCTCTCCACCGACCTGCCCTCCGGCTTCCGCGAGGTCTTCAAGCGGCTCTCCCGCTTCGGCTACCGGCAGGTCGAGTTCGCCGGGTACGGCCAGCACGCCAACGCCCCGGGCGGGGCGAACCTGGAGTCGGTGGGGGGCGCCAGGCTGCTGCGCTCCTGGCTCGACGACTACGGGTTGCGGGCCCAGGGCAACCACGGCTTCATACCGTCGTCCTGGCCGCTCACCACACCCGACCTGGACACCTTCAAGAAGCACCTGGAGATCGCCAACATCCTCGGCATGGCGCACGTGGGCACCGGCGGCGACCCCACCGGCAGCGCCTACCGGGCCGACTGGGACGCCGCGGCCGACAAGTGGAACGCGCTCGGCGGGATCGCCCGCCGGGCCGGCCTCAAGCTGTACACCCACAACCACGACGCGGCGTACGGCTTCCTGCTCGACGGGGGCCCGCTGGACGACCAGGGCCGGCCGACCCGCAGTTCGGGCGTCCGCAAACTGGAGTACTTCCTCAAGGCCACCGACCCGAAGGCGGTCTGGCTGGAGATGGACATCTTCTGGGCGCACGTGGCCCAGTACAAGTTCCCCACGTACACCGCCCACGACGGCTCCACCCGGGAGAAGATCTTCGATCCCGCGGGGCTCGTCGTCCGCAACAACGGGCGCTACCCGCTCTTCCACGCCAAGGACGGCGTAGTCGACACCACCAACGGGATGGGCTACGAGATGGTGCCGTTCGGCACCGGCGTCATCGACTACACGACGTTCTTCTCCCGTGTCGGCGACCGGAGTCACCACAACCCGATGGTCGAGCAGGACAACGCCCCGAGTGCCACCGACCCCGGGCAGTCACTGAAGCACGCGAAGATCGGCTACGACCACCTCGCCGCCCTCCGCGAGAAGCGCCGCTAGTGTCGGACGCCGCTCCTCGAAGGGCAGGCGTTGCCTGCCGCGGCACTGGACACGCCCCGGATCCGACGCGCCACGTCAGGCGGCCCTCCCCACACAGGTCACGTGGGGAGGGCCGCCTGATGTCCGTGGGACCGCGCATGTACCGCTGGGTGCCGCTATGTTCCGTCAGCCGGCCGGCCGCGGCTGTGGAGCGCCGCTCGGCTCGCCGTCGCGTCCCGGCTGTTTCAGCAGCAGCGCGATCGCCGCAGCCGCCATCGAGATGCCGCCGGCCAGCGCGTACGCGCCGTCGTAGCCCCAGGCGGCGACCACCATCGAGCCGAGACCGCCGCCGAACAGACCGCTGACCAGCTTCCCGCTGTACACCAGGCCGTAGTTGGTGGCGTTGTAGTTCTCGCCGAAGTAGTCCGGCGTCAGGGCCGCGAACATCGGGTAGAAGGCGCCGCCGCCGAACCCGGAGAGGAAGGCGAAGAACAGGAAGAGCCACTCGCTCCTGACGTTTCCGGCCCAGATCACGCCGAACTGCGCGAGTCCGAGGACGACGATGACGAACACCAGGGTCGGCTTGCGTCCCCAGGTGTCGGACAGCCAGCCCACCACGGCGCGGCCGATGCCGTTGATGACGGCCATGACGCCCATCGAGGACGCCGCCACCAGGGGACCGAAGCCCACCTCCTTGGCGAAGTCGACCTGGAAGGAGATCCCGAAGATCGACACACCCGCGGTCATCACGAGGGTGATCCACATCAGGGGGAGCACCCCCGTCCTGACGGCCTCCTTGGGGGTGTACTGCTTCACCGCGGGCGGGTTCTTGACGAGACTGGCCGCGGTCCTGGTGTCACCGCCGTGGGTCAGCGGGTCGATATCCGCCGGCCACCAGTTCTTCGGCGGGTCCTTGAAGAAGAAGGCGGTGGAGAGGACGACGATCATCACGTAGCACCCGATGAGGTCCAGGACGCGATGGTAGTTCCCGGTGTCGAACGCGTAGTTGAAGATGAAGATGAAGGGCAGGGAGCCGTAGGCGAATCCGCCGTTGACGAAGCCCGTTCTGGCGCCCCGCCGTTCGGGGAACCACTTGCCGACCATGTTGATGCAGGTCGCGTAGACCAGGCCCGAGCCGATACCGCCGATGACACCGAAGCCCAGGATGGCCAGCAGCACGTTGCTCAGGTGCGACAGGGCGAGGAAGCCGAGTACGCACATGAACGCGCCGATGTACATGGCCCGGCGGGCGGTCAGGACGCCCTTCTCCCGCATCCAGCCCGCCGGGAAGGCTATGCCGGCCTGGAAGAAGACCCAGACGCTCAGGATCCAGAAGGTGTTGCTCTGCGTCCAGCCGTGTGCGTGGGACAGGGTGTCCTCAGCCGAGCCGTACGCGTACTCGAAGACGCTGATGGCCATCATGGCGATCCACGGCAGGTACACCATGAACGTGCGTGAGTGGCCCAGGATGTCCCGGTCGGTCTCGCCGACCCGGTAGACACGGCCCCGGGCGTCGGTGACTTCACGGTACGAGCGGTTCGGGGCGCCGGCCTCGGCCGACGCGCCGTCGGTGGCGATGGGGTCCGCCGTCATGTCACGCCATCTCCTCGCCGAGCGGTTGCGGGTTGGGGACGATGCTCCGGGCCTTGGGGGTGCCCGGTGATTTCAGGAACAGCGCCAGCACGGCGGACGCCAGACCGATGGAGCCCGCGAGCACGAAGGCCCCGTGGTAGTCCCACGCGCCGACGACGACCGCGCCCATGCCGGAGCCCACCAGGCCCGAGATCAGCTTCGAGCTGTAGACCATCCCGTAGTTGGAGGCGTTGTTGTTCTCGCCGAAGTAGTCCGCCGTCATGGCAGCGAAGAGCGGGAAGATCGCCCCGCCGCCGAAGCCGGAGACCATGGAGCAGAACAGGAAGAACGGCATGCTGCCCATCTGGCCCGAGACCAGCACGCCGAACTGGGCGGAGCCCAGCACCAGACAGACGATGATCAGGGTGTTGCGGCGCCCGAAGCGGTCGGAGATCCAGCCGATCACGCCGCGCCCGGTGCCGTTGACGATCGCCTTCAGGGACATCGCGGTGGCCACGACCCCGCCCGCGAACCCCATGTCCTTGCCGAACGGCACCTGGAAGGCGATACCGAAGATGTTGATGCCCGCGGTGCACAGCAGACAGAACCACATCATCCACAGGACGGGTGTGCGGGCGGCCTCCTTCGGGGTGTACTGCTTCACCGCCGGCGGGTTCTTCTCCAGCGCCCGCCGGATCCTGGGGTCGGACGACACCTTCAGCGGGTCCACGTGCGGAGGCCACCACCCCTTGGGCGGGTCCTTGAAGAACCAGCCCGCGAACGCGACCACCGAGCAGCAGACCAGGCCCACCATCACCAGAACGGTCCGGTAGTTGCCCAGGTCCATGTACGAGGTGAACAGGAAGACGAAGGGCACCGAGCCGTAGGCGAAACCGCCGTTGACCAGGCCGGTCTTGCCGCCCTTGCGCTCCGGATACCACTTGCCGACCATGTTCACGCAGGTCGCGTAGACGAAGCCGGCGCCGATGCCGCTGAACATTCCGAAGCCGACGTAGGCGACGGCCACGTGCGGCGCGAACGCCAGCGAGAGATAGCCCAGCACCGTGCCCAGCGCGCCGAGCATCATGGCGTACCGCGCGGGCAGCCGTCCGCTCTCGCGCAGTTGCCCGGCCGGGAAGGCCACGGCCGCCTGGAAGAAGATCCAGACGCCCATCAGCCAGAAGATGTGCCCACTGCTCCACAGGTGGGCGTCGTGCAGGGTGTCCTCGGCGGAGGTGAACGCGTACTCCGAGGAACTGATGCCCAGCATCCCCATCCAGGGGAAGAGCACCATGGTCCAGCGTGGTCGCCCCATGATGTCCCGGTCGGTCTCACCGATGCGGTACAGGCGGCCGTTGCGATCCGTCACCTCCCGGTAGGGGACGGATGTCGATAGGTCGGTGGTCGTCATGTCGGTTCAGCACCCCTTGCGTCGAAAGATCTGGCCAGCGCCCCCTGTCCACATGCCTTTCGTGTGCGCACGGGTCCTGGGGGCGGGCGGCGCGCCCCCGCGGGCCCCCCCCCCCCGGGGGACCGCAAGGAACCCCCCCCCCCACGCCCCCCCCGCGCGGCCCCGCAGCCACCCCCCCATGGGGTGAGGCGCCCGGAGGGGA
>NZ_JBEXHZ010000064.1:16393-24073 GCF_040608315.1 Streptomyces sp. NPDC005195
GCCCCTCCGCGGGGCCCCGCCCCCCCCCATCCGGGCCGGCCGCGCGGGCGCGCCCCCCCCCTACCCCGCCCCGCGCCCCCCCCCCCCGCCCTGGTTCACCTCATGAACCGCCCCCCAACAGGCCCGCCGCGCGCGCCCAGCGGTACTTGGCGCCCAGGACCGCCACCGGTGTCTCCGTCGTGTACGGGTACGCCACGACCCCCCGCTCGTACAGGTACTGGCAGGCCTCCTCGACCTCGACGTCGCCCGCCAGGGCCGCCACCACCGGCTTCTCGACGCCCCGCTCCCGGAACTCGGCCACCACGCGCGCGGTGAGCTCGGCGAAGACCATGGGAGGGGTGACGATGGTGTGCCAGTAGCCGAGAACGAGGGCGTGGACGCGCGGATCCTCCAGGCCCAGCCGGATCGTCGCCTCGTACGTCGACGGCGGCTCGCCGCCCGTGATGTCGACCGGGTTGCCCGCAGCCCCGAAGGGCGGGATGAACGCCCTGAAGGACGCGTCCAGGTCCGGCGGTATGTCCATCAGGGTCAGGCCGTTGTCCGTCACGGCGTCGGAGAGGAGGACGCCGCTGCCGCCCGCACCGGTGATGATCACGACGTTGTCGCCCCGGGGAGCCGGCAGCACCGGCAGTCCGCGCGCGTACTCCAGCATGTCGCGCAGCCCGGGAGCCCTGATGACGCCGGCCTGCTTCAGGATGTCCTCGTAGACGGCGTCGTCGCCCGCGAGCGCGCCCGTGTGCGAACCGGCGGCCTTCGCCCCGGCGGCGGTGCGGCCCGCCTTCAGGACCACGACCGGCTTCCTGGGGACCGTCGCGCGAGCGGCCTCCACGAAGGCGCGGCCGTCCTTGAGGTCCTCCAGGTGCATCGCGATGCACTCGGTGTGCGGGTCCTCGCCGAACCAGGTCAGCAGGTCGTCCTCGTCCAGGTCCGACTTGTTGCCGAGCCCGACGATCGCGGAGACACCCGTCCTCGTGGTGCGCGCGAAGCCCAGGATCGCCATGCCGATGCCGCCGGACTGCGAGGTCAGCGCGACACCGCCCTTGACGTCGTACGGCGTGCAGAACGTGGCGCAGAGGTCCTGCCACGTCGAGTAGTAGCCGTAGATGTTCGGCCCGAGCAGCCGGACGCCGTGCCGCTCGGCGATCGCCACGAGCTCGTCCTGGAGCGCCTGTTCACCGGTCTCCGCGAATCCGGAGGGGATCAGTACGGCGTTGGGGACGCCCTTGCGTCCCACCTCCTCCAGGGCCGCGGCCACGAACTTGGCGGGGATCGCGAAGACCGCCACATCCACCTCGCCGGGAACGTCCGTGACACTCCTGTACGCCTTGCGGCCCAGGATGTCGTCGGCCCTGGGGTTCACCGGGTGGATCTCGCCGGCGAAGCCCCCGTCGACGAGGTTGCGCATCACCGAGTTCCCGATCTTGCCCTGCTCGTTGGAGGCGCCGATCACGGCCACCGAGGAGGGCCGCATCAGCCGGCGCATCGAGGTGAGGATCTCCTCACGGCTGTACTTGCGCCGCTCCCTGGGAAGCGACCCGGCGAGGATCACCCGGATGTCCGCGGCGACGGCGCCCTCCGGCGTGGCGATCACCGGGTTCAGGTCGACCTCGGCTATCTCCGGGAAGTCCGCGACGAGTTCGGAGACCCGGCGGATCTGCTCGGCGATCGCCCACCGGTCCACCGGCGGCGCGCCCCGCACCCCGCGCAGGATCTCGGCCGCCCGGATCGAGTCCAGCATCGACAGCGCCTCGTCGGCGTCCACGGGGGCGAGGCGGAAGGTGACGTCCTTGAGGACCTCGACCAGTACACCGCCGAGCCCGAAGGCCACCACCTTCCCGAAGGTCGGGTCGGTGACGGCGCCGACGATGACCTCCTGCCCCTGGGGGAGCAGTTCCTGCACCTGGACGCCTTCGATACGGGCCCGCGGGTCGTACGTCTTCGCGTTCTCGACGATCCGGTGGAAGGCCGCCCGTACGTCCGCCGCGCCCTCCACGCCGACGACGACACCGCCGGCATCCGTCTTGTGCAGGATGTCGGGGGAGAC
This sequence comes from Streptomyces sp. NPDC005195, assembly GCF_040608315.1. Taxonomy (NCBI): domain Bacteria; kingdom Bacillati; phylum Actinomycetota; class Actinomycetes; order Kitasatosporales; family Streptomycetaceae; genus Streptomyces; species Streptomyces sp. NPDC005195. The sequence goes on from NZ_JBEXHZ010000064.1 coordinate 18,438, forward strand.
GATCTTCATCACGACGGGGGCGCCGAAGCGCGCCGCGTACGCCACCGCCTCGTCGACGTCCCTCGCCAGTTCCTCGCCCGGTACGGCGATCGCGTATGCGTCGGCGATCACCTTGCCCTCCGGCGCGGTGAGCGCGGCGCGTCCCTCGGCGCGTACGGCGTCGAGGAGCGCGCGTACCTTCAGCACCCGGTCTTCGGCCATCACTCAGATCACTCCGTTCGACTTGAGCAGACGCAGTTCCTCGTCGCCGAGACCGAGCTCGCCGATGTAGACCTCTTCGTTGTGCTCGCCGAGCAGCGGTGAACTGGTCACGTCCACAGGGGAGTCGGAGAGCTTCAACGGGCTGCCGACCGTCACGAACTCGCCCCGCTCGGGGTGCGGCACGGTCACGACCATCTCGTTGGCGACCAGTGACGCGTCCTCGACGATCTCCTTGGTGGACAGGATCGGGCCGCAGGGGATGTTGTGGGCGTTGAGCTTCTCCAGCACCTCCCACTTGGGGAGGGTGGCCGACCACTCCTCGATGAGCTGGAACATCTTGGTGAGCTGGGGCAGCCGGGCCTCCGGGGTGGCCCACTCGGGGTCGTCCGCCAGCTCCGGCCTCCCGATCAGCTCGGTGACCGGCTTCCAGCCGACCGGCTGCACGATGACGTACACGTAGTCGTTGGGCCCGCCCGGCGCGCACTTGACCGCCCAGCCGGGCTGGCCGCCGCCGGACGCGTTGCCGGACCGGGGCACCTCGTCACCGAAGTCCTCGTTGGGGTATTCAGCCAACGGCCCGTGCGTCAGGCGCTGTTGGTCCCGGAGCTTGACCCGGCACAGGTTCAGTACCGCGTGCTGCATCGCCACGTTCACGCGCTGTCCGCGTCCTGTGCTCTCCCGCTGGAACAGGGCGGCGAGGATGCCCGCGACCGCGTGGACACCCGTGCCCGAGTCGCCGATCTGCGCGCCCGTCGCCAGGGGTGGCCCGTCCTCGAAGCCGGTGGTCGCCATCGATCCGCCCATGGCCTGCGCGACGACCTCGTACGCCTTGAAGTTGGTGTAGGGGCCGTCCCCGAAGCCCTTGATGGAGGCGTAGACGATCCGGGGGTTGATCTCCTGGATACGGTCCCAGGTGAAGCCCATGCGGTCGACGGCGCCCGGCCCGAAGTTCTCGACCATGACGTCAGAACGCCGGATCAGCTCGGTGAGGATCTCCTTGCCGCGCTCGGTCTTGGTGTTGAGGGTGATGCTGCGCTTGTTGCAGTTGAGCATCGTGAAGTAGAGGGAGTCGACGTCGGGGAGATCGCGCAGTTGCCCCCGGGTGATGTCGCCGGTCGGCGCCTCCAGCTTGACGACGTCCGCGCCGAGCCAGGCGAGCAGCTGGGTGGCGGAGGGGCCGGACTGGACATGCGTCATGTCGAGGACGCGGATGCCTTCGAGAGCCTTGGCCGACGTTCCCGGGAGCGGGGTCGTCGCGGTGGTCGGGGTCGTCGGTGTCATCGGGGGCACCTCACTTGTACATCGTCTGGTTCATGGTTCCGGGGGCGTACGCGTCCGGGTCGACCCAGACGTTGATGAGCGACGGCTTGCCCGACTCGCGGGCGCGGCGCAGCGCCGGGCCGATGTCGGCGGGGTCGCGGACCTCCTCGCCGTAACCCCCGAGCATCTGCGCGAACTTGTCGTAGTGGACGTCGCCGAGGGTGTTGCCGACCCGCTCGCGCTCCACGCCGTACTTCTGGGCCTGGCCGTAACGGATCTGGTTCATCGAGGAGTTGTTGCCGACGATGCCGACGAACGGCAGGTCGTAGCGGACGAGCGTCTCGAAGTCCCAGCCGGTGAGGGAGAAGGCGCCGTCGCCGAAGAGGGCCACGACCTCCTTGTCGGGGCGTGCCTTCTTCGCCGCGAGGACGAAGGGGATGCCGACGCCGAGGGTGCCGAGCGGGCCCGGGTCCATCCAGTGGCCCGGGGACTTGGGCTGCACGACCTGCCCCGAGAAGGTGACGATGTCGCCGCCGTCCCCGATGTAGATGGAGTCCTCGGTGAGGAAGTCGTTGATCTCGCTCACCAGGCGGTACGGATGGATGGGCGAGGCGTCCGACCTCAGGCTGGGCAGCCGCTTGTCGAGTGCGCTCTGTTCGGCGGCCCGCAGTTCGTCGAGCCACTCCTTGCGCCTCGAAGCACCCCCGTTGACCCGCCCGGAGGCGGCGTCGGTCACCGACTTCAGGACGAGTCCCGCGTCCCCGACGATCCCCAGGTCGATGTCCCGGTTCTTGCCGACGGTCCGGTAGTCGAGGTCGATCTGTACGACGGTCGCGTCGGGGGAGAGCCGTTTGCCGTAGCCCATCCGGAAGTCGAAGGGCGTGCCCACGATCACGATCACGTCGGCGTGGGAGAACGCGTACCGGCGGGAGAGCTGGAAGTGGTGCGGGTCGCCGGGCGGCAGGGTGCCGCGTCCCGCACCGTTCATGTAGGCGGGGATGTTGAGGGTGCGTACGAGGTCGATAGCCGCCTCGGTGCCCCGGGTCGTCCACACCTGGCTTCCCAGCAGGATCGCGGGCTTCTCGGCGTGCACCAGCAGATCGGCGAGCCGCTCGATCGCCTCGGGGTCGCCGGCCGAGCGGGTCGAGGCGCGGTACCGGCCGGCGGCGGGGATCCGGGCCTTCTCGACCGGCACCTTGGCGTCCAGGACGTCGCGGGGGATCTCCAGGAAGGAGGGACCGGGTGCGCCGTGATAGCACTCCCGGAAGGCCATCGACACCATGTCGGCGGCGCGCGCCGTGTCCGGGACGGTCGCCGCGAACTTGGTGATCGGCGTCATCATGTCGACGTGCGGCAGGTCCTGGAGAGAGCCCATCTTGTGCTGGGTGTGCGCTCCCTGACCACCGATCAGCAGCATCGGGGACTCGGCGCGGAAGGCGTTCGCGACGCCGGTCACGGCGTCGGTGGTACCGGGCCCGGCCGTGACGACCGCGCATCCGGGTTTGCCGGTGATCCGCGCGTATCCGTCGGCGGCGTGGGCGGCGACCTGCTCGTGGCGTACGTCGACGACCTCTATGCCTTCGTCGACACAGCCGTCGTAGATGTCGATGATGTGGCCGCCGCACAAGGTGTAGACGACCTCCACGCCTTCCGCTCTGAGTGCCTTGGCGACCAGGTGCCCACCTGAGATGAGGGTCGAGTCGGTGTCGCTGCTGCCGTCGGGCATGGCGAAGTCCTGTCCCTTCGTAGGGGGTTGGAACGCTCTCGCGGTACATTGCATACAGTCGACGAATACTGTATGAAGCTTGTTATCCCGCATCCTGTGGGTGGTGTCCAGGGGGCGTGCGGCACTTTTAGACAGGAGCCGAGGTATGGACCTGTACGAGCACCAGGCAAGGGAACTCTTCGAGGAACACGGCATCTTGGTACCGAGGGCCGAGGTCACCGACTCGCCCCGGGAGGCGCGGGACATCGCCCGCAGGCTCGGCGGCCGGGTCGTCGTCAAGGCACAGGTGAAGACGGGCGGGCGCGGCAAGGCCGGCGGCGTGAAGCTCGCCGCGGATCCGGCCGCGGCGGAACTGACGGCCCGCCAGATCCTCGGCATGGACATCAAGGGACATGTCGTCCGCGCGGTGATGCTGGCCCAACCCATCGACATCGAGGCGGAGTTCTATGTCAGCTACGTCCTCGACCGCGCGGCCGGGCGGTTCCTCGCCATCGCGTCGGCCGAGGGCGGCATGGACATCGAGGAGGTGGCCGTGAGCCGGCCGGACGCCGTCGCGCGCATCCCGGTCGACCCCGCCGAGGGCGTCACCTCGGCCAAGGCGGCCGAGATCGCCGAAGCCGCCGGTCTTCCCGCACAGGCCGTCGACGTCCTGATGCGGCTGTGGGAGGTACTGACCCGCGAGGACGCCCTCCTCGTCGAGGTCAACCCCCTTGTACGCACCTCCCAGGGGCAGATCCTCGCCCTGGACGGAAAAGTCACCCTCGACGACAACGCCCGCTTCCGGCAGCGGCGTTGGGGACGGGAGGACACCCCGCACGACGATCCGCTGGAGGCGGCCGCCGCGGCCAAGGGGCTGAACTACGTCAAGCTGGACGGCGAGGTCGGTGTCATCGGCAACGGCGCGGGTCTGGTCATGTCGACCCTCGACGTGGTCGCCGGCTGCGGCGCCCGCCCCGCCAACTTCCTCGACATCGGCGGCGGCGCCTCCGCCCGGATCATGGCCGACGGCCTGTCCGTGGTCCTCGCCGACCCCGCGGTGAAATCGGTCCTCGTGAACGTCTTCGGCGGCATCACCGCCTGCGACGCCGTCGCCGAAGGCATCGTCCAGGCCCTGGAGAGCGTCCGGTTGACCAAGCCGCTCGTGGTCCGCCTCGACGGCAACAACGCCGTACGCGGCCGGGCCGTCCTCGACGACCGCGCACACCCCCTGGTCCAGCAGGCCACCACCATGGACGGCGCCGCGCGCCGCGCCGCCGAACTCGCCACCGCCGACTGAAGGAGTAGGACATGGCCGTCTTCCTCAGCAAGGAGAGCAAGGTCCTCGTCCAGGGCATGACCGGCGGCGAGGGCATGAAGCACACCCGGCGGATGCTCGCCGCCGGCACGGACGTGGTCGGCGGCGTCAACCCGCGCAAGGCGGGCCGCGGCGTCGACTTCGACGTCCCCCGAAGCCTCGACGGCCGGGGCGGCACTCCGGTCACCGTGCCGGTCTTCGGTTCGGTGCGCGAGGGAATGGCGGCGACCGGCGCCGACGTCACCGTCGTCTTCGTGCCGCCCGCGTTCGCCAAGGCCGCCGTGCTGGAGGCCGCCGACGCGGGGATCGCCCTCGCCGTCGTCATCACCGAGGGCATCCCCGTCCACGACGCGGTCGCCTTCCACGCGTACGCCGCCGCGCGGGGCACCCGTGTCATCGGCCCCAACTGCCCCGGCCTGATCAGCCCCGGCCAGTCGAACGCGGGCATCATCCCCGCCGACATCACCAAGCCCGGACGCATCGGCCTGGTCTCCAAGTCGGGCACACTGACCTACCAACTCATGTACGAGCTGCGCGACATCGGCTTCTCGACGTGTGTGGGCATCGGCGGCGACCCCGTCGTCGGCACCACGCACATCGACTGCCTGGCCGCCTTCCAGGACGACCCGGACACGGACCTCGTCGTCCTCATCGGGGAGATCGGCGGCGACGCGGAGGAGCGGGCCGCCGCGTACATCCGCGACCATGTCACCAAGCCGGTCGTCGGCTACATCGCCGGGTTCACCGCGCCCGAGGGCAGGACGATGGGGCACGCCGGCGCGATCGTCTCCGGCTCGTCCGGCACGGCGCGGGCGAAGAAGGCGGCCCTGGAGGCGGCCGGGATACCGGTGGGGGGAACCCCGACCGAGACGGCCCGGCTGGTGCTGGCCCGGCTGGAGGCGGAGCGTGTCGCCACCGGCGGGTGAGGTGAGACGTCACTCATAGTTGAGGTGCGGTGACTGTCACAAGCGCATCCGCCTCAGTACCTTCCTCGTACGGCACCTTCCTCGTGCGGACGCGGCCACCTCCCGCGGACGCACCCCCCCCCCCCCCCCCCCCCCCGGGGGGGGCCCCCCCCGCCCCCCCCCCCCCCCCCGCGGGGGGGCCCCCCCCCCCCCCCCCCCAAAAGGTGGGGGCCCCCAAATAGTTTCCGCG
>NZ_JBEXHZ010000065.1:0-23672 GCF_040608315.1 Streptomyces sp. NPDC005195
GGGCCGGTCCCGTCGGGACGGGAACGCGGCCCCCACGGACGAGGGCCGCCCCGGGCCTGCCGGGACCGAACCGGTTTCGAGCCGACGGGACCGGACTCGGCCGAACGGGTGGCGGCGCCCCCCGGCGGGGGGTGGCCGCCCACTCGATGGGAGCCGCCCGCGCCCGCTGAGCCTCCTCCGGTGAGGGCGGGCGTCGGAGGAGGCGCCGGGACGCAGGCGGTCAGGTCGCGCTGCGTTCGCTCGCCTCCCGCAGGTCCCGTTCCACGGCCCGGTTGTGCGCGGTGTCCGGCTGTCCCACCGTCGTGCCGGGGCGGCCCGCGCGCAGCAGCTCCCGCCAGTGCTCACGGCTCCAGTCGGCCGGGCTGGTGCTGCTGGTGAACTCCTCGACGAGATCGAGGAAGCGCGCCGGGTCGCTGTGGAACGGGAAGTGGCCCGCGCCCTCGAAGATCTCCAGCCGGCTGCCGGGCATCGCCCGGTGCGCCCCGTACGCGTGCCGCACCGGCACCACGCTGTCCCGGTCGCCCCAGAGCAGCATCGTGGGCATGCCCTCGGTCAGATAGCAGCGGTCGAGCATGGTCACCGACTGCCCGCGCCAGTCGACCACGGCGCGCAGGGTGCGGATGAACGCGCTGCGGGAGGTCGCGTCGGGCAGGGCGTCCACGAGGTTCAGCAGTTCGGGCGCGTCCTGGCCGAGGTCGGTGTCCAGGAACTTCATCAGACGTAGGAACAGGCCTACTTGGAGTCTCATGCCGGGCAGTCGCAGTGCGGACAGCAGGAGGTCGGCACCCGGCAGCGAGACGGCCCGCAGCACCGGGTTGACCTCGCCACCGACACCTCCGGCGCTGACCAGGATCAGCCGTTCCGTACGGTCGGGGAACTGGTAGGCGAACTGCATCGCGACGCCTCCGCCGAGCGAGTGACCGACGAGGGTCGCCGACTCGATGTCGAGCGTGGTCAGCAGGTCGCGGACACCGTTGGCGTACGCGGCCACCGAGTAGTCGGCGCGCGGCTTGTCGGAGGCCCCGTGGCCCAGCAGGTCGGGCGCGATCACGGTATGGGTGCGGGCGAGGTCGGGGATCAGGTCCGCCCAGGTCGCCGAGGAGTCGCCGATGCCGTGGATGAGGACCAGCGCGGGCCCCTCGCCCGCGACGCGGTAGGCACGCCGGTAGCCGTGCACGACGCGATGCTGCAGGCGCAGTTCCGCGCCGCCCACCGAGCGCAGTCGCAGGTTGCGCCTCGGACGCCGAGGCGGTACGTCGGCCACGGGCTCACCTCCTGTTCCCGGGCCACCGAGCGGGCGGCCTCCGGCTCCTCCTCCCAGCCTAGGGCTCCTGTCCCACGAGGGATTTCCGTGAGGTTTCGCCTCCGCTAAGCGGGCGAACCCCCGCACATCGCAACGGCATTGTCAGTGGTGGACGGCAAGCTGGGGTCACGTAGTGCCACGCACCGCTCACGACCAGCCGACCCGGGGAGAGCCGTCCGATGCCGACCGCCGTACTGACCGACCACGAACGCGCCGCCGTGCAGGCGTATCTGCGTCTCCTCCAGACCGTACGAGCCGCCTTCGACGGTACGCCGGACACGCACCGGCCGCCTGTGGTGGCGCCCTCCGCGCTCGCGGAGGCGGAGCGGGCGCTGGCGGCGGCCGGACTCGCGGGCAACGAGGAGGAGTTCTTCCGGCTGCTGCACCGCTGGTGTCCGGAGCCCGGCGGGCGGCTGCCCTGAGGTCCCGCGCTCGGGGCGGAGCACCGGCGCGGGCGACGCGGCCCGACTCGTGCGGGGCCCGTGCGAGGCCCGTGCGAGGACAGTCCGGCCGCGGGACGGTGGCCCCCGGCCACGAGCATGAGGAAGGCGGCCACGGCCGCAGGAGGCCGGTTCTCGCGCTACGCCGCGCCCGCTCCGCCGTGGGGCACGGTGACGGCCGTGGCCAGCAGGCCCTGCCGGATGGTCCAGCGTCCGTCGAAGGACTGGATCCGGCGCCCGCCGACCAGCGGTCCCGGTACCAGGAGCGCGGCCCGGAATCCGCCGGAGTGTTCGGGACCGCCGGTGACGGGACCGCTCGGGGAGTCCCTGGACACCGGGTCCCCGGGCGCGAAAGCCCCCGATCCGGTGCCGCGCGGCGCCGGGCCGTCGTCCTCGAAGAGGTCGATGTCCGCCTCCAGGAAGTCCAGCCACTGCCCCATGAGGGGGAACCACGCCTTGTAGACCGACTCCTTGGCGCTGAAGAGCAGCCGGTCCCAGTGCACGGACGGGTCCCGCTCCGCCAGCCGGCGCAGGCGGTCGTTCTCGGTGGGCAGTGCCACCGAGACGATGACGTCCTCGGGGAGTTCCTGGTGGGGTTCGGCGTCGATACCGAGGGCGGCCAGGTCACCGGCGTGGGCGAGCGACGCGGCGCAGTAGCCCTCGCAGTGCGTCATGCTGCCGATCAGCCCCGCCGGCCAGACCGGCGCTCCGCTGACCCCGCGCGGAATGGCGCGCGGGGCCACCCCGAGCTTCTCCATGGCCTGCCGGGCGCAGCCGCGTACGGCGGCGAACTCATTACGCCGTTTGGGTACGAACGAGACCGCGAGCGCCTCTTCCTCGGGATACAGCCGCGTGCCGTCGGCCGCGTCGTCACCGAGCGCCTCCACGCTCACGACCGAGTCCGGGAGCAGCTCCTCGATCACCGGTTCCGACCTCCATCGGCAGTATGCGGCGCAGTGTTCCCGGCCGCCCGGGGCGAGGGCGCCACTCACGGGGGTAGCCCACCGAGACCTCTTCGAAGCGGACGCCCTCGTGGTGGGTGGTCCGCGGGATGTGGAGATGACCGTAGACCATGACCTCGACGCGGAACCGGCGGTGCCAGTCGGCGGTCAGCCCGGTGCCGCACCACATCGCGAACTCGGGATAGCGCAGGACGTCGGTCGGGTGGCGGTCCAGCGGATAGTGGTTGACGAGCACCGTCGGCAGGTCCTCGGGCAGCTCGGTGAGCCTGCGCTCCGTCTCCGCGACCCGGGCCCGGCACCAGGCCTCGCGGCTCTGATAGGGGTCGGGATGGAGGGTGTACTCGTCGGTGCAGATCACCCCGGTCTTCTCCGCGTACGCCATGCCCTCGTCTTTGGTCGCGCAGCCCGGCGGCAGGAACGAGTAGTCGTAGAGCAGGAAGAGCGGCGCGACGACGACGGGGCCGCCCGCCCCGTCCCAGACCGGGTAGGGGTCCTCGGGGGTCGTGACGCCCAGCTCCCGGCAGAGGGCCACGAGATGCTCGTAGCGCTCCACACCGCGCAGCGTCACGGTGTCCTTCGGATGGGTCCACAGCTCGTGGTTGCCCGGCACCCAGACGACTTTGCGGAAGCGTCCCGCGAGTGTTTCGAGGGCCCAGTGGATGTCGGCCACGATTTCCGAGACGTCACCGGCCACCAGGAGCCAGTCGTCGTCCGTCGAGGGGCGCATCTCCTCGACCAGGGCGCGGTTCTCCGGATACCCGATGTGCAGGTCGCTGATGGCCAGCAGGTTTCCGTGTCCGCCGGCCGTCGACCGCACCCCGCCACCTCCGAGAAAAGGACCTGGAAACACAAGAACACATTCACCCTCGCGGGACAAGAACGGACCGCGCGCGGCGGGGTCCGGTTCCGGCCCGGGGAGCTCGGTGCCGCGTCGCGGGAATTCCGTAACAGGCCCGTAGCACCACCGTGGTCCCGCTCCCCTTATGATCGCCCCAACACGGCCGCCATGAACCTACCTTGGCGTACGGCGGCTTGGTGTTCCTCCCTCCCCCTTGGCCGGGCACGGCCCGCTCCGCCGTGCCCGGGAACCGTGAAAGGCGGCCTGCATGGTCTCTCGCGTACGCGTCTGGCTCAACCGCACGTACGCGGAGAACGTGTTCTTCATGGACCAGCTGCGAAGTAATCCGCAGCGCCGCGCGGTCGAGATCCACGCCACCCACGGTGATCCCGACTCCCCCGTGCTGGCGGCCGCCGACACCGCCGCCATGGAGCCGGACGGCCTCTCTCCCGCCGCCTACGTCGAGTACGCGCTCGACCAGTGCGCGCGGCACTCCATCGACGTGTTCGTGCCGGTCCTGCACCAGCCGGCGATCGTGGCGCAGCGCGCGGAGTTCGCCGCGCTCGGTACGGCTCTGCTGGCGCCGACCGCCGAGGCCGTGGCCGTCTTCCAGGACAAGGCCACCGCGTACCAGGCGGTGGAGGCCGTGGGGGTGCCGGTGCCCCCGTGGTGGCGGGTGCGTACCCCGGAGGAACTGGTGGCGGCGGTCGAGGCGCTGGAGGCCGACGGCCACCATGCCTGCTTCAAGCCCGCGGCGGGCGCGGGCGGGGTGGGCTTCCGCGTCCTGACGCGGACCCCCTTCTCGATGATGCACCTCAACGGGTTCCCGAGCCCGTACGTGCCGCTCGACCTGGTGATGGAGGCGATGCGGCAGGACGAGGAGCCCGTCGACTGGCTGGTCATGCCGCGTCTGGCGGAGCCGGAGGTGTCCGTGGACTGCCTGACGGGTCCGGACGGCCGAGTTCGCCTGGCGGTCGGGCGCACCAAGAACGGGCGACGCCGGGGCTTCACGCTCCACCCTTCGTGGATCGAGCCCGCGCGGCTGCTCGCGGAGGCGTTCGGGCTGCACTACCTGACGAACATCCAGTTCCGTATGTTCGGCGACGAGCCGGTTCTGATGGACGTCAACACCCGTCCGGCGGGCGGTCTGCACCAGCTCGCCCAGTGCGGTGTCAACGCCCCTTGGGCAGCGGTGCAGTTGGCACTCGGTGAGGAGACGGGCGAACTGGTGCCGTCGGCGCTCGCACCGGACTACACCGTGGTGGCGGGGCCGCGTCCGGTGCGCCCGGTGTCGGTGCCGCAGCAGCGCACCGACTCCCACACTCACGCCCCCGCCCCCACCCCCACCTTGCCGGCCGTCCCGGCTCCGGCGGCGGAGGTCACCACGACACCGGGACCGGCCACGACACCGGCCACGCTCACGGCGTCCGCGTCCGCGGGTGCGAGCAGCGCCGCCGTCTCTCCCGCCTGACCGCCGCCGCACCCGTCGCCCCGGGGGCCGCCCCGCCGAGTTCACCCTCTCCTCCCCCTTCTCGCTCCCCTCGTCCCGCTTCACCGCTCCCCTTGTGTCCACTGTCGGCCCACCGGTCCGGACCAGTTCTCGCTCAGCGTCTTGACAGCGCGATTGGTCCATACCAACTTGGTTGCGCACCTCTCAGCACTCCCGAACACCCCCATTTCTGCAGGGAGATCGCGTGCGCATCACCGACCTCGGACGTTCCAGACGTCGCTTCTTCGCTCTGCTCGGCACCGCCGCCCTGGCCCTGGCCGGGGCGGTCGCCCTCCCCACCACGGCCCAGGCGGCCAACATCCTCTCCAATCCCGGCCTCGAGTCGGGCAGTCTCTCCCCCTGGTCCTGCACCGGGAACCTCGGCTCGGTCGTCTCCAGCCCCGTACACGGAGGCTCCAAGGCCCTCGCGGGCGCGGCGAGTTCGAGTGACAACGCTCAGTGCAGCCAGACCGTCTCGGTGCAGCCGAACACCACCTACAGCCTCTCGGGCTGGGTGCGCGGCAGCTATGTCTACCTCGGCGTGGACGGCGGTGCCTCGACCTGGACCACCTCCCCGTCGGCGTACAGCCAGCTCTCCGTGTCCTTCACCACCGGCGCCTCGCAGACCAGCGCCAAGATCTATGTCCACGGCTGGTACGCGCAGGGCACCTACTACGCCGACGACATCAGCCTCGACGGTCCGGGCGGGGGAGGCGGCTCCGACACCCAGGCGCCGACCACGCCGACGAACCTGACCTCCACCGGCAAGACCTCGTCGAGCGTGTCGCTGTCGTGGGGCGCCTCGAGCGACAACGTCGGCGTCAGCGCGTACGACGTCTACAGCGGCTCGAACCAGGTGCTCAGTGTCTCCGGCACCAGCGCCACGGTCAGCGGGCTGTCGCCGAGCACGGCGTACACCTTCACGGTGAAGGCGCGGGACGCGGCCGGGAACACCTCCGCGGCCTCGAACTCCGTGAGCGTGACGACGAGCGCGGGCGGTGGCGGCCCCACCGGCTTCAAGCAGGCGGCGCCCTACCTCTACCTCGGCTGGGGCGACCCGCCGAGCGCGACCTCGGTGATGAGCTCGACCGGGGTCAAGTGGTTCACGATGGCGTTCATGCTCGACTCGGGCGGCTGCAACCCCGCCTGGGACAGCAGCCGGCCACTGACCGGCGGCACCGACCAGACCGTCATCAACCAGATCCGCTCCGCGGGCGGTGACGTCGTCCCGTCGTTCGGCGGCTGGCAGGGCAGCAAGCTCGGCGCCAACTGCTCCTCCGCCGGTGCGCTGGCGGGCGCGCTGCAGAAGGTGATCGACGCCTACGGCCTCAAGGCGATCGACATGGACATCGAGAACACCGACGAGTTCGAGAACGAGGCCGTCCAGGCGAGGATCCTGACCGCGCTGAAGACCGTGAAGGCCAACAACCCCGGCCTGCGCACGATCGTCACGTTCGGCACCTCGACGACCGGGCCGACGTACTACGGCAACCGGCTCATCGAGCAGGCGCAGTCGCTCAACGCCGGCATCGACGTCTTCACCATCATGCCGTTCGACTTCGGCGGCGGCTCCGACATGTACAACAACACCGTCAACGCCACCGAAGGGCTGAAGGCCAAGCTGAAGTCGACCTTCGGCTGGGACGACGCCACCGCGTACTCCCACATCGGCATCTCCGGCATGAACGGCCTGTCCGACCAGCAGGAGAACACGACGCCGGCCATCTGGACCTCGATCCGCGACTGGGCCAACACCCATCACATCGCCCGGCTCGCCTACTGGGCGGTCAACCGTGACCGGCCCTGCCCCGGGGGCGGCGTGGTGAGCAACTGCTCCGGCATCAGCCAGAACACCTGGCAGTTCACCTCCATCACCGCCGGGTTCACCGGCTGACACCTCGTCCGTGGGGGTATCCGGCCGTCACCCGGCCGGGTACCCCCACCCCCGCGCTCCGCTACGGCGACCCGGACCGTCAGTCCCTCCGGGCGGCCCGCCGCGGTGTCCGCGCCCGCACGGCCGCGGCGACCACACCATCGCGTCGCCGGTGGCGTTCGTCGCGCGGGAGAGGCCTCCAGGCGGACGGGAGGCGCTACCTGAGGTACGCCAGACCGGGGTGGACGGAGGTGTATCCGTCGACCAGTCGCCGGGCCACGTTCACCGAGTCCACCAGCGGGTGGAGGGCGAAGGCCTTGACGGCGGTCGTGCGCGAGCCCGACTCGGCCGCGGACAGCACCTCGCGTTCCACCGCCTTGACCGAGCACACCAGTCCGGTGGCGTGGCCCGGCAGGGGGGCGACGGAGACGGGGTGGGCGCCGTTGGCGTCGACGAGGCAGGGCACCTCGATGACCGCGTCCGCGTCCAGCACCGCGAGGGTGCCGCGGTTGGGGACGTTGAGGATCAGGGTGGTGCGCTCGTCGCGGGCGATGGCCCGCATCAGCGCGAGCGCCACCTTCTCGTAGCCGCCGGAGAGGTCGTCGGCGGCGCGCTCGCCCGCGCCGGCCGCGTCCCGGTTCTCGGCCATGTAGGTGGCCTCGCGCTCGGCGCGGGTGCGGTCCCAGGCGGTGAGCGCGGCGGTGTCAGGGCGCTTCATCTCGTCGTAGAACCGCTCCTGCTGGTCGCGCAGGAACGCACCGCGCGTCTTCTCCGCGCGCTGGTAGGCGCTGACGGCCTCACGGTTGAAGTAGTAGTAGTGCAGGTACTCGTTCGGGACGGCGCCCAGGGAGCGCAGCCAGTCGGCACCGAAGAGCCTGCCCTCCTCGAAGGAGCCGAGCAGTTCGGGGTCGGCGAGCAGTCGCGGCAGTTCGTCCCGGCCTTCGACGCGCAGGCCCCGTACCCAGCCGAGGTGGTTGAGGCCGACGTAGTCGATGAAGGCCTCGCGGGGGTTCGCGCCCAGGACGGTGGCGATCCGGCGGCCGAGGCCGACGGGCGAGTCGCAGATGCCGATCACCCGGTCACCCAGGTGGCGGGACATGGCCTCGGTGACCAGACCGGCCGGGTTGGTGAAGTTGATGACCCAGGCGTCGGGGGCGAGCCGGGCCACCCGCCGGGCGATGTCGACGGCCACCGGCACCGTGCGCAGGCCGTACGCGATGCCGCCGGCGCCGACCGTCTCCTGGCCGAGGACTCCCTCGTCGAGGGCGACCCGCTCGTCCGCCGCCCGGCCCTCCAGGCCACCGACCCGGATCGCCGAGAAGACGAAGTCGGCGCCGCGCAGGGCGTCGTCGAGGTCGGTGGTGAAGGACACCTCGGGGGCGTCGGCGTCCCCCGCGGCCTGCTCGTTCAGCACCCGGGCGACGGCCGTCAGCCGCTCCGCGTCCACGTCGTGCAGGACGACACGGGTGACACGGCCCTCCGCGCGGTCCCCGAGGAGTGCCCCGTACACGAGCGGCACCCTGAATCCGCCGCCACCCAGAATCGTCAGCTTCACGCCGTCTCCGCCTTTCCTGTCACGACCACGTGCACGCCCGCTTCTTCCCACGAGGACCGCGTCCCCGGGTCCGGCGGACCGTTCGTCACCACCATGTCCAGCTCCTCGGGTCCGCAGACCCGCGCCATGCCCGTACCCGGGAACTTCGCGCGGTCGGCGAGCAGGGCGACCTTGTCACCGGCCTGGATCATGGCGCGCTTGACCGGTATCCCGACCACGGTGGTGTCCACCCGACGTCCCGCAGGACGGACTGGCCGTCCTCGGCCATCGACGCGGCGCACGCCGCGATGGCGTCCTTCTCGGCCACCCGGACCTCGGCGACCTCAGCGACCTCGGCGAAGGGCTGGTCGCCCCCGTCGACGACCGCGCCGCCGTGCACCCGGGTGAGCAGGCCTTCCCCCTCGAGTCTCAGCAGGTCACGGCGGACCGTGGCCGGGCTCACGCCCAGCTGTTCGGAGAGATCGGCCACGGTCGCGGGCCCGCCGGAGCGCAGGGCCCGGAGGATGAGCTGATGTCGTCGCTCTGCCGGCACCCCGCGAACAATACTCGTCCTGTTCAGTCACCTCTCTGCTCATTTCTGCTCGGCTCCGGTGCGTGCGTTCGCACGCCCTGGACGACGGCGGCGAGACGCTCGCGCCCACTGGGAGGCCATCGAGTCCACCCCGGGTCTTCAGGGCGGTTTCATCCGGGAGTTCTGGGACCACGGCATTCTTCGACGCGTGAACGACGGAGGACCGGCCGGGCGCGGTGGCGCCGGGCTGTACGAGCACGGTGTCACCGCCCCGGGCCATCGCCGGGCCCACCGCGGTGACTTCGGCGAGGCGATCCGCGCCGGGGCCTTCGTCGCCGAGGGGGTGTCCTCCCCCGACCGCACACCCGGGCCGGTGGCGTCCGAGCACCGGGGAATCACCGCGCCGGTACGCCTCGCGTACGCCGGGAGCGAGCTCCAAGTGACCCTCATGTCATCGGCGGCCCGGCCGGGTCCGCCCGTCGAAGCCGACGAGGACGACCCGCTCGTCCCACCGCCGCGCGCCGCCGCTTCCGTCCCCCCGCCGTGCCGGACGCCGAGCGGCCACGACGAACCGGGCGGCACGGCCCCGCGCCGCCGGTCCGTGGGACTCGACGCCGCCCACCGCGGCCTCGGCACGGCCTCCCGCGGACCCGACACCTCGCCCGGCCGTGTCGTCCGGTCCGGCACCCACCGCCGCTCCCGGACGCCGCGCCTGCTCTGACCCCGCCCGTACCCCACCTTCTTCCCGATGGAGCAGACGTGTGCACTTCGCATGACCCGACACAGACCGAGCGGGCCGAGACCGAGCAGGCACAGGCCGGCAGACGCGGCTTCCTGCGGGCCACGGCTCTGCTCGGCGCCGCGACCGCGGTGGCCACCCTGCCGGCGGCCACCGCCCGTGCCACGACCGCCACGACCGCCTCGGCGGGCGCGGCCCATCGGCCCGACCCGGACAGCCGGCGCTTCACCCTCGCCGTCATGCCGGACACCCAGTACCTGTTCGACGGGCCGAGCATCAACCCCGCGCCGATCGAGGCCTCGTTGCGGTACCTGCTGGAGCACGGGAAGGACGAGAACATCGTCTTCCTCACGCACCTGGGCGACCTCACCGAGCACGGCGCGCAGGCCGAGTTCGACGCGGCGGGCAAGGCGTTCGAGCTGCTCGACCGGCACGGTGTGGGCTACAGCGTGCTCGCGGGCAACCACGACGTCGGCTCCTCCACCGACGACCAGCGCGGTTCCACCCCGTATCTCACGACCTTCGGACCACGGCGTTTCCGCGGGAGCCGTACGTTCGGCGGCGCGTCCCCGGACGGCTACAACACCTTCCACGTCTTCGAGGCGGGGGGCCGCGAGTGGCTCGTCCTCGCCCTGGACTGGCGGCTGTCGGCGCGGGGGTACGCGTGGGCGAAGGACGTCATCGCCCGGCACCCGAGAACCCCCGTCATCCTCACCACGCACGAACTCGTCGTCGAGGACGACACCCTCTCCTCGTACGGCCGACAGCTCTGGGACGAACTGGTCCACGACCAGGACCAGATCTTCCTGACCCTGAACGGGCACTACTGGCCCGCCGCCCGCGCCACCCGCACGAACGCGGCCGGGCACGACGTGCACCTGCATCTGACCAACTATCAGAACCGTTACTACGGCGGGGCGGCGATGATCCGCCTGTACCGCTTCGACCTCGACCGGAACACCATCGACGTCGAGACGATCTCACCCTGGATCCTGGGCCGGGCCGCCGAGGGGCTCAACGAGCTGGAGCGGCAGGAGATCGAACTCAGCGGCGACGCCGACCGGTTCTCGGTCGCCGTCGACTTCGAGCAGCGGTTCGCGGGCTTCGCACCGGTCCCGGCGCGCCCGTCCCGGCCCGCCGCGCGGATGCTTCTCCGGGGCACGGTCGCGTACTGGCGCTTCGAAGGTCACCCGGACGGCGCGGCGGTCGAGGGCACCGTCCGTGACCTGTCCGGACACGGCAACGACCTCTCCGTGGTCCCGGTCGGCGGCGGCTCGCTCACCTGGTCGTCGGCGCACCACCCCGACCAGCCGGGACACGGCAGCCTCGCCTTCCAGGGCGGCAAGCCACCACTGGCCGGCGCCTATCTGCGTACGGTCGACGGCGCTCCCCTCAACTCCGCCACCTTCGAGCGCGGTTACACCATCGAGGCGTTCTACCGGCTCCCCGCCGACTGGGACGCCTCCCACCACGCGTGGGCCGCGCTGGTCAGCCGTACCGGAACGGGCGGCGACGCGGGCAAGACCGCCGACGACCCCGACGAGCCGCTCGCCACGCTCTCCCTGTCCGACGGGCCGGGTCCGCAGTGGGCGGCGCGGCCGCTCGACCAGCAGGGCATCGTCACCAACTGGGGCGACGAGACGGCACGCGAGCGGTGGTGGCACGTCGCCGTCGTCAACGACGGCCGGCACACCACGATGTACGTCCAGGGCTGCCCGGTGGCGCGCAATCCGCACACCTCCGCCGTCGGACTCACCTCGCTCAAGCTGCCCTGGCTGCTCGGCGGCTACGAGTACGCCGGGAAGATCGACCAGATCCTGCACGGCCTGCTCGGCGACGTACGCATCGTCGAACGCGCCCTTCCTGTCACGTCGTTCATGAACCACTGACCGAGGGAGCCACCCGACCATGACCGAACAGCGCCTGCCTGCCTGGGCCGACCCGTCCGTCTCCCCCGCCCGCCTCGACCCGCAGGGTGTCTCCAGACGCCAACTCCTGCGCCGGGCAGGTTTGTTCGGCGCCGCGTTGGCGGCCGGACCGCTCGCCGCCCCGGCCGCCCCGGCCGCCGCCCGGGGCCGGGACCTCGGCGGCGACGACCCGCGCCTCGCGTACCTCGTCGGCGACCACCACGTCCACTCCGTGTACAGCCACGACGCGAAGTACACGTTCTCCCAGCTCGCCCGGGCAGGCGCCCGGTACGGCCTGGACTGGATGGTCTTCAACGAGCACTCCAACTTCGGGCACGCCGCCCACGGCGCGCAACTGGAGCATCAGGAGATCCTCCGGGCGCGCGCCGAGAACCCGCGCCAGCTGATCTTCCAGGGCCTGGAGTGGTACATCCCGGCCGCCGAGCACGCCACCGTCTTCGCTGCGCCGGGGCCGCACGAGACGGACCTGCTCACCCGCTTCGAACTCGCCTACGACGGCAAGCTGCTGGGATACACCGAAGGCGCCGCCTCCCATCCGGACACGGCGCGCAACGAGGCACACGCGGTCAAGGCCATCCGATGGCTGGCCGAGCAGCGCCGTACCGGATACGTCGACGACGTACTCGTCCTGGCCAACCACCCGCTGCGCCTGGGCATCGACTCACCGCACGAGATGCGCGGCTGGCGGGACGCGGCACCCGAGGTCATGATCGGCATGGAGGGCGCGCCGGGCGCCCAGGGCGGCGGCATCCCGGGCTGGATCGGCTCGGGACAGCAGCGCGGCGAGTACACCAACAAGCCGTCCGGGAGCTCCTGGCCGGGCTACGCCGAGGACGCCTACGTCCTGTACGGCGGTTTCGACTGGATGACGGCGACCGTGGGCGGCATGTGGGACGCGATGCTCGCCGAGGGCAGGCTCTTCACGATCACCACCAACTCCGACGTGCACCGCGTCGTCTTCGACACCTGGAAGAACGGCGACTGGGCGCCCGGGCAGAACTTCGACAACACCGGGCGCCTCCCGGACCCCGTCGACACCGATGCCCCGCAGCCGGGCGGCGACTTCTGGCCCGGCCAGTTCAGCCGCACCCATGTGGGCGTGACCCGTTACCACCACCGGGCCGTGATGGCGGGACTGCGCGCGGGCCGGGTCTGGCTCGACCACGGCCATCTGCTCGACGGCCTCGACGTCCGGCTGAGGCGGGACTGCGACCACGGACACGGCATGACGTTGGGCGGCCGGCTGCGCGCCCGCGCGGGCGAGAAGCTCACCCTGACGGTCACCGTGACCACCGCCTCGCGCCCCAACCCCCACGACATCCTTCCGAGGCTGGCCCACGTCGACGTCATCCGCGGCGCGGTCCGCGGCCCTGCGGCCGACCGCGACGACTGGCGGGCGCCGGACACCTCAGTGGTACGGACGCTGGACGTGGGCGGCCGGAAAGGGACCTACACCCTGCGCATTCCGCTGGTCGCCGGCGACGAGTCCTTCTACGTACGGCTGCGCGGCAGCGACGGCAACCGCCACGGCGCGGGCTACCTCGGCGCCTCGGTGGACCCGCACGGCCCGATACCGCACGTGCCCGGAGACGGCGACCCCTGGGTCGACACCTGGTTCTACGCGAACCCCGTCTTCGTCGATGTGGTGGGCGGACGCTGAGGCCCGGCGTCCCGCCACGTGATCCGGACGGCAGCCCCCGGGAGTTCCGTGGCCGCGCTCGGGGTGGGCGACGATCAGTGGGGGCGACGGGGGTGAGCCGCCGGGGGTGAGGGGCGCGGCGAGGACGGGCCGGCCATTTACCTGCGCCCGTCATTGTCGCCGCCCCGCCCGCGCGGCATGCTGTGCCCCGTACGTACGATCCGCCCCCGCCCGGGGCCCGGCCCAGGGAGCCCGCCATCACCGGCAGCAGCGTGCCACCGAGGACGCGGGTCCCCGTGTGACCGGCGATCCGCACCGGCCCGCCGGCCCGGGCCGGGCGGATCACCCCGCTCGCTCCCCGGCGACGGATCGCGGAACCCGGACCGGGCGCATGACCCCGCTCTCGGCGCCCGACCGGCTGCTCGCCGTGCTCGCCGCCTTCGACCACGAGCACCCGGCGCTGTGCCTCACGGACATCAGCCGGCGCGCCGGGCTCACCCTCACCACCACGCACCGGCTGGTGGGCGCGCTCAGTGCGTGGGGCGCGCTGGAACGGGACGAGGAAGGCGCCTACCACGTGGGGCTGCGTCTGTGGGAGATCGCGGCACTGGCTCCCCGCGGCCTCGCGCTGCGGCAGGCCGCGCTGCCGTACCTCGAGGACCTGTACGAGGCCACGCACGAGAACGTGCAGATGGCGGTCCGCGACGGCCCCGAGGTCGTGTACATCGAGTGGCTCTCCGGACGCTCCGCGGTGGGCGTCCGCATCCAGGTCGGCGCCCGCTGGCCGCTGCACGCGACCGGCGTCGGCCTCGCGCTGCTCGCCCACGGTGATCCGGCGTTCCAGGAGGCCTACTGCCGCGGGCCGTTGACCGCGTTCACCTCGCACACGATCACCGACGGGGCACGGTTGCGCCAGGAGCTCGCCGAGGTGCGCCGTACCGGCGTGGCCGTGAGCAGCCGCCAGGTCACCGACGACGCCGTGTCCGTCGCCGCTCCCGTGCGGCGGGCGGGCGGGGCCGTGGCCGCGGCGGTGTCGGTCGTGGTGCCCTGGCACGACCGACAGGTACCGGCACTGGTCCCGGCGGTCCGGCTGGCCGCGCGCGGGATCTCGCGGGCACTGGGATGGCAGCCCCGGCCGGAGCCGCCGGCCCGGACGGGGACGAGGACGGCCGTACCGGCGCGGGCCGACCCGGGCTCGTAGGACCGCCTTACCGGCGCGGCCCGAGCCGGGCTCGGAGGACGGCCAGGACGGCCGTACCGGCGCGGCCCGAGCCCGGACCCGGAGGGCGGCGCCGGATCACTCCCGCGCCCATGAGGACTCCGCCGTACACGGCCCGCAATGGGTGGCCGCTCGTCCGGAGGGACCTGGACGGAGTCCTCGGCCGTCGGACACGGCGACGAGTACGACGTCGCGGACGTCCCGCATGCCCAGCGCCCGGCCACCTCCCGCACCTTGATCCGTCCAACGGCCTCGACCGCCTCGACGGCCGGAAACCGTCCCGGGCGGCCCCGAAGTCAGGGAGCGCCCTTCGAGGGATGTCCCGTAATCCCCCCTTCATGGCGTGAACTCCCTTGTGGTGCAAGGAGTTTCTCGGTTTTACCTCTTGACGGTGCGAGTGGCGGGGAGCACATTGGCCGACGCACTCTGAGAGCGCTCTCAGCGTGCGTCGGCAGCACCCGCGCACCCCCACCCCGTACCTGAGAGGCACCCATGCGTGAACCCTCCGGCACCCTCGTAAGACGCGGCCCCGTGCGGCGCGGCCTGGTGGCCGTCCTCGGCACCCTGAGCCTGGTGGCGGCCGCCGCCGCGGCCGCCACCCTCCCCGCGAACGCGTCCGCGCCCACTCCCCCCTCCGGCTGGTCCCAGGTCTTCGTCGACGACTTCAACGGAGCCGCCGGAACCGGCGTCAACACCTCCAACTGGCAGTACGACACCGGGACCAGCTATCCCGGCGGCGCCGCCAACTGGGGCACCGGCGAGGTCGAGACGATGACCTCCAGCACCAACAACGTCGCCCTGGACGGCAACGGCAACCTGCTGATCACCCCGCGCCGCGACGCCGCGGGCAACTGGACCTCGGGCCGCGTCGAGACCACCCGCACCGACTTCCAGCCGCCGGCCGGCGGCAAACTGCGCGTCGAGTCGCGGCTCCAGATGCCGAACGTGACCGGCGCCGCGGCCAAGGGTTACTGGCCCGCCTTCTGGACGCTGGGCGCGCCCTATCGCGGCAACTACCAGAACTGGCCGAGCGTCGGCGAGCTGGACATCATGGAGAACGTGCAGGGCCTCAACACCGAGTGGGCCACGATGCACTGCGGCACCAATCCGGGCGGGCCGTGCAACGAGACGAGCGGCATCGGCGGCAACACCCCCTGTGCCGGCACGACCTGCCAGGCCGGCTTCCACACGTACGCGATGGAGTGGGACAGGTCGACGAGCCCCGAGGAGATCCGTTTCTACCTCGACGGTGTCAACTTCCACACCGTGAAGGCGAACCAGGTGGACGCGACGACCTGGGCGAACGCCACCAACCACGGCTACTTCGTCATCCTGAACGTGGCGATGGGCGGCGGCTTCCCGGGCGCGTTCGGCGGCGGTCCCGACTCGGGCACGGTGCCGGGACACCCCCTGGTGGTGGACTACGTCCAGGTGCTGCAGGCCAGTGGGAGCGGTACCACGCCGCCCCCGACCGGCAACCGCGACGCCTACGGCGCCATCCAGGCCGAGTCGTACGACAGCCAGTCCGGCACCATCGCCGAGACCACCACGGACACCGGCGGCGGCCAGGACATCGGCTCGGTGGCTAACGGTGACTGGGCGCTCTACAAGGGCGTCAACTTCGGCTCCTCGGCGGCCAGGCAGTTCTACGCCCGGGTCGCGAGCGGTGCGGCGAGCGGCGTCAGCGGCCTGGTCGAGGTGCGCCTCGACAGCCGTACCAGCACACCCGTCGGCAGCTTCGCGGTGGGTGGCACCGGTGGCTGGCAGAGCTGGCGGACGGTCCCGGCCAACATCACCGGCGTCACCGGCACCCACGACGTCTATCTGACCTTCACCAGCGGCCAGCCCGCCGACTTCGTGAACGTCAACTGGTTCGACTTCGGCCACTGACCGGCGAGGTCGGCCGCGTACGGCGGACGAGCGACGAGGGGGCGGGCCACGTGGCCCGCCCCCTCCCTCAGTTCAGCTCCGCCCGGAACACCACCGGGTTCGTCCCCGTGTGCTGGTGGAAGAACTTCGAGAAGTTCGCGGAGTCCGGGAAGCCCACGGCCACACCGATACGGCCGATGGGCATCCCGGTGTGCGCCAGCAGCCGCTTGGCCTCCAGGATCACCCGCTTGTCGATGAAGCCCTTCGGGGTCTGTCCGGTGGCGGCGCGCACCGCGCGCACCAGGGTGCGGCGGGAGTAGCCGAGCGCGTCGGCGTACGCGCTGACGCTGTGGTTGGTGGCGAACCCCTTCTCGACCGCGTCCCGGAAGCGGGTGAAGGTGGTGTCGGCGCGTTCGCGGTCGGCCTCGGCGGAGCTGGCCGCAAGGTGGGAGAGGCGGAGCAGGAACGCGGTGAGGGAGTGCCGCAGCACCGCGGTGCGCAGGCTGAGCGGCAGGGTGGTCGTGTCGACGTACTCGCGCTCCAGCTGGGCCAGCGCGTGTTCCAGGGCGGCGAGCCGCTCGGGGTCGGGGCGCAGCATGGGGGGCAGGTCGTAGCGGTAGAGGCCGGTCGCCTCGACGGTCGCCCTCGGCAGGAAGCCGGGCTGCATGGTCAGGACGGTGCCGCGGTAGCGGTCGGTGCGGGAGAAGCGGTGCACCTGGCCGGGGCGGATCCACAGGATGTCGCCCGCGGCGACCTCGTACTCGGCGAAGTCGATCATGTGCCGGACCGGGCCCTCGTGGAACAGCATCACGACGTGGAAGTCGATGCGGTGCACGCGCTCCAGGGGCGCGTCCACGTGCCAGGTGTGGCCCGTCCCCATCGTGCCGATCTGCATGCCGACGCCGGAGAGGCTCAGGTCGGTGGGGAAGGGGAAGGTCCTGATCCCGTCCTGGGCTTCTCCGCCCCCGGCACCACCTTGGGTGGTTCTGTCTGCCATGTCCTTCTCGCGTCGTCTCGGTGCGGCACCGCGTGTCCCACTTTCACCGAAGGCTGACACAGGGGCACCTTTCCCGGCAAAAGTCAGACTTTTAAGTTTGAACGCGTCCGAGCAGTTAAGACGCTTCCCACGAGGACTTCTTGAAGATGAGCGCGCAGCAGAGCACCCCGACACCGGACCGTTCCCCCGAGGGTTTCGCGTGGACCGAACTCGACCGGCGTGCCGTCGACACCGCTCGTCTCCTGGCGGCGGACGCCGTGCAGCAGGTCGGTAACGGCCACCCCGGCACCGCGATGAGCCTGGCCCCGGCCGCCTACACGATCTTTCAGAAGGTGATGAGGCACGACCCCGCCGACCCGGAGTGGACCGGCCGCGACCGCTTCGTCCTCTCCCCGGGCCACACCTCGCTGACCCTTTACACCCAGCTCTTCCTGTCCGGTTACGAACTGGAACTGGACGACCTCAAGGCGTTCCGGACCTACGGCTCGAAGACGCCGGGCCACCCGGAGTACGGACACACCGCGGGTGTCGAGACGACGACCGGTCCGCTCGGCCAGGGTGTCGCCAACGCCGTGGGCATGGCGATGGCCGCCCGTTACGAGCGCGGTCTGTTCGACCCCGACACCCCTCGGGGCGAGTCCCCCTTCGACCACACGATCTGGGCCATCGTCTCGGACGGCGACCTGGAGGAGGGCATCTCCGCCGAGGCCTCCTCGCTCGCGGGCCACCAGAAGCTCGGCAACCTCGTCTTCCTCTACGACGACAACCACATCTCCATCGAGGGGGACACCGCGACGGCCTTCTCCGAGGACGTCCTGGGGCGCTACGAGGCGTACGGCTGGCACGTGCAGCGGATCGAGCCCACCGCGGGCGGCGACATCGACGTCCACGCGCTCCACACGGCGCTGCGGACGGCGCGGGCCGAGACCGGGCGTCCCTCGATCATCGCGATGCGCACGATCATCGCGTGGCCGGCGCCGAACGCGCGGAACACCGAGGCCTCCCACGGCTCCGCGCTCGGCGCCGACGAGATCGCCGCCACCAAGCGGGTGCTGGGCTTCGACCCCGAGCAGTCCTTCCAGGTCGACGCCGACGTGCTGGCGCACGCGCGGACGGCCCTCGACCGGGGCGCCGAGGCGCACGCCGTCTGGGACAAGCGGATCGCGGAGTGGCGCACCGCGCAGCCCGAACGCGCGAAGCTCTTCGACCGCGTCGTCGCCGGCCAGCTGCCCGAGGGCTGGGAGGCCGCGCTGCCGGTGTTCGAGCCCGGTACCTCCGTCGCGACCCGTGCCGCGTCCGGCAAGGTCCTGCAGGCGCTCGGCGGGGTGCTCCCCGAGCTGTGGGGCGGCTCGGCCGACCTGGCGGGCTCGAACAACACCACCATCGACAAGACCTCGTCCTTCCTGCCGGAGGGCAACCCTCTGCCGGAGGCCGACCCGTACGGCCGCACCATCCACTTCGGTATCCGTGAGCACTCGATGGCCGCGGAGATGAACGGCATCGCGCTGCACGGCAACACCCGCGTCTACGGCGGCACCTTCCTGGTCTTCTCCGACTACATGCGCAACGCCGTACGGCTGTCCGCGCTGATGCAGCTGCCCGTCACCTACGTCTGGACCCATGACTCGATCGGGCTCGGCGAGGACGGCCCCACCCACCAGCCGGTCGAGCACCTCGCCTCGCTGCGCGCGATCCCGGGTCTGAACATCGTGCGCCCGGCCGACGCCAACGAGACGACGGTCGCCTGGGCCGAGATCCTCCGCCGGCACGCCACGAACCCGGCCCCGCACGGTCTGGCGCTCACCCGTCAGGGCGTGCCCACCTACGAGGTCAACGCCGAGGCCGCGAAGGGCGGTTACGTGCTGCGCGAGGCGTCCACCGGGACGCCGGACGTGGTTCTCGTCGCCACCGGCTCCGAGGTGCACCTCGCGGTGGAGGCGCGCGAGCTGCTGGAGGCCGAGGGGGTCGGCACCCGGGTGGTGTCGATGCCGTCCGTCGAGTGGTTCGAGGAGCAGTCGGCCGAGTACCGGCAGAACGTGCTTCCGCCGTCCGTGAAGGCCCGCGTGGCGGTCGAGGCCGGCATCGGTCTGACCTGGTACCGGTACGTCGGTGACCACGGACGCATTGTCTCGCTGGAGCACTTCGGTGCCTCCGCCGACGCCAGGACCCTGTTCGCCGAGTTCGGCTTCACCGCCGAGAACGTCGCCGCCGCCGCGCGGGAATCCCTCGCCGCCGCCCGCGGTTGATCCGATCGCACCAAGGAAGATGATCACTGTGACCGAAACAGCCGCGACCGCGGTAAACCTGAAGCGCCTCTCCGACGAAGGCGTCTCCATCTGGCTCGACGACCTCTCACGGGGGCGCATCGCGTCCGGCAACCTCGCCGAACTCGTCGAGACCAAGCACGTGGTGGGCGTCACCACCAACCCCTCCATCTTCCAGGCCGCCATCGGCTCGGGCGTGGGCTACGAGGAGCAGCTGGCCGAGCTCGCCGTGCGCGGTGTGACGGTCGACGAGGCCGTCCGGATGATGACCACGGCGGACGTCCGCGCCGCCGCCGACATCCTGCGCCCGGTGTACGACGCGACCGGCGGCCGGGACGGCCGGGTCTCGATCGAGGTCGACCCGCGCCTGGCCCACCACACCGTCGCGACCGTCGCCGAGGCCAGGCAGCTGGCCTGGCTGGTGGACCGCCCGAACGTGATGATCAAGATCCCGGCGACCGAGGCGGGTCTCCCGGCGATCACCGAGGTCGTCGGCCTCGGCATCAGCGTCAACGTCACGCTGATCTTCTCGCTGGAGCGCTACCGCGCGGTGATGGACGCCTACCTGGCCGGGCTGGAGAAGGCCCGGGCCTCCGGCGTCGACCTCGCCACCGTGCACTCCGTCGCCTCCTTCTTCGTCTCCCGCGTCGACAGCGAGATCGACAAGCGGCTGGCGAAGGTCGGCACGGACGAGGCGCTGGCTCTCAAGGGCAGGGCGGCGCTGGCCAACGCGCGTCTCGCGTACGAGGCCTACGAGGATGTCTTCGGCGCGTCCCGCTGGACCGCCCTGGCCACGGCGGGCGCCAACAAGCAGCGCCCCCTGTGGGCCTCGACCGGCGTCAAGGACCCGGCGTACAAGGACACGCTGTACGTCGACGAGCTGGTCGCGCCGGGCACGGTCAACACCATGCCGGAGGCGACGCTCGACGCCACCGCCGACCACGGTGACATCCACGGCGACGCGGTGAGCGGTGGCTACGCCCAGGCGCGCGCCGACCTCGCGGCCGTCGAGCGGCTCGGGATCTCGTACGACGAGGTCGTCAAGCAGCTGGAGGACGAGGGCGTCGCCAAGTTCGAGGCCGCGTGGGGCGATCTGCTCGACGCGGTGAAGGTCTCGCTGAGCGGCAAGGGAGTCGAGGGGGAATGACCCACAGTGAAGCGCTTCCCGACGGTGACCCGCAGGATGCGGCCGCCACGCCGGAGGGATCCGGTGACCAGGCCGTGGAACCGCGCGCTGTGAAGCCCGCGTCCGCCGCGCCGACGACCGCGTCCGAACCCGGCCCCGACCCGGACCTCGACTGGGACAACCCGCTGCGCGACCCGCGCGACCGCCGTCTGCCGCGTATCGCGGGCCCCTCCGGTCTGGTCATCTTCGGTGTCACCGGTGACCTCTCCCGCAAGAAGCTGATGCCGGCCGTGTACGACCTCGCCAACCGGGGTCTGCTGCCGCCGGGTTTCTCGCTCCTCGGGTTCGCCCGGCGCGAGTGGGAGGACCAGGACTTCGCCCAGGTGGTGCACGACTCGGTGCGTGAGCACGCGCGGACGGAGTTCCGTGAGGAGGTCTGGCAGCAGCTCGCCGAGGGCATGCGGTTCATTCCGGGCGACTTCGACGACGACACCGCGTTCAAGCAGCTGCGCGACGCCGTGCAGGAGCTGGACGCCTCCCGGGGCACCAGCGGCAACTACGCCTTCTACCTCTCGGTCCCGCCGAAGTTCTTCCCCAAGGTCGTCCAGCAGCTGAAGAAGCACGGGCTGGCGGACGCGCCGGAGGGTTCCTGGCGGCGCGCGATCATCGAAAAGCCGTTCGGTCGCGACCTGGCCAGCGCGCGGGAGCTGAACGCGATCGTGCACGAGGTGTTCGACCCGGAGCAGGTGTTCCGCATCGACCACTACCTCGGTAAGGAGACCGTCCAGAACATCCTGGCGCTCCGTTTCGCCAACCAGATGTACGAGCCGATCTGGAACCGGTCGTACGTCGACCACGTACAGATCACCATGGCCGAGGACATCGGTATCGGCGGCCGGGCGGGCTACTACGACGGCATCGGCTCGGCCCGTGACGTCATCCAGAACCATCTCCTGCAGCTGATGGCGCTGACCGCGATGGAGGAGCCCATCGCCTTCGACGTCGAGTCGCTGCTGACGGAGAAGCTGAAGGTCCTGAAGTCGGTCAGGCTCCCGGAGAACCTGGGCGAGCACACCGTGCGCGGGCAGTACGCGGCGGCCTGGCAGGGCGGCGAGCGGGTACGCGGCTATCTGCAGGAGGACGGCATCGACCCCGGGTCGACGACCGACACCTACGCGGCCGTCAAGGTGGAGATCGACAACCGCCGTTGGGCGGGGGTCCCGTTCTACCTGAGGACCGGCAAGCGTCTGGGCCGGCGGGTCACCGAGATCGCGGTGGTCTTCCAGCGCGCGCCCCACTCCCCGTTCGACTCGACGGCCACCGAGGAGCTGGGCCAGAACGCGATCGTCGTCCGCGTCCAGCCCGACGAGGGCATGACGGTCCGCTTCGGTTCGAAGGTGCCGGGTACCTCCATGGAGATCCGGGACGTCTCGATGGACTTCGCCTACGGCGAGTCGTTCACCGAGTCCAGCCCGGAGGCGTACGAACGGCTGATCCTGGATGTCCTGCTCGGCGACGCCAATCTCTTCCCCCGTCACCAGGAGGTGGAAGAGTCCTGGAAGATCCTCGACCCCATCGAGGAGCACTGGGAGACGCACGGCAAGCCCGCGCAGTACCCCTCGGGCAGCTGGGGTCCGAAGGAAGCCGACGAGATGCTCGCACGAGACGGACGGAGCTGGCGCAGGCCATGAAGATCGACCTGACCGACACCACGGCAAGCAAGATCAACAAGGCGCTCGTGCGGGGGCGCCGGGCCATCGGCACCCCCGCCGTGGGCATGGTCCTCACGATGGTCATCGTCACCGACGAGGAGAACGCCTACGACTCGATCAAGGCCGCCGAGGAGGCCTCGCGCGAACACCCCTCGCGCACCCTGGTCGTCATCAAGCGGCACGCCCGCACCCCGCGCGACCGCACCAACTCGCACCTCGACGCCGAGATCCGGGTGGGCGCCGACGCCGGCACCGGTGAGACGGTGGTCCTGCGGACCTACGGCGAGGTGTCCGACCACGCCGACTCCGTGGTGCTGCCGCTGCTGCTGCCCGACGCGCCCGTCGTCGTCTGGTGGCCGGTGAACGCACCCAGTGTGCCCGCCAAGGACCCGCTGGGCGCCCTCGCGCAGCGCCGCATCACCGACATGTACGCCGTCGAGGCCCCGCTCGCGGCCCTCGACGCCCGGGTCTCCTCCTACGCGCCGGGCGACACCGACCTGGCCTGGACGCGGCTGACGCCGTGGCGCTCGATGCTGGCCGCGGCGCTCGACCAGGCCCGTACGAAGGTGACCTCCGCCGCCGTCGAGAGCGAGGCCGACAACCCGAGCGCCGAGCTGCTCGCCCGCTGGCTGGGCGCCCGGCTCGGCGTCCCGGTCGAGCGGGTCGTCACCGCCGGTCCGGTGGTCACCGCCGTACGGCTCGGCACGGCGGCCGGCGAGATCGTCATCGACCGCCCCGAGGGCCCGCTGGCCACGCTGACGCTGCCCGGACAGCCCCCGCGCACCCTCGCCCTGAAGGTACGCAGCACTTCCGAACTCATCGCCGAGGAACTGCGCCGCCTCGACGCGGACGAGATGTACGCCATCGCCCTGCGGGGCGAGGGCACCAAGGAGACCTCCCGTCATGCCTGACTCCCCCAAGCTCACACGGCGTCCTGAGTGGGTGGCCCTGGAGGACCACCGCGCGGACGGCATGCTCCACACGCGACTTCGGGACCTGTTCGCCACCGACCCCGGGCGAGCCGAGCGCTATGTCGTACAGGTCGGCGATCTGCGGATCGACTACTCCAAGCACCTGATCACGGACGAGACCCTCGCCCTGCTCCAGGAACTCGCCGTGGCGACGGGTGTGTTCGGGCTGCGGGACGCGATGTTCCGTGGTGAGAAGATCAATGTGACCGAGGGGCGTGCGGTTCTGCACACGGCGTT
>NZ_JBEXHZ010000066.1:0-21505 GCF_040608315.1 Streptomyces sp. NPDC005195
CGCGTCGGCTCTTGTTACGATAACGCCGCCGCGGAAAGCTGGTTCGCCATCCTGAAAGCGGAGATCGGGACAACCGTGTGGGAGACCCGCGAGGCTGCCCGGGCCGACGTCTTCCGCTATGTCGAGGTCGAGTACAACCGCAGCCGGCACCCCGACTACGGGTACGTCACCCCGCTCGAAACGAGATCCCTGCTCAGGCAGAACCTCACCTCAGCAGCGTAAACACCCGCTGTCCAGTGCGCGGGGGGAACTTCAACAACCGGCTCAAAGGCTTCCGCGGCATCGCCACCAGATACGACAAGACCGCCACCTCCTACAAGGCAGCGGTAAGTCTCGCGTCATTCCTGCTCTGGGCAAGATCCGTTTGAAGACGGACCCTAGTTCCCCTGGCGTCAGGAAGTGCGCGTACTGCCTGCCGGAGCGGCCTGTCAGGAGGTGCGGCAGGTGTGCCTCGTCGACGTTGATGTACCAGACCCAGTTGACTCGGCGCGAGCCTTCCTCCCGTTGCCCCTCGGGCCCGGGCACCACGTAGCACAGCATCTGCATTCCGTCGGCTCCGAAGAAGGTGAACCGGCCGGCAAGCAGGTCCAGCAGGTGGTCCGGAAGCGCGGATTCTGGTTCGAGGCCGCGCCAGGCCACATATCCGGCGTAGGTCGGGCGGGAGGTGGCGTCGAGCAGTCTGCGGGTCATCGAGCCGATGCCGTCAGCGCCGACCAGGAAGTTGCCCTGGGCTGTGTAGCCGTCGGTGAATTCGGCGGTGACCTCGCTTCCGTCGACCCGCACGCTGTTCAGTGCACTGTCCAGGCGGTAGCAGACGGGGGCGAGTGGTTCCCGCAGCGTGTTGTAGAGGGTGTCCCAGGCGGTCATCAGCTGGGGGGCTCGTACGGCCGCCGATCTGCCGTCGGCGTGGAGGCCTTTGCGTTCGAGCAGTTCGACGCTGACCGACGCGGCCGTCACGCCGAGGCGGTCGAGCAGTGCCTCGACCTCGGGCTGCATGACGATGCCCGCGCCGCGTGCCTGTGTGTGGCCCGCCGATCGCTCGTAGACGGCGACGTCGGCGTCGACGGCGCGCAGTTCGTGCGCGGCCGCCAGTCCTCCGACGGATCCGCCGATGACCAGGGCTTTGACAGCGTGGCTGGGACGCATCATGTACCTCGGGAAGGAAGCTGGATTCCCAGGAACTGGCGGGCGTTCGTCTCGAGCGTCGCGGCGTCGAGGCCGTTGTCCAGAAGGAAGCGGACGGGATTCGGCTGTGCCATGTCGAAGGGGTAGTCGCTTCCGCACAGGATCCGCTCCCGCGAGGCGCGGGCCGTCAGGAGCCCGAGTACGTCAGGGTCGTGGGTGACGGTGTCGAAGTACAGCTTGGCGAACCCTTCGGCGGGCGGGTGGGTGCTTCCCTGACGGACGTCTGCCCGTGCGTGCCAGCCGTGCTGCCAGCGGCCGATCAGTGTGGGTGCGCATCCTCCGCCGTGGACGAAGCAGATCCGCAGGTTCGGCAGTTCATCCAGGACGCCGCTCAGGAGCAGGGAGGCCACGGCGGTGGTGGTCTCCACAGGGTTCCCGATCAGGTTGGTGAGGTAGAGGTCTGTCCATTCGGGCCTGGGCAGTTGCATGGGGTGGACGAGGACGGCGAGGTCCAGGCCGCAAGCGGTAGCCAGTACTTCGCGCATGGCTCCTTCGCCGTAGGACTGGCCCTGGACGAGGGCCGGGACGGCGACGCCTGCGATGCCGTCCATGGCCGTCAGCCGGGTCATCTCGCGGCGGGCGGCGTCCACGTCGTCCACGCGGGTCAAGCCGAGCCCGGCCAGCATGCCGTCGCTGGAGGAGACGGCTTCGGCGAGCCGGTTGTTGTAGGCCGTGATGTACTCGTCGGCCTCGGACGGCCCGTAGACGGGGAAGGCGAAAGGGGGCGCCGACAGGACGCGGGCCCCCAGGCCCGCCGCGAGGGTGTCGGCGAGGACCGCTTCGATGTCGGTCATCGCCTCGGTGGCCAGGAACAACGGGTGGTCGCCGAGGAAGAGCTGGCCGTCGCGGTCGTTCATCCCGCCGGGCACCGTGCCCGGCGGTAGGGCGAGCAGCTCACGGGGCAGCCAGTGCGCGTGGACGTCGATGACTCCGGCGCGGACGCTTCCCGGTGCGGCCATGTCTTCTCCTCAGGTCGCGGCTTCCTGCTGTTCCTGGGCGGCGCGCAGGATGGCGCGGCGGATGGGTTCGTAGCCGGTGCACCGGCAGACGTTGGATCTGACGATGTGGTCCACGCGCTCGGGGTGGTCGCCGAG
The DNA here is from genome assembly GCF_040608315.1 of Streptomyces sp. NPDC005195. Classification (NCBI taxonomy): domain Bacteria; kingdom Bacillati; phylum Actinomycetota; class Actinomycetes; order Kitasatosporales; family Streptomycetaceae; genus Streptomyces; species Streptomyces sp. NPDC005195. The sequence continues at coordinate 2,280 of NZ_JBEXHZ010000066.1, forward strand.
TGCGGGGTCGGCGTCCATGGCGCCGGCGGCCACCATGAGGAACCCGGGGGTGCAGAAGCCGCACTGCAGTGCGTGCTCGGCGGAGAACGCGCGCTGCAGTGCGCTGGGTTCACCGTCGGGTCCGGCGAGGCCTTCCGCGGTGCGTACGGAGCTGCCGTTGCACTGCACGGCCAACATCAGGCAGGAGCGGACCGCGGCACCGTCCACGAGTACCGTGCAGGCACCGCAGACACCGTGCTCGCATCCCAGATGGGTGCCGGTGAGGCGGCAGTCCTCACGGAGCACGTCGGCCAGGATGCGCCGGGGTTCCACGTCGAGGGCGTACTCCTCGCCGTTCACGGTGAGGGTGATCTCCATCAGCGCGCTCCCTTGGACTCGTCGACACGGGACCTGTGGTCGTTCGCGGCCTGGGACAGCGTTCTGGCGACGACCACGGCGATCGCGTGCCGCCGGTAGGCGAGGTCGGCGTACGGCTCGGCGACCGGGTCTGCGTCCTGCTCCGCGGCGATCCGGCCGGCGCGGGCGAACGGATGGGTTTCAGGCAGCTGGTAACCGTCGGTGGGCGGGCCGAGTTCGGCGCCGGTCAGGGCCTGCTCCGCGGCATGCGATCGCAGCGGACGGTCGGCGCAGTTGACCAGTCCGATCCTTGCTTCGGCGATCACTCCGTCCTGCACGGTGAGGACCGCGGCCACGGCCACCTGCGCGAAGCAGAAGTGCGTGCGCCGGTGTTCGATGAAGCCGACGCCGGTGTGTTCGGCGAGCAGCGGCCACCGCACGGAGGTGATCAGTTCTCCTGGCCGGCGCTCGGTCTTGAGCGGTCCGTGGAAGTAGTCGTGGGCTGCGACGGTGCGCGCTCCTTGTGCGGACCGCAGCTGGATGTCGGCGTCCAGTGCCATGGCGATGGCGCACCATTCGGAGGCGGGGTGTCCCCAGCCGAAGCTGCCGACCATCGTTCCCCGGGACCGGATGGGCGGGTGGGCGATGTTGACGACGGCGCAGGCGAACAGCGAACCGAGCGGACCCGGTACGGCTTGTGCGGACTCGAAGACCTGGTGCCTGATCAGCGCGCCGACGTGCAGGGTGTTGTGCATGACCCGCATGTCGTCGAGTTCGGGGATGCGGTTGATGTCGACGACCAGGTCGGGGCGGATGCGTTCCAGGTGCATCTCCAGGAGCAGGCTCTGTCCGCCGGCCAGGACCTGGGCCTTGCGTCCGTCGTCCAGGGCGTCGACGGCCTCGGCGACGGTGTGCGGCGCCGTGTAGTCGAAGGCAGCGGGCTTCACCGGTTCTCCTCCAGCTTCGGGGCGCGGGCCGCCCGCCAGATCACGTCCGGGGTGAGCGGCATCTGCAGCAGGTCCGGGTCGGCCGGCTGGAGTGCGTCGACCACGGCGTTGACGATCGCCGCCGGCAGGCCGATACAGCCCGATTCCCCCGCGCCCTTCGCGCCCAGCGGAGAGCTGGGGCTGGGGGTGCAGGTGTCTTTGATCTCGATCGGCGGCACCTCGGTGAACGTGGGTAGCAAATAGTCCAGTAGCCCGTTGCCGAGCATCGGTGTGCCGGCCTCGTCGTAGGGGATCCCCTCGTACAGCGCCTGGCCGATGCCCTGGAGGGCGGAGCCGAAAGCCTGTGCGTGCACGATGTCGGGGTTGAGGACCACTCCGCAGTCGTCGACGGTGACGATTTTCAGCAGTTCCACGGTACCCAGTTCCGGGTCGACCTCGGCCACGGCGACGTGGCTGCCGAACGGGAATGCCATTCCGGTCTCGAACCGGTCCTCCACCCGCAACGGCCCGGTGTGCTTGACCAGTTCACCCAGGTCCATGAGGGATTCGTCGGCGGAGGCCTGCACGGTGCCGCCCGACCACTCCACCTGGTCGAGCGGCAGTTTCCACAGGTCCGCGGCCCGGCTGCGAGCCTCTTCGACGACCAGCAGGCAGGCGTGCTGGAGCAGCGCTCCGGCCACCTGCGCGGTGCGGCTGGCGAAGGAGCCGAGTCCTTGCGGCTGTTCGTCGGTGTCGCCCTCGATCAGCCGGACGCGGTGCTCGTCGATACCGAGGAACTTGGCGACCAGCGCGGGGAAGACCGTCTCGTGACTCTGGCCGCTGGATGCCGCGCCCAGCCGGACGGTGACGGAGCCGTCCGCGGTGACCTCGATGCTGCCGAATTCATGCAGTCCGCCCGGTTCTCCGCCCGAGCGTTCCACGTAGCAGGAGATGCCGATGCCCAGCGGTTTGGCTGTCGAGTCCGTGCGGCGCCGGGCCTGTTCGGCCCGCCATGTGTCGTAGCCGACACTCTCCAGGGCCAGGTCGAGCGCGCGGGCGTATTCTCCGCTGTCGTACTGGCGGCCGGTGGGCGTCTCGTACGGGAAGCTTTCCGGCGGGATGAAGTTGCGGCGCCGCAGTTCCGCGGGGTCGATGCCCAGGCGCCGGGCCAGTGTGTCCATGGACCGCTCCAGGGCGATCACTGCCTCGGGGCGGCCCGCGCCCCGGTAGGGGTAAGTCAGCATGGTGTTGGTGAGGACCGAGCGCAGTGTCGCGTGGACCTGCGGGGTGGCGTAGGGGCCGGTCGCCATCCAGGCGGTCTGCATCGGCAGGCCGACACCGAGATGGGGGTAGGCGCCGATGTCGGCGTCGATGTTCAGTTCGTAGGCCAGCAGTCGCCCGTCGGCGTCCGCGGCGAGCCGGGCGTGCTGGTCCTGTCCCCGGCCGCGCGTCGCCACCATCATTGATTCCAGCCGGTCCTCGATCCAACGCACCGGGCGCTGCAGCTTCACCGCGAGGAAGGCGACCACCACGAACTCCGGGAAGGCGGCGCTCTTCGAGCCGAACGCGCCTCCGGTGTCCGGGACCACTACACGGATCCGCTCCTTCGACCAGCCCAGCAGGGCGGCCAGTTCCCGGCGCAGCCTGTGCGGCATCTGGTGTCCGGCCCATACCGTCAGCCGGTCCCCCTCGGGGACGGCGAGGATCGTTCTGCACTCCATCGGCATCGGCATGAGCAGGTTCTGCCGGTACCGGCCCTCCACCACCGCGGCGGCCTGCTGCCACACACCGTCGTCGATCGGCTGCCCGGCCTCCCCCCGAAGGGCGATGTTGCTCAGTCCGTCGAACAGACGGACCGAATCCTCCGCCGCGGCCGAGGGGGTGACCACCGCGGGCAGCGGATCGACGTGGAAGGTGACCTCCGCGGCTCCGTCCTCGGCCAGATAGCGGTCCTCACCCAGGACGACCGCGACCGCCTCGCCGGCGTACCGTACCCGGTCCTTCACCAGTGCCGGCCACTCGCGGCCGACCACTGCCTCGTCCGAGGAGAGTTTGGCGAGCACGGTGTGCGGCACCGGCGGCAGATCCTGCAGGGTCGCGCCTGCATGTGCACACGCCGGCAAGTCGGAGAGATCCGCCGCCGACCAGGCGCCCGCCACCCCGGCCACCTCGCGCGCCGCGGCACAGTCCACGTCGCGCAGCGCGCCATGACCGAGCTTACTTCTCACGAACACGGCATCGAGGCATCCAGGAACGTCGATATCAGCGACGTACCGGCCGTTCCCCGTCAGCAGCCGTGCGTCCTCGCGTCGCGCCCATTGATCCACAATTGCTCCCCTGTACTTGTGCGCTTGCGGTCTGGCAGGCACCCACCATGGACGGTTCTGCTTGGCAGGCGCTCTTGCACGCAGGCCGCCGCCGGGGATGAAACAACACAAAATGGCACCCTCGCGTGGCGTTTAACCCTAATCGCCGATGAAAGAGGGCGCGGGTTGAGCGATGAGGCGGGCGTGTCGCTTGGGACGGCTCACCGTTCGGTCACTTGTAAAATTCGAGGACCTGATGCCGCCCCTGTATTGCAGGCCCTTCGGCTGGTTCAGCAGACCCCGACCAGCATCGCTCGTCGGACGCGCTGACGCCGAAGGTTGCCCCGGACAACCTGACCCGCCCGGCACACACAAAAAGCCCAACGGTGGCAGCCTTCTCGAAGACCGCGGACTCGAACCAGCGTCGCCCTTGAACATCGCCGACTCGAACCCGGCGTCGTCCTCGAAGGTTGCCGAGTCGAACCAGGTCCACACTGCCGGCCGATGGCGCCACCCCGCACGCTGGCACCGCCCCGCACCGACCTCACCCCCACCGACATCCCTCACGTCACGGCTCTGTGAGTCGTTGGCCCGGGCCGGATTCCACGCACCGTGCTTCGCCCCCTGTCGACTTTGCAGGACATCTGCGACTATCTGCCAATGGTGTCGACAGAGATCGTTCGGCACTGCGCTCGTCAGTCGGCGAAGCCGTTGCCCACCTGGCCTCGCTGACCCATAGGGAACTCACCTTGGCCTTCGAGCAACTCGGCATACCCCAGGTGCCAGAGAGCGCTGGGAACAAGCGTGAGCGGATCGAAGAGAGCTTCCGCCAGGTTCCCGATAGTGAGCTACCCCAGCTCGCACAACGTGCCATGGACCGCAGAAGTCTCCACTTGAGTCCCTCGGTCCGCTTCCACCTCGATGACCGGCTGTGGGAAGAGAACGACCCACCCGAGATACCCAAGAAGATCCGCCGTGAACTGGCGCGCGCCCTCACCCTCTCGGAGCTGCGGGACTTCGCCGGACTCCTGACACCTCGTGCAGAAAACACTGAAAGGCTCTCGCGCTGGATCAACCAGGTCCGTGCAGCCGACCTGCCTCACCTGCACGCTTTCACCCGCGGCCTGCACCGAGACCACCATGCAGTGAACGCCGCACTCACACTTCCCTACAGCAACGGCCTCACCGAGGGCGTCAACACCAAAACCAAGCGGATCGCGCGCCAGATACACGGACGAGCAGGATTCACTCTCCTCCGCCACCGCATCCTCCTCGGATAACAGCGCGCTCGGTCACCACCGAAAGTGAGACAGGGCCAATTTAACGGCTGACCTTGGTTGTTGAGTGGTCAGTTGTTGCTCGGGGTCAGGCGGCCCTCTGTGCGGAGTTGGCGTCGCGGCGGCCGAGGAGGCCGGCGAACAGGGCTCGGTAGATCGTCCGGGCAGGCCCGCATTGCCGCGTCGTGAGCATGCTCGCGGGCCAGGTAGCGGGCGATCTGCTGCGGTGACCATGGGAGCCCACTCGGCCCTGAGCTCTCGCCAGCAGGTCAGGCGACGGTGTCGCCGGTCCCGGTGCCCGCAAGGCGGAGGTGGTGGTCACGGGCGAGGAGGAGGTAGCTGCTCGCGGTCCACGTGTAGGCGCGGTCACGCAGGCCGGTGCCGGTCAGGGCGTCGAAGTTCTCGGCGAAACCATGGGTCTCGCACAGGGCGCGGAAGCGGGCGCTGATTTCGTCCGCCAGCCGGAGGTGGCCGGCGCGGCGCAGGCCGTCCTCGATGAGGACGGTGGCGGGGGCCCAGATCGGGCCGCGCCAGTAGCCGTCGGCCCGATAGTGCGGGGAGGTGGTCAGCTCGGTGGCGAGGCCGTACGGGGTCAGGTGGGCCTTGATGCGGTCGGCCAGCGCGCTGGTGACCTCGGCCGGCAGGTGTTCACCCAGCGCGATGGGCATCAGGTCGAGGAGACTGGCGCTGCTCCAGGTCTCCCCGGTCCCGGCCGAGCGCGCGACGAACCTCTCTCCGGTCCAGAGCTGGTCGAGTAGCGCCGCCTGGATTTCCTCGGCTGCCCCGACCCATCGGCTCGCCTCGTCCGGTCTGCCCAACTCTCGTGCCAGCGACTCGAGTTCGCGGAGTTGGAGGACGAGGAAGGCGGTGAGGTCTGCGGTGACGACCACCCGCCCGGGGTCGAAGGTGGTGGCGTTGTCCCACCCGCTGTCGTTGCCGTGCTGGTAGTAAGGCAGTTCGGCGCCGGGCGCGCGCCTCACCGTGAGCCAGAAGCCGGTCCAGCGCTCCAGGCGCTCGTATACTTCGGTCAGTTCGGCCCGGCTCAGGTGGGTTGGCAGACTGCCACGCAGGTGGCGGAAGGCCCAGCCGTGGATGGGCGGCTTGACGAAGTTGTAGAGGACTTCGGAGTGGGTGACCGAGTCCGGCAAGGCGCCGCTCTCGTCCTGGTGGTCAAAGGGCAGATGGAACTGGTGCCAGGCCAGCTCGGGCGCACCCGGCGCCAGGGCGAGTGCGTTGAAGCAGTGGTCCCAGCTCCAGACCTTGTCCATCCAGTGCTTGGACATCAGCACGCCGGGCCGGGTGACCAGGCCCTTCGCCGCCACGGTCGCGGACCAGACGACGTAGGCTGCGAGTTCGGCGGCGGGGGTGGCTTCCGAACGCCAGGGCGCCACCGCGTCCACGAAAGCCGTGAACGCTCCCTGGGCGGCCGACGCGATGTCGTCAAAGGACGCCGAGGATGCGTAGGGCGGGCGAGCGGTGTCGAGTTCCTCGACCGCGACCTCCCAGTCGCCGTCTGCCTCCGCTGTCACCGTGACACCGCGATCGCTACTGCCCAGGGCCTGGTCTCCGGGCGCGTCCGCGAGGGTGCCGGACAGTACGGTGACCCGGTAGCGGCGGCCAGTCTCGTACGAGGTGAAGACGTGCGCGTTCGCGGCCGGATCGTGGAAGAAGTACGTTCCGCTGAACGGGGTGAGGGTCCGTACGGCGGCGAGGACGCCGAAGCCCAGGCCGCTGCCCCGAAGGCGTACGGCGTCCGGGGCTTCATAGGCGAGCTCGACGCGCCCGCTCTCGCCGACCCAGCTGAGCAGGCCCGGTATCGCCTCGACGCGGGTCTCGGCCCGCCCGCCTCCCACCGGTTCCAGGGGGACCAGACGCAGGACACCGTGCATGCCGTTCTGGTGCGAGACGAGGTGGAGGTCCTCGGCATACGTCTTCTCCGCGATCACGGGCGAGATGTCGAACCAGGACCCGTACGTGCTGAACGGGATGTCGTGGACGGAGAATGCCGGGCCGGACAGTGCGGCGGTCATGTGGTGTGACTCGTTTCTCGGTCAGGGGGTTCCGGCCGGCTGGCGCGGGAGGGCGCCGGTCGGCGTGGCAGCTCCGGGGACTCAGTCCTTGACGGCGCCGGTGGTCACGCCGGCCGCCACATAGCGCTGGGCGAGGACGAGAATGACCGCGGCGGGCAATGACGCCACGACCGCGGTGGCCATGATGGCATTCCACTCCTGGTTGTTGTTGCCGATGTAGTGGTAGATGCCGAGGGTGATCGGCTCCCGGGCGCCGCCGTTGACCAGGGTGTTGGCGAAGACGAAGTCGGACCAGGACCACAGGAAGGCGAACAACGAGACCGTGACGACGGCGTTGCGGCTCATCGGCAGGACGATCGACCAGAAGGTCCGCGGCGCCCTCGCTCCGTCCATCTGCGCGGCCTGGAGCAGCTCGCCGGGTATACCCGACATGAAGGCGGTGAAGATCAGCACCGCGAAGGGGACGGCCAGAGTGGAGTCGGCGACGATCAGGCCGGGCACGGACTGGAGCAGGCCGAGCTGGAGGTAGACGGCGTAGAAGCCCATCGCCATGATGATCCCGGGGATCATCTGGGCGGCCAGCAGGACGAAGCTCAGCAGGCCGCCGCCGCGCGGGCGCAGCTTGGCCAGGGCGTAGCCGGCGGGCGCGGCCAGGACCACGGTCAGCACGACGGTACCGAGGGCGACCACCAGGCTGGTGCCGAGGTAAGGCAACTGCTCGCCGAGGACGGTGCGGTAGCCGGCCAGGGTGCCGTGGGTGGGGAACAGGTCCGGCGGGCTCTTGCGCATGTCCTGGTCGCGGGTGAGGGACACGTTGATCATCCAGTAGACCGGGAAGAGCATGACCCCCGTCAGCAGCAGGCCGACGGCCGTCTTCCAGCCTGTCTTCGTGACAGCGTCCGTTCTCATGACAGCGCCTGCTTTCGCTGGACACGGACGTAGATCAGGACGAACACCAGAGCGGCGACCACGAGCAGGTTGCCGACGGCCGCACCCGGGCCGAAGGCCGGCAGGAGGTTGCCGAAACCGAGCTGGTAGGACCAGGTGGCGAAGGTGGTCGACGAGTCCGCCGGGCCGCCCTTGGTCATGATCCAGATGATGTCGAAGACCTTGAGGGTGTATACGAGGCCCAGCAGCAGCGTGATGGCGGAGACCGGCCGCAGCAGCGGGAAGGTGATGCGCCAGAAGCGCTGCCAGGCGTTCGCGCCGTCGAGGGCGGCGGCTTCGTGCAGTGACCCGGGGATGGACTGCAGACCGCTGTAGAGCACCACCAGGTTGAAGGGGACGCCGATCCAGATGTTCGCGATGATCACCGAGGTGAGCGACCAGGACGGCGAGGTCAGCCAGTTCACCGGCCCGATGCCAACGGCGTGCAGAACGGCGTTGACCACCCCCGAGTCGCTGTTGAGCATCCACGACCAGGTGGAGGAGGAGACGATAAGCGGCAGCAGCCAGGGGACCAGGAACAGGGCCCGGAGCGTGGCCGAAAGCCGGAAGTTCTGGTTGAAGAAGACCGCGAGGGCGAGCCCGATGGCGTACTGGAAGACCAGGCATACGGCGGTGAAGACCGCGGTGTGCAGCAGGGCCGGCGCGAAGACCGGGTCGTCGAAAGCCTTACGGTAGTTCGCCAGGCCCGTGAACGGCGCGTCGCCCTGGACGAAGGAGCGGACGGTGTAGTCGCGCAGACTCAGGTCGAGGTTGCGGTAGAGCGGATAGGCGTAGAAGAGGGCGAGATAGACGGTGACCGGGGCGAGGAAGCCCCAGGCTGCCCACTGCGGGGAGGCCGGACGGCGCCGATCTCGCGCGGCTCGGGTCGAGGCGGCGACCGCCCCGACCCTGTCGAGCGCGGACCGGCGGTCCGAGAGCTGTTTCGTGTCGTTCATCTGCGGACCGCGAATCCCTGGTTACTTGACGGCCGACTGCGCCTCGGACAGCGCATCCTTGGGCGATTTGGAGCCGCTGAGAGCGGCCTGGACGGCCTTCCACATGTGCTCGGAGATCTTCGGGTACTTGGTGCCCAGGTCGTCGCTGGTACGGCCCCTGGCCGCCCGGACCGCGTCGGCCCACGGCTTCAGGTCGGCGTTTGCGGCCACCTGCTTGTCCTGGACTTCACGGGTGGGGGCCACATAGGACAGCGTGGTGTCGGTTTTGTAGAGGGCATCGCCGCTGGTCAGGCAAGTGACCAGCTTCTGGGATGTGCCGTAGCGGGCGGAGTCGTTCTGGACCGGGATGGTTACGAACTCGCCGCCGGTAGGGGCCGCGGCGTTGCCGCCCTCGGCGGCGGGGATGGGAATCACCCCGTAGTCGAAGCCGGCCTTCTTGGCATTGGCGAGCTGCCAGGTACCGTTCTCGCTGAACGCATAGTCACCGCTGGCGAACTCCTGCCAGCTGGTGGTCTGGGTGTTGTTGAGCACCGAGTTCGGAGCGTAGCCGTTGTCGAGCCAGCCCCTCCACAGGGACAGTGCGGTGACGCCCTGCGCGGAGTCGAGTGCGGTGAGCTTCGCACCCGAACCCCAGAACCACGGCAGGAACTGGAAGCTGCCCTCCTCGGTACCGATCGCCGAGAAGGTGATGCCCTTCTTGCCCGCCTTCTTGACCTTCGCCAGCGCCGCCGTCAGCGACTCCCAGTCCTTGACCGAAGAGGCGTCCACGCCGGCCTTCTTCAGCACCTCCTTGTTGTAGTAGAGGGCCAGGGTGTTGGCGCCGATCGGTGTGCCGTACGTCTTGCCGCCGGACTGGCCGGCCGCGAGCAGGTTGGCATCGGTCTTGGAGGTGTCCAGCTTGTTGTCGTCGGCCGTGGTGAGCACACCCGCCTCGGCGAGGGTCGACACCACCGGATTGTCGACGATGAGGATGTCCGGGGAGTTGTCCTGCTGGGCCGCCAGCAGAGTCTTGTTGGCCAGGTCGCTGGTGTCGAAGGCCGTCCGCTTGATCTTCACGCCCGCCTTGGTGCCGCACTGGTCCAGCAGCTTCGCCCAGTCCGAGCCTTTGGCGAACTGCGGGTACGGGTCCCAGACCGTGTAGGTACCGCCGGCGGCGTCCTTCGATCCGGAGCTGTCCGAGCCGGAGGAGCAGGCGGTGGCGCTGACGGCCAGGGCCAGGGTCGTCAGGGCCACGGCGGTCAGACGGCGTTGTCTGGAGGTGCTGTGCATGGCAGGTCCTTTGCTTGTTAGCACGGGTGTGCCGTGACAGGGGGAGACGAGGGAAGGCCGGAGCACGCTGAAGGCGTCTGTGAAGGATGCGGGTGCTCGGAGCGCTGGAACGAGGTGTCCGTGAGCGTGGTGGGCGGTGCGCCCGTGGGTCGTGGTCGGGAGTGTGGTGGAGTCGGGAGGCCGGGCTCAGGCGGAACCAAGGACGGGCCCGGTGCTGGCCCGCAGGGAGATCGGCGGTGCGAGCAGGTGGTTCCGGGCCGAAGCGTCGGGGTCGTCGAGCCGCTCGACGAGGAGGTCGACGGCGAGACGGCCCATCTCCTCCGCCGGCACGTTGGCGGCGGTGAGCTGCGGAGTCACCGTCTCCGCCCACCGGCCGGCGACGACCCCGGTGACGGAGAAATCGCGCGGTACATGACGGCCCGCCTGGGCGAGCCCCCGGTAGAGACCACCGAGCGCGGCCTCGTTCAACGTGACCAGCCCCGTGGTGTCCGGGTCGTCCCGCAGGATCCGTTCCAGGCACGCTTGCCCCGACGCGGCGTCGTCCCCGCAGTTGTACGTCCGCACGCTCAGCCCACGTTCGGCCGCGGCCTTGGTGAAGCCGTCCAGGCCACGGTGCGCGGACTCGTATCCGGCCCGCAGCAGTTGCTCGGGACGATTGACGAAGGCGACCCTGCGGTGGCCTAGGTCTGCCAGGTGGTGGACGCACGCCTCCACCAGCGCGGTGTGGTCCAGGCCCACCCACCAGCCGCTCTCCGGGTTGGCGGTGCGGCCGATGGCGACAGAGGGAAAGCCCAGCTCGGCCAGGTGGTCGACCCGGTCGTCCGCGAGCCTGATCTCCATGAGGATGGCGCCGTCGACTCGCCGTTCCCCCAGCAGCCGCTGGAAGGAACGATCGCTGTCCACGCCACTGGGAGACAGCAGCACGTCATAGTCGTAGGCCGCGGCGGCCTCGACCACGCTGCCGATGAAGTCCAGCTGCATGCCGGTGTAGTGGTTGCCAGCCGGCGGGAAGACCAGGCCGATCGTGCTGGTCCGGCCGTTGGCCAGAGCGCGGGCACTGGCGTTCGGGCGGTAGCCCAACTCGTCGATGACCTGCTGGATCTTCCGACGGGTGTCGTCCGAGACCGGGCGCTTGCCACTCAGCGCGTAGGACACGGTGCTCCGTGAGACACCGGCCCGCCGGGCGATCTCACCGATGTTCACGAGGAACTCCTTCTTCGAACCGGTCCGACAGAACCAGCCCGCTCGTCGAACCGGTTCGCGTGAAGTGAAGTTAGGAACAAGCCGGACGGCTGTCAACACCGGGAACGGCACTTCTTGCAAAAGCACGACAACCCCAACGCTGCACGGGTTTAGCCTGCATCGCTCGTGTCAGAGGTATTGCTGCGAGATTTCCTCGGTGCTAGGTTCCTGCGAACCGGTTCGATGAAAGTGATCCTTCCGGAGACGGGAGTGGGCCCAGGAGGCTAGGAGGAACACAGCCTCGCCCCTGCAGCCCGGGCTGTGTTCCTCCTCGCCGAAGGGCAGGTCGACGCCGTCCTGGATCCTGCCGCGTCAGGCCTTTCGACGGGGCCCAGTTGGCCATCAGTAACGCTTCACCCTCCGGGTCGACGGTGCCGTGGACGAATGACCAAGAGGGCGTCCACTCCCTGCACCGAGTCGACCCGCGACCGGTCCGAGACGCTCGGTTGCCGGCCTGGGTCACCTAAGGGCTCGCAGAAAATCAAGGTGTTGCTTCCGGTGGTTTGGCTCGTTGACGTGGTATGGGCATACCGCAGGAGATTCGGGATCAACTCGCCGTGAAATTCCAGGTGTTGTTCCCACATCTGGACGAGCGGCAGCAGCGTCTGCTGATGGGAGCCGAGGCCCGTCTTCTGGGCCACGGTGGGATCCGGGCCGTTGCTCGGGCCGCCGAGGCCAGCGAGACGACGGTCCGGAAGGGGGTGGATGAGCTGGAGTCGGGAGGAGAGCCGCTGGGGCGGGTCCGCCGACCAGGCGGCGGCCGGAAGAAGGCCGCCGACCCGGATGCAGGGCTCCGGCCCGCGCTGCTGGCCCTGGTCGAGCCGGACATGCGCGGAGACCCGATGTCGCCGCTGCGCTGGACGACCAAGTCGACCCGCAACCTGGCCGGCGAGCTGACTCGCCAGGGACACAAGGTCAGTGCCGACACGGTCGGTGACCTGCTGCGGGAGGAAGGCTTCAGTCTGCAGGCCAACTCCAAGACCATCGAGGGCAAGCAGCACCCGGACCGGGACGCCCAGTTCCGCTACATCAACGAGCAGGCCAAGGACCACATCGACGCTGGGGACCCGGTGGTCAGCGTGGACAGCAAGAAGAAGGAACTGGTCGGCGAGTACAAGAACGCGGGGCGTGAGTGGCAGCCCACGGGCGACCCACTGCAGGTCAAGACGCATGACTTCCTGGACCGGGAGGGGCCCGGCAAGGCGATCCCATACGGGATCTACGACATCGCGGCGAACACCGGATGGGTCAGCGTCGGCACCGACCTGCGATCAGGAGGGTGTTGGAGCAGGCGTCCGGGAGTTCGGAGAACAGGTTCCGCATCTCGGTGGCGGTTTTGAGGTAGTAGCCGCTCCCCTGAAACCGGAACCGCTTGGGGTCGTCCTTATTCTTGCCCACTCCGATGCACAGCAGGTTGTCGTGCGCATCCGCGTGGTCCTCGTGCACATAGTGCGCGTCGTTCGTGGCCAGCAGCGGAATGTCCAGATCCCTGGCCAGCCGCAACAGGCCGTCGCGGACGTCCTTCTCGATGGACAGCCCATGGTCCATCAGTTCCAGGAAGTAGTTCCCTTTGCCGAAGATGTCCTGGTAGGAGGCGGCGACTGCACGGGCCTCGTCGTACTGGTTCAGCCGCAGCCGCGTCTGGATCGCGCCGGACGGGCAGCCCGTCGTGGCGATGATTCCGCCTGTGTGCTCGCTGATCAGGTCCATGTCCATCCGCGGCTTGCCGGCGGGGAACTGGCCGGTGTAGCTGGCCTCTGTCGACAGGTAGAAGAGGTTCTTCAGGCCCTGGACGTTCTGCGCCCACATCGTCATGTGCGTGAACCGGCCACCGCCGGAGACGTCCTTCGATCCCTCGCCGTCGTCCGACATGGCCCGCTGGCCGCCCGGCCCCCAGAACTCCTGCTTGCGGTTCCGGCGTGAGGACGGTGCGACGTAGGCCTCGATCCCGATGATCGGCTTGACGCCGTCGACGCCCTTGGACACCTGATGGAACTCGTACGCACCGAACATGTTGCCGTGGTCGCTCATGGCGACGGCCAGCATGCCCTGACACTCTACTTCGGCGAACATCGGCTTGAGCTTCTGCGCGCCGTCGAGCATCGAGTATTCGGTGTGATTGTGCAGGTGAACAAAGGAATCCGTCACCGGGAGGGCACCTCCGAGCAGTCGTGGGAAGGGCCTCACCCTAGACCCGGAACGATGATCAGTTCCGGCCCTGGGACGACCTCAAAATCGTCTCGGCCAAGCCCCGCCCGGGTGACCTCGCAGTCTCACGGAACGAAGTCGAAACGCGCGTCGGCGTGGCGGCACGTCGCGCGTCGATGGCGATCTTCATAGGACCGGCATAGCAAGGAATGCCGTAGCTGGGCATCATTGCGGCGATGCTGCCGAGTTCCCACAACGGTGGCCAGTTTCAACTGCCTTGGCGGTTGATCGGACACGGCTGGGCGGCGTACACAGACGAGTCCGGGCACAGGTTCGGACTCCGGATGGAAGGCTACGGTTTCAACGTGGAGCGGCAGCTGTGTGCGCCGCGGCGATACGGGCCACTGGTCTACGCCATCTCTGGCGGCAGGAGATCCCAGACTCGGTCGGCCATCAGTCCGGCAGGCACCGCGGCAAGTGCACTGGACTCCCACCCGTCCCACGTCACAGCGACGATGGCGGGCGCCCGCTCGAACGCAGTGGACGGAGAATCGCGGGAGCTATGCGTGCTTCGGCCACTGCATGACCATGGATATGGTCACTTCTCAGCGGCGTCGCAGCGACGGCACAGCCCGTTAGCGGTGCAGTTGTGCTCGGGGAAGGTTGTGCCAGACCGTGGGCGGCAGTGGTCCGTCAATTCGGCGTGATTCAGCTTGTTTCCGCCAACGGGCGGCATGTAGTCGGTGTATGCCATGGTCGGCACCTTCACCTTCCCCTGTCGATGGAACCGCTGCCGTCGTAGCGGCAGGCCGTGGAACGCATCGGCCCACACGATGGGTGTCCGTGGCCGTGGGGACGGCTCGAAGAACCCACAGGTCGCCGGTGCACCGTTAAGTCTTCGGGGAACGCGTCGGGCCTGAGTCACAGCTCGTCGGGGCTCGCTGCCGCCCGCTATGACCTCATCGGCGCCGCCCTTGGTGTCGAGATCAGGGAGTGAGGTCCAGGACGCGGACCGGTTGGCCGGTCCACCGGTGCGCGTCCGTCGTCGCGATGATCGCGCCGTCGGGTCGGTCGGGGGTGGGCTGTGCCGCGTACTGGCTGTGTGCCGCGGCCCATGTCCTGTGCTGTGCGAGAGCCAGGGCGGCTGCCAGGTCCAGGTCGAGGACGGTGACTCCGGGAAGGGAGACCAGATGTTCGGCTGTGCCGGGCCGGACGCGGTCGGCTTCCACCAGTGCACATGCCGGGGCATACAGGAACCAGTCTGCTTCGACGTGGGCGCGGTGGATCAGACGGGAGGCAAGGAAGTTGCCCTGGCCGGCCGCGGCCATCGCGGTCTCGTCCACGACGATGTGCATGGCGTCGCTCACTGGTCGCTCGCCCTGGCCAGGCGCCGGTCCAGCTCGTCGTCCAGGTTCCGCTCCTCCGTTGCGGTCGGAGCGTAGCCGTTCCACGACTTCAGCGCCGCCCGGGCCTGCGCCGCCCGTTCGGCCCGCTCGGCTGGGGTCAGCAGCGTCTCCGCCAGACGGGCAAGGTATGCGCGAAGCGAGAGCCCTTCCGCGGCCGCTACTGCGGCCAGCCGGTCTTTGGCTTCCTCGGGGATGCGGACGTTTGCGTCAGACATGATCGTGCTCCTTCCCATCTTCTTAGGATACGGGTACGGGTACGTACCCGTCTTGGGAATGTTGAGGCTCAGCTTTTTTGTCCAGCGAGAAGGAAACGACTGGCAGCGCTCTGTAGCCGTAGGCCACAGTGGTCAGCGGCGTAGTTCGGTGTCCTCCGGTGGGACACGTACCCCTCGCGGCACAAGCCGCGAAGCATATCCAGTGACTCATCAGGCGTCCTGCGAGGCGGCCCATTACCTGCCAGAACCGCGTCCGTGCCCGCGACCTCCCTCTCACTCAAGATCTTGTCACCGCCGCATCTCGGTGCCGGTCCACACCTCGCTCTGGACGGCGGCCATCCGCAGCCGCCATCGAATCTTCATGCCGTGCTGTCCCGCGGTGGGTGCTCACGCCCCTTCTCGCCACCACAGCGGCGGTCTTCTGAGGCTGCTTCCGCAAGCGCAGTCCAAGACCTGGGTGTGGGTCTCGCCCGACGAGGGTTCTCCAGCGAGTGCCCGGGCTGCTTCGGGCTGAGGTGTGAGGTCAGGTCGGGTTGAGGGGCATGATGCCGGTGCCCGTATACAACGCGGGCTCCAGGGACAGGACGGTGAGCGGCTCGCCCGCCTTCACCGCGTGCCAGGCGATCGCCGCCGCGTGAGCGACGGGCAGCTCCACCATTCCCCAGTCCATCGCATCTCTCGCGTGCTCCCCGGTGAAGGGAACACTCTCCGCGAAACGCAGGGACGCCGCATGCCGTCCCGCCCCCGTAAGCCGGCGCTCGGCGGCAAGGACGGACAGCGACGGGATGAGGACGCGGCCGGTGCCACGCGACGCTTCGATGTAAAGGCCGATGAAGAAGGGATCCGCACGGTACAGAGAGGCCAGAGCGGTGTGGTCCAGGACTGCCGTCAGGTTCACGCGGCGGCGCCGCCCTGATGCGCACGGATCTTCGCCCAGGCGTCCTGACCGGCGTGCTGGACCTGCTCGCTGTAGTCGACACCGAGCTCGGCAGCCGCCTCCACGGCACGCCGCTCCCTCTCGGCATCCGTGAGCTCACGGCTCGCAAGCTCCTCCAGGAGCTCGGTGATCGTGGTACCGCGCTCGGCAGCGAGGACACGCAGCCTGTCGCGTACTTCCTCACTCGTCTTGATGCTCGTGGGCCTGCTCATACCGCGATTCTACCGCCGGTAGAATTCCTGTGCAGGCCCTTCCACAGGAAGCATCGCCGCGGCCCCGCGCGATCTCACTCCCGCCGGCCGCTCGGCACCACCACCGTGGTGGCAGGACCATCCCCGCAGGCACGGGGATGCTCCCAACTCCGCCGGGCCGGCCGACGCCTCATCCGTCTGCTCCCCGCGCACGCGGGGATGGTCCTGCGACACCCGCTTTAGGAGTTCGATCACCGACCCATACGACGTCCGGCAACGCGCTCGTGAGGCTGCATTAGTTTCCGGGTCGTGGCCGCCCCTGTGCGCTCCGGTCCGTCGTCGTTGATGTCAACCGGTGATGTCAGGGGCAGCCGCTGCGCTCGCCGCCCTTGTGGTCTGTTCGGTGGATATTGGCGTGCCGTGCAGGGGCTGACATCCGGCCTGTCGTCACTGTGAGCGATAGCAGACGTGATTGACGTGTAGCTCTGGACCGGGGCTACCGCCCGAGAAGAAGGAGGCCCCATGGCAGCGTTTCGAGGCGCCTGTCTGCGCGGTGCAATCGCTGTGGCCGGCATGGTGGTGAGTTTGGTGGCTACGCCCGCGACGGCCCAGGCCGCGACAACCAACGTGCCCTGTGACCCGACCGCACTGAAGAACGCGATCACTAGCGCCAACTCCGGGGACACGCTGGTGCTGGCCCACAGATGCGTCTACAGCTACACCACGCCGGACAACGCCAACAACGCTTTGCCCGTGATCACCAAGAAACTCACCATCAAGGGACGCGACGCCACCATCCAACGAGATCCGACGACGGCAGCCCTGTTCCGCATCTTCGAAATCGACGGACCCGGGAACCTAGCACTCAACGATCTCACCGTACGCAACGGCAGCGTCCCGGGTACTGCTGGTGGCAACATCTTCGTCAATCCGGGTGGGACACTCAGCCTCACCCGTAGCGTTGTGACGAACGGCACCGCCACCGACGGCGGCAACATCTTCGCCAATTCGGGTGGGACCATCGACCTCACCCGTAGCGTCGTGCGGAACGGCACCGCCTTCGACGGCGGCGGCTTCTTCATTCTCGCCTCTGCCACCGTGCGGATCCGTCACAGTGCCGTCGGCTACAACACCTCGGCAGCGTTCGGCGCCGGCATCTCGAGCAGAGGCGACCTCACCATCGCCGACGGCACCACGATCAGCAATAACGCCACGGGCGGCGTGGGTGGCGGACTCGCCAACAGCGGCCCGGCGACGATCGAGGATTCCGAGATCTTCTCGAACAGCGCAGCCAGCACCGGTGGCTTCAGAGGTGGTGGAGGGATCTTCAACCTCAACCCCGGCAAGGTGAACCTGCACCACACCCGTGTGGAGCACAACACGGTCACCGCAACGGCGAACGCGCCGGGCGTGGGCGGGGGGATCTCGAACCAGGGAGTGGCCGCCACGGTGACGATCGACGGCGGAAAGATCGGACACAACTCGGCCCAGGGGACCAACGCCCAGGGTGGTGGCGTCTACAACGAGGGCACGCTGAGCACCAAGCGGCTTGAGATCGAACACAACACCTCCACCGGCACGGGTGCCCAGGGCGGTGGTCTGACCAACAACGGTGGGATCGCCACGCTCACCAGCAGTCAGGTGGAGCACAACACCAGCAGCGCCCCTCCCGGCGGAATCAACAACAAGTCCGGCACGGTGGCCCTGAACAACAGCAAGGTGAAGCACAACAAGCCCACCAACTGCGCCGGCAGCGCAGTCTCGGTGCCTGGCTGCGTGAACTGACCAACCGGATTAACCCACCGCCTTCCCCAGCTCCAATCCCGTCCGCCCGTCGACCCACACACCGTGGAGCGGGCGTGGTCCAAGGCGTCCAACTGGAGCGCGCCACTGTACGTACCACCTGGACGTCATGGACCACGTCTGCTCGGCTCTGCCTGGGGCGATGGCGGACGGGATGGGAGCTCCCGCGCACCCCCTACGGCCCGCAGTCGGGAACGGTGCCCCCTCCATCCCGGTGCCGGTCGATCCCCCGCCGGAGGCATTGCCTTGACCATGGCCTGCTCTATGCGGGTGATCGACTCATGGCCTCCGGCCCTATCCATGTGTGGGCGCGCGGAGGCGCAGCCGTGGCGGAGCGGAGCGGGCCGGAGGCAGGAGCGACGCCCCGAGCGGAGCCGGTGACGCGCCCGGCGAAGCCGCGGCTGGTCGCCGCCGACGCTCTTTGCCGTGGAAGCGGCCCCCGCACGGACCATCTGGCACGTGAGTGGCACGGCGTCCCCCGACAGCCGAAAAAGATCAAGGCCCAGGCACCCGGATTCACACCGGCTGACCTGGGCCTTGTTCGTGTCCTGAGACTGGTGGGCGCGGACGGTTTCGAACCGCCGACATCCGCCTTGTAAGGGCGGACGTGGCCGGTGGCAAGGGTGCCCAGGTCAGTCCGGCTGTCGCGCCAGTCCAAGCGAACGGCGCATCTCGACTGCGGCAAGCCGTCGTTGACCGTGGTTGACCGCACGATGTGGCACGGCTGTGGCACGGGGACCGCTTCGTCCCGAACTATGGGCACGACGGTCCCTGAGGTCTGCTCGGCTGATTACACGGTCGGATATGGCTGCTGACGGTGAGGGGCCTCGCGGTTTCCGGACAGGCGTCTGACCATCTATTTCACGCGGCGATTCGCAACTTCTCGTACTCGGCGTGGACTTCGCGCGGAGGGCGGTAACCCACGGCCGAGTAGAGGCGTTTGCGATTGTACCAGAATTCGATGTAGCGAGTGATGTCCTGCCTGGCGGCCTCGCGGGTCAGGTAAGTCACCCTCGATACACGCTCGTTCTTCAGGGCGCCGAAGAATGTTTCGGCCATGGCATTGCCGAAACAGATCCCGGTGCGACCGGAAGATCTGCGAAGCTCGAACCGGTCGAGCGTCTTTCCGAACTCGGCTGACATGTAGTTGGCGAGTTCAACCCAATGCCACTTAGCTTGCGTTGATCTTGACCAGCGGGGCTGGTGAGCGGGGGCTATCGTCCTGCGCATGCCGGAGGTTGAGGGTGGGGCGGGTGT
>NZ_JBEXHZ010000067.1:0-19091 GCF_040608315.1 Streptomyces sp. NPDC005195
CTCGCGCTGGTGAAGGCGTTCTTGAAGGCGGGCATCCTCACCGAGGCCGGCACCTCCACGGAGACCGTCACCGGCACCCCACAAGGCGGGATTCTTTCGCCATTGCTGAGCAATGTGGCCCTATCGGTCCTGGACGAGCACTTCGTCAAGACTCCCGGCGGGGCGCAGTCCACGACGAAGCAACGGTGGACACGACGCCAGAAGGGGCTGCCCAACTACCGGTTGATCCGGTATGCGGACGACTTCGTCATTCTGGTGTCGGGCACCCGAGCCCACACCGAGGCACTGCTTCCAGAAGTGGCGGAAGTCCTCTCCACTGTCGGCCTGCGGCTCTCGGAGGAGAAGACACTGATCACGCACATCGACGAGGGCCTCGACTTTCTCGGCTGGCGCATCCAGCGTCACCAGAAGCGAGGAACCGACCGGCAGTACGTCTACAACTACCCGGCCAAGAAGGCACTTCGGTCCATCAAGGCCAAGGCGAAGGCGCTCTGCCGGATGAACGTCAGCCTGCCGCTGGCAGTCCTGCTGCACCGGCTCAACCAGGTGCTGCGGGGCTGGACCGCCTACTTCCGTCCCGGGGTGTCCGCCCGGTCCTTCCAATACCTGCGCATGATCGTCTGGCGTCAGGTCTTTGGATGGCTCCGGCGCAAACACCTCGGCACAGGGTGGAAAGAGCTCCGTCGCCGCTACTGCGACGGCGGATGGTGGCCGCACGACGGAGACGTCGTCCTGTTCAACCCGGGGTCGGTAGTCACCACTCGATACCGGCCTCGGGGGACGACCATTCCGTCGCCCTGGCCCAGCACGATCTGAGGAAAGCACCTGGTCAACGGGGCTTGTGGAGAGCCGGATGCGGGGCCAACTCGCACGTCCGGTTCGGGAGGGCGGCGTGGAGAAACGGACTGGGAGGAATCCCAGTACCGCGCTCCGCGCCGACCCCACCACGACGTTGAGATCCAGGACGAGGGCGGCCGCAAACTGGCGGCCGTGAACCTGCCCGAAGGGGTGGCGGGCATCGCGAAGCTGCACGAACTCGTCGCGCGCCACGCGGGCGCGGACCTGGACCCGGCAGAAGTCGTGGTTGGCATCGAGACCGACCGCGGCTCGTGGGTGCAGGCCCTGATCGCCTCCGGCTACCGGGTGTTCGCGATCAATCCCCGTCAGGTCGCCCGCTTCAAGGAACGCTATGCCTCCTCCGGCGCCAAGAGCGACAAGGGCGACGCGCATGCGCTTGCCGACATGGTCCGCATCGACCGGGCCCAGCTGCGGCCCGTGGCCGGGGACAGCGAACAGGCGCAAGCCGTCAAGGTCGTCGCCCGCACCCACCAAACCCTGATCTGGGAACGCACCCGCACCTTCCAGCGGCTGCGTTCCGCGCTACGCGAGTACTTCCCCGCCGCACTGGCCGCCTATGCGGACCTGGCCCTGACCAGCACGGACGCGATGGAGCTTCTGGTCAAGGCACCAACCCCGGCAGCGGCGGCAAAGCTGACCCGCACCCAGATCACCGCAGTCCTGGCCCGCCACCGCCGCCACAACCGGGACGCGAAAGCGGTCACCGTCCAAACCGCCCTGCGCGAGCGGCAGCTCAGCCTGCCCGAACAGGTCACCGCCGCCTACGCGGCCACCGCCACCGCCCACGCCCGTCTGATCATCGCGCTGAACGAGCAGATCGCCGCGATGGAAGAGCAGGTGAAGAGGCATTTTCTGGCACACCCGGACGCTGAGATCTACCTCTCGATGCCCGGCATCGCAGAGATCACCGGCGCCCGGGTACTCGCCGAATTCGGAGACGACCCCACCCGATACGCCAGCGCAAAGGCCCGCAAGAACTACGCCGGCACCAGCCCCATCACCCGGGCATCCGGCAAGAGCCACACCGTCCAAGCCCGCTACGTCCGCAACAACCGCCTCGCCGATGCCCTCCAGACCCAAGCATTCGCTGCCCTGCGCTCACCCGGCGCCCGCCGCTACTACGACAAACAACGCGCCCGCGAAGCCGGCTACAACCCCGCCCTCCGCCAGCTCGGCAACCGCCTCGTCGGCATCCTCCACGGCTGCCTCAAAACCCGCACCACCTACGACGAAGCAACCGCCTGGTCACACCACGCACACCCCCATCCCGCTTGACGTCAAACGACATGGGGTGTCTGACCACCACAGCAACGGTGTCCGTCAAAGCGGAACAAGCTCACGATCACGGGGAAGCCCCCTATGACCTCACCACTTGGTCGCGGCCGTCACTCGAGCGGAACCGCACCCGCTCACGCTGGTCGGGTGTGTGGGCCCTCCGACGGTGCGTGAGAAGAGGGAGCCGCTCCGGACGCCGCGGTTGTGGACGAGGAGTGAACATCTCGGCCGCACGGCCTCGACCGCGCCGAAGCTCCGCGACTTTGAGGGTCCCCTTGCATCGCAGAAGCTCGGAGGTCAGGCATCCGTATGACGCATAGTCAAATGTTGTACCAGACAGTCCCGTTCACTCCCTGACCGTCTTCATAATGTGAAGATCTTGACGTGTTCTGATCGAACGTGGCAGAGTCGAAGCGCTGAGAGCCACCCTCACAACTCGCCACAAATTGCACAGCGATCTGCACCATTCGTTGCGTCGTGGGCACTGCCGTCGTCAGTGCCCACCATGGGTTCCTGCCTACGTTGTCGCCGTCCGAATCTCCACCACAGGTACCGCCCCCGGGGCCTTTTGGCATGCCCGCCGCCACGAAGGTTCGTCACCGCTGCCATTAACGCGCTTATCACGAGGGAATCACCATGGCCAAGATCGCCGTACTCACCAACGACTTGCAGGCTGACGTGGTCCACAAGACCCCTGAGCGCACGGCCGCCATGGCTGAGGCCCAGCCGCACTTCGTGAAGTTCTTGAATGAGATGCGCGAACGCGGTCACGTCGTCTACCACCTGCAACTGGTAAACCTGCCGGACGACCCGAACGTCGAGCGTGACCTCGACGGTACGCTCCCGCTGCAGCGCGGGAGCGCCGGTGGAGCCATCCTGTCCGACTTCACAGCACCGACGGACGTAGTCGTGGAGAAGAACAAGGACAGCGGCTTCTACGAGACGGAACTGCATGACCTGCTCCAGGAGGCCGGCGTCGACACCGTGCTCGTGACTGGCCTGCAGACGCAGATCTGTGTGCAGACCACGGCCGCTGACGCCTTCTTCCGCGGATACAACATCTGGGTCCCGTCCGACTGTGTGGTGTCCGGCGACCCCGATGCTCGCGACCGGTCCCTGGAATGGCTGCGTGGGTACTGCGCCACTGTCGCGGACTCCGCCGAGATCCTCAACACCCTTGACACGCAAGGCGAACTGCCCCGCAAGGTTGTCAAGATCCTCCCGTAGTCCCTTCCGCTCCCCGTAACACCTTCTCCGTCAGCTTGAACTGAAGGGACATCAGATGGCTGGCCCGG
The DNA here is from genome assembly GCF_040608315.1 of Streptomyces sp. NPDC005195. Taxonomy (NCBI): domain Bacteria; kingdom Bacillati; phylum Actinomycetota; class Actinomycetes; order Kitasatosporales; family Streptomycetaceae; genus Streptomyces; species Streptomyces sp. NPDC005195. The sequence goes on from NZ_JBEXHZ010000067.1 coordinate 3,429, forward strand.
CCACCGATCTCGGTGAAGTCGTTCTCGACCACGGCAGCGGTACTCAGCTCAGCCACGAGTTAGTCTCGCTGATCGTGGAGACTCTCGGCGATGTCTACATCGGTGAGATGGAAGACAGCGCAATGCTTCCCATCGCGGGAAGTCAGATCGCCATGACAACAGACTCGTTCGTCGTCGACCCGCCGTTCTTCGGCAACGGCGACATCGGCAAGATCGCGGTCTGCGGCACTGTCAACGATCTTGCCGTGGTCGGGTCCAGGCCGCTGTACCTCACACTCGGAATGATCCTTGAGACCGGCCTGCCGATCACGCGTCTGATCCAGGTGCTCACCTCGATACGGGAGACGGCCCGCGAGGCAGGCGTCCAGATCGTGTGCGGCGACACCAAGGTGGTACGCAAGGGCGAGGCCGACCAGATCTACCTGAACACCGCCGGCGTCGGCGTGTTCGAGCGGACACCGCTCCGGATGCGCAGCGTCCAGCCGGGCGACAAAGTCATCCTCAGCGGCCAGATCGGCAACCACACCGTCCATCTGCTGTCGATCCGCGAGGGCCTCGGCTTCGAGCAGCGTGTGCTCAGCGACTGCGCACCGGTCAACGGGATGCTTGACGAGCTGTTCGCCCGGGTCGACGAAGGCGACGTGCGCTCCGTGCGCGATGTCACCAGAGGGGGGCTGGCCGCGGTGCTTCAGGAGTACTCAGAAGCGGTCGGTCGCACCATCAAAGTGGAACAGACCGCCCTTCCCGTCCAGTTCGAGACCGTGATGGCGATGGACATGCTCGGGATCAATCCGATCCACGCGGCCAACGAAGGCTGTGTCTGTCTGTTCGTGGACCCGTCGGCCGAGCAAGCAGTCCTGGACGCGCTGCACTCGCACCGATACGGCGTCGGCGCAGTGACCATCGGCGAGGTGACCGAGCAGGCCGAGGCCCAGGTGCTGCTGCTGGACGCGGACGGCCGTGCCTCCGTGGTCGAGGAACTGCAGGGCGCCGAACTTCCCCGGCTCTGCTGAACCAGTGAGGAACATGGAAAGCGCAGAGGCAGCGGAAGTGACACCCGCCGCACGAAACTCGACAAGGCCGACTGGGAGCGACAGCGCTGCCGTCCGTCACCGCGTCCGAGTCACCGGTGTAGTCCAAGGTGTGGGCTACCGACCCTTCGTCTACAAAGCGGCACTGAGGCGCGGCCTCGTTGGATGGGTACTCAACGACCCGGAAGGCGTCCTGATCGAGGTCACCGGCCAGGCCGGGGCGCTCCGCACTTTCGCCGACGAACTCAGCAGCCAGGCACCTCCGCAGGCCCGGGTCACCGAGGTGCGGGTCGAGGCACTCGCGACTGAGGATCCGGTGCCGGAGAGCTTCGTGATCCGCGAAAGCGTCCACGCGGGGCGCAGAAGCACGATAGTCCCCTCCGACGGGTACGTCTGTGATGACTGTCTCGCCGAACTGCGCGACCCGGCGGACCGGCGATATCGCTATCCGTTCATCAACTGCACGAACTGCGGACCGCGCTACTCCATCGTGCGGGCCCTGCCGTACGACCGTGCACAGACCACGATGTCCGCCTTCACCATGTGTGCGCCGTGCAACCGGGAGTACACGGACCCACTGGACAGGCGGTACCACGCACAGCCCAACGCCTGTCCGGTGTGCGGTCCCGAACTGTTGCTCGCCGGCCCGGACGGTGGCGTGCGGCGGGGCGAGCAGGCGCTGACGACCGCAGTAGAGGCGCTGGCCGCAGGGCGGATCGTCGCCGTCAAGAGCGTGGGTGGATTCCACCTGGCCGTCGACGCGCGCAACGCCGAGGCGATCGACCGGCTACGGGCCGGAAAACGCCGGGACTCCAAGCCGTTCGCCGTGATGGCGCGCGACCTGGCCACCGTCGCCGGGTTCGCTGAGTTCGGCCCGGCCGAGTCGGACCTGCTGAGCTCGCCGGCTCGACCGATCGTCCTGGTACGCAAGCGGAGCGGCGCTCTGCCCGAGGCCATCGCGCCGCGCAATCCCAACCTCGGAGTCATGCTCCCGTCCGCGCCTCAGCACCATCTGCTCGTGGACGTGGACGGGTTGAGCGCGCTGGTGATGACCAGTGGGAACATCTCCGGCTACCCGATCGCGTACCGCAACGAGGAGGCGCTCGAGCACCTGTTCCAGATTGCCGATCTGGTGCTGTACAACGACCGCGACATCGAGACCAGGGTCGATGACTCGCTGGTCCGGTACTCGACTCACCCACGTCTGGCCGAGCCGGTTGTCAGCTTCCTGCGCCGGGCCCGCGGTTACGCTCCTTACCCGGTGGAGGTCGGGATCGAGCTGGCTCCGCTGGTGGCGTACGGAGCCGAGCTGAAAACCACGGTGGCTCTGTCCGGCGGCACCCGGGTCTACCTCAGCCAGCACATCGGCGACCTGAAGAACGACGCGACGCTCGCGTCTCATCAGCAGACCGCCCGTCATCTGGCTGCGCTGCACGAGCTGACGCCCCGCGACGCGGCCGTGGACCTGCACCCACAATTCCGGGCCACCAGGCTCGCGCTCAAGGAGCAGGGCGGCGAGTTCGGCACAGTGGTGCGGGTCCAGCACCACCACGCGCACATGGCTTCCTGCATGGCAGAGAACCTGCTGAGTGGCCGCACACTCGGCGTCGTCTTCGACGGTGCGGGGTACGGCGAGGATGGTACGACCTGGGGCGGAGAGTTCCTGCTGGGCAACTACCGCGAGGTACAGCGGATAGCCCACCTGCGCACCGTGCCGCTGCTGGGAGGGGATCGGGCGGTGCGGGAGCCGATCCGAACGGCCTTCGCACTTGCCCTGGACGCGTTCGGCGACGTCGACGCCGGCACCGCGGCTTTCCCCGTACTGAGGAAGTTCGACGAGCAGCAGCGCCATGTCTTCGCGACGATGGCGCAGCGGGGAATCAACGCCCCGCTCGCTTCCAGCATGGGCCGGCTGTTCGACGGAATCGCGGCCCTGCTGGCGATCACCACCCACGCCGAGTACGAGGCCCAAGGGCCGATCGAGCTGGAAGGACTGCTCGCTCGGGACCTGAACATGTCCGACCCCGTCGAGCGCTACCACTTCGACTGCGGGGCATCCGAGGGCGTTACCGAGATTGATCCCCGGCCTGTGGTGCGGGCCATCGCCGGCGATCTCGCGGCGGGAGTCGACGTGGCCGATGTCAGCCGGCGATTCCACTCCAGCGTGGTCGACATGGTTGTCGAACGCGTCCAGGAGGCGCAGGCCGCCGGGGGTGAGGGCGTCGCGGCCTTCGAGCATGTGGTGCTTTCCGGGGGCGTTTTCCTGAACGAGTTCCTGCTCGTCAACTGCCTGGTGGAGTTGCGTGCGGCCGGCTTCGACAGCTATTGCCAGCAGCAGGTGCCCACCAATGACGGCGGCATCGCACTGGGGCAGATCATGGTTGCCAACGCCCGTCTGACGGCGCAGAGTTCGGAGTCTCACCTGTGACTGCGCAGGAACCCGGCCACGGGCCGGTGCACATCGTCGTACTGCACCGCTGGCGTGACCAGCACGCGCGCTACACCGACTACCTTGACCATGAGGTGTGCCGGGTCAGCTACGTGACGTCGGAGCTGGGCCGGACCTCCGTACCCGCCGAGGCGGCGGCACTGATCGTGGTGTCGGCCACCGACTCGGTCGCCGAGGCCGGAGCGGCCGTCGCCGAACTGATCGGGCGCTTCGGTCCCGTACGTCATCTGGTGGCGCTCAACGAGGGCGACCTCGACACCGCCGCCGAGATCCGGGAGGCATTCGACTTACCCGGCCAGCGCCCGCAGGAGCTGGCGCGCTTCCGGGACAAGCTCACCATGGTCACCCTGGTAGACCGGGCGGGTATCCCGGTCCCTGCCTACGCCGACGCCGACAACAGGGTGTCCGTGGAAGAGTTCGCGGCACGGCACGGCTGGCCCGTGGTGCTCAAGCCGCGGCGCGGTACCGCCAGCCGGGGCGTGACGTTGCTGCGTGGCCCGGACGATCTGGACGCGCCGTCCCTGTTCACCGACTCACCTGGCGAGGCTCGCATTGTCCAGTCCTTCGTCGCCGATCCGGTGTTCCACGTCGACGGCCTGTGGACCGGTACGGAGTTGGGGCCCTGGTATGCGTCGCGATACCTGAACAACTGCCGTGAGTTCAACGAGGGCACGTATCTCGGCTCGGTCGAGGTCGATGAGCCGGCGCTGCGCTCTCCGCTGGCACGGTTCACGGCGGCCGTGGCCGATGCGCTAGGTGAGGGAAAACCGTGGGTCTTCCACCTGGAGGTGTTCGTCGGCACCGGTTCGGACGGCGCGCCGGTGCTCACCTTCCTGGAGGCGGGAGCGCGGGTCGGCGGGGCTGAGATTCCCTTTGTCTGGCGGGAGGTCCACGGCCTCGATCTGATGGCCGCGGCCGTGGACGTCCAGGTGGACCGTCCACCGGCCGTGCCTGTCGTGCCCGCCGTGGTGGCGGGCGGTACCGCCGGTTGGCTGTTGCTGCCGGTGCCCGTGCCGCCGCCGTGCCGGGTGGTGGAGGTCGGCCATGTGCAGGCTTCCTCTCCAGAGAGCGACGGCCCCTATGCCTGGGCGGTGCCGGAGCGGGGCACCGTCATCCCTCGCACGGGCGGCTACGAACACGTCGCCGCACGGTTCCGGTTCCGTGGTGACTCCAGCCATGACGTCGAGGCCGCGATCAAGAAGATCACCGCGACGTTCAGCATCCGTTGCGACGTTGTGCCGGGCTGAGCAGTGACCGAGCGGGCCGATGCGGCGGACCGTGAACAGCGAGAGGAAGTGAGAGCGTCAGATGCGAGAGCACAAGAGCCGTCTCATCGTGGTGGGCAGCCGGTTGAGGGCCTACCGCGAGTATGCGATGGCCTCCCTGGCCCGGGAGTACGACATCGCTCTGGTGACCTCCCAGGAGGTCACGTGGGAGAAGCCCTACGTGTCGACCTACCGGAAGGCCGACACCACGGACGTCGCGAGCCTGCGCGGCGCGGTCGAGGAGCTTCTCGCCGAGGCCGGGGCCGGGGCAGCGGGCGTGGCACCGGACCGGCCCGGGCTCTTCACCTGGGACGAGCTCTCGCTGATTTCCACCTCGGAGGTGGCCGAGCAACTGAGCCTGCCCCATCTCTCCGCGCGGGCGGCCACTGCCTGCCGGGACAAGTACCGGACGAGGAAACTGCTGGACCAGGCCGGATTGCCGGCGGTGCGCTACCGTCTGACGCACTCCGTGGAGGAGGCCGCGGCCGCCGCCGAGGAGATCGGCTTCCCGGTGGTGCTCAAGCCCCGTTCGCTGGCCGGCAGCATGGGCGTCACCGCGGTCAGGGATGCGGCGGGTCTGCGGGACGCGTACGCGTCGGTAGCCGGCGCCACCTTCCCCGGTATCCGCACCGAATCCGGCGTTCTGGTCGAGGAGTACCTCCAGGGGCCGGAGATCAGCATCGACAGCTGCGTGATCGACGGTGACGCCGAACCGGTCTTCGTCGCCCGTAAGCAGCTGGGCTTCCATCCGGCCTTCGAGGAGGTCGGCCATCTGGTCGGACCGTGGCGCCACGAGCCCTGGGCGGCTGAGGTGTCCGATCTCGTCAAGGCCGCGCACCGGGCGCTCGGCATCGACACCGGACTCACCCACACCGAGATCCGCCTGACCCCTTCGGGTTGTCGCCTGATCGAACTGAATGGGCGACTCGGCGGTGACCTCATCCCGTACCTGGGAACGCTGTCCACCGGCATCGATCTGTCGCTCGCGGGCGCCGCCCTGGCCCTCGGCAAGGCCCCGGACCTCACCCCGACCCATGAGCGCTGGGCCGAAGTCCGTTTTCTCTATCCCCCGCACGATGGGGTGCTGGAAAGGTTGGACCTGGGTGGCGCGGCCGAGGTGCCAGGGGTGGCGGAGGTTGTCGCTCTGGCGGCCCCCGGGGACGAACTCCTGCTGCCGCCGCAGGCACTGACGCCGCGTACCGCAGCCGTAATCGCGGTCTGCGACGACCGAGGTGGTTGCACCACGGCGCTGGACCGGGCCGAGGCCGAGGTACGGCCGACGCTCGCCGGATCCCGGCTCGACGGTCTGGGCGCGCTGATGGAAAACCCCATGACCCGCCGGTATCTGGCACTCGACAACGGCCTGGAGAACATGGTCGTCCCCGAGCTGCGCAACGACTGGAACAGCTACGGCGCCGGGGGCGGGAAGGCGTTGAACCGCCCGATCTTCCTGGCGACCGCCGACCGGCTGAGTCTGGAGGCCGACCTCAACGGCCTGTTCGACCTGCTGACCACCATCCCCGACCGGCTCTTCGACGGCGACCGGCGGGCGTTCGCGGCGGCTGTCGGCATGACGCCCACGCAGATCGATCTGGTCATGCGCGGCGCGGGTCTGCGGATGCCGGCCATGTCCCGGGCCGACATGTACCGCGAGCCTGGCGGATTCAAACTGATGGAACTGAACACCGGGAGCTCACTCGGCGGTTGGCAGATGGGCGAGTTCTCCCGTCCAGCCGGGCGCAACCGAGCCTTCCGGGCGTTCGCCGACGCCGAGGGACTGGTCCATCCGGACCCGATCGGCCGGATCGCCGAGGTGCTGCGGGCGGAGGCGGCCGATGCGGGGTACGAGCTACCGACCCGGCCGGTGCTCGCGCTCACCGAGTGGCCGGACGGGTACGCCTACACCAAGCCCTGGTTGGACTTCGTGGTGCCCGACTGGCTGCGGCACGGATTTGACACCGTCGTGTGCAGCCTCGCCGAGTTCGACTACCGGGACGGCGTTCCGTACATCTACGGCCGCAAGGTCGACGTGGTCTACCGGATATTCCTGCCAGGGGAAATGGCCGACGAACAGCGCAGCTACGACCTGGTCGACCCGCTGCTGGACGCCGTCGGCCAGGGGCACACGTTCTTGTTCGCCGGGCTGGACTGCGAGCTGTACGGCAACAAGGGCAGCCTGGCGATGCTGAGCGATGAACGAAACCGGGAGGCCTTCAGCGCTCAGGAACACGACCTGATCGGCCGGATCCTGCCATGGACCCGCTTTGTCCGCGACGAGACGGCACAGCGGGACGGCCGCTCCGTCGATCTACTGCCGTTCGTGATGGCCCACAAGAATCAGCTCGCGCTCAAACCCACCCTGCTGTATGGCGGTGTCGGGGTCGTCCCCGGCTGGACTGTCGGCCAGGAGGAGTGGGAAGCGCACATTCGAGGCGCCGTCGGCGGCCCGTTCGTCGTCCAGGAGCGCGTGCTCCCGGTCGCGGAGCGCTTTGTCACCGAGGACGGTCTCGGGTTCGAGCGGATGGCGGTCGCCTACGGCGTGCTCATGGTCGGCGGCTCCTACAGCGGAATGCTCGTCCGGGGCACCCCCGACCCCGAGGTCGGCATCGTCAGCATGTCCAACGGGGCGCAGATCGGCTGCTGTTACCACGTACCGCACGATGTGGCCGGTGCGGCCACACACCCGCGCACGGAGGCCCGGACGTGAGAACTCTCCAGTTCAAGGGCCTCTGGCGGGACCGGGAGTTCATGAAACTCTGGTCGGGAGAGTCCGTCTCGCAGATGGGAGCGCAGGTCACTCAGCTGGCGCTGCCCTTGACGGCTGTCTACCAATTCGACTCCTCCTCGACGCAGTTGGGGGTGCTCAACGCCGCGAGCTTCGCGCCGTTCCTCGGCGCCACGCTCTTCATCGGGGTCTGGGTCGACCGGCGTCGGCGGTTGCCGCTGATGATCGGGAGCAACATAGGGCGCGCACTGCTGGTGGGCAGTGTGCCGCTGTGCGCCGCCTTCGACGTGCTGAACATGTGGTACCTGTACGCGGCGGCGTTGGCGATCGGCGTACTGACCGTCCTGTTCGATGTCTCCTACCAGTCGTACCTGCCCTCGCTGATCGAGCGCGACCAGTTGGTCGAGGGCAACAGCAAACTCCAGGCGACGAGTTCGATAGCCCAGATCGGCGGCCCCGGTCTGGCCGGTCTGCTCGTCGGCTGGCTCACTGCCCCTGTCGCGCTGCTGGCCAACGCGTTCTCCTATCTGGTGTCCGTCGCCGGGCTCCTGGCGATCCGCCGCCCGGAGCCCGCCCCGGCCGTGCCGGAGCGGCGGCTCTCCACCACACGGAGTATCGGGGAAGGCCTGCGCATGGTCTTCGACAACGCCACGATCCGGGTGATCGCCCTACAGGCCGGTACATACAATTTCTGCTGGATGTCGCTGCAGACCGTGTTCGTGCTCTACGCCGCTCGACAACTCAGCATGAGCCCGGCCACCATCGGCCTGGTCCTGGGGGCCGGCGCCGTGGGCTCGCTGGTGGGCGCCATGGGCGCGGGCCGGCTCAAGGAACGGCTCGGCCTGGGCCGGGCCGTCATCGCAGAACTGGTGCTGTGCTGTGCGGCACCGATCCTGGTGCCGCTCGCCCCCGGGGGTGGTCTGCTGTCCTGTGCGATGTTCGTCGCGGCATTCGCGTGTTGCGGCATCGGTTCCACGATGTCGACCATCCACGTGGTGAGCCTGCGCCAGGTCATCACCCCGGACCAATTCCTCGGCCGGGTCAACGCCGGCTGCCGGTTCATCGCCTGGGGGCCCCTTCCGCTGGGCGCCCTTTCGGGCGGCTTCCTCGGGGACGTCATCGGGCTACGGCCCACGCTCTACGTCACGGCGTTCGTCTTCCTTCTCGCCCCACTCTGGGTGATCTTTTCGCCGGTGCCCCGGCTCAGGGACTTTCCCGAGCCCGCGCCGACCGAGCCGGCCCACGAACCGGCCGTGACCGGCGCCGGCTCCTCGGCCGGGCCGGAGGAGACCCAGTAGTCCGTTTCGTCCGAGACGGTTACGCACCCGATACCGCCCGCTGCCTTATTCCTGGCGACGCCCACCTCTTCGTGTAGGAGATCATTCGTGACCACGACCGTGCCGGGCCCGCTTTATCAGCCTGCGGGGACCGCAGCAGGCCTGGAAAGCGTCCGGACTCTGGTGAACACCGCGCTGGACATCCTCGAGGAAGTCTCCGCGACCCGCACCGGGCCGGTGGCCCCCGGAGGCCCCGAAGGTGCCCGTACGGCGGCTCGGCAGGCACTCACCACCCCGCTGCTCCCGCAGGACGGGGCAGACCCCGCGCTCGTACTCGCCGAACTGGTCCGCCCGTACGCGCAGTGGTCGGTGGACATCACCCACCCGGCGGCCATGGCCCGAATGCAGCCCCCGCCCACCGATGTGGCCGCCGTGACCGAACTGGTCACGGCCATCCTCAACCAGTCCCTGCACGCCTGGGAAAGCGGCCCTTTCGCGCTCGAGCTCGACCGCTGGGTGATCGCCCAGCTGGCGGAACTCGTGGGCTATGACGCCGACGCGGCAGGTGGAACGCTCACTCCGGGCGGCAGCGTCTCCAACCTGATGGCGATGACCATGGCCCGGGACACCACTCTGGCCGAGAAGACCGGTTCCTACCCGTTCGCGGGCGGCCTGCGCGCACTCGACGTCCAGCCCGTGGTGCTCTGCCCGGTGGGCGTGCACTTCTCGATCGAGCGGGCGGTGCGTCTGCTGGGCATCGGCGAAGAGCACATCCTCTCCATCCCGGTGGACAAGAACGGCCGGATGATCCCGCAGGAGGCGGAGCGCGCGCTCGCCGAACTCCCGGACGACAAGGTGGCCGTGGCGATGGTGGCGGTCGCCGGCTCCACCGACCTCGGCATCGTGGACCCGCTTCCCGAGCTGGCCGCCATCGCCCGTCGGTACGGCGTGTGGCTTCACGCCGACGCGGCCTACGGCGCCGGAGCGCTCTTCTCTCCCCGGCTGCGCCCTATGCTCGACGGCCTGGACCAGGCCGACTCAGTCACCCTCGACCTGCACAAGTTCGGCTGGGCCCCCGCCTCTTCGGCTGTTCTGCTGGTCCGCCGTGCCGAGACCATGCTGTCGTTCGGCCTGCAGCCGACCACCTGCCTGAGCGCCGACGACGACACCTGCGCCGGGTTCATCGGCCTGCAGAACACCTCGCTCCAGACCACCCGGCGGGCGGACGCGCTCAAGATCGCGGTGACCATGCGCACGCTGGGCAGCAAGGCGATGGGCGCGATGGTCGACACCTGCCACGACCTGGCCCGGCATGCCGCAGCTCGTATCGCGGCCGAACCGCGGTTCGAGCTGGGCACCGAACCGCCCCTCACCGCAGTGCTGTTCCGCTATCTGCCGGGTAACGGCCTGGACGTCGACGCCTTCAACGGCGCGTTGCGCCGCCGGGTCATGGAGGACGGGCGCGCGCTGATCGCCCGTACTCACATCGCGGGGGAGGGCGGCAGCCAGGTGTTCCTCAAGCTGATGCTGCTGAATCCGGAAACCACCACCGGTCAACTCGACGCGGTGCTGGACGAGTTGCTCACCATCGCAACGGAACTGGAAGCCGCCGCGGTCCTCACCTGACCTGTATCCACCGCCACACGTTCACAGTTCAGCGGAGAGAGGCCGGCGCGATGCCCGAGGTGAATGACGTGCGCACGGAACCCGAAGGTGGTTCCGGCGCGACTGACAGCGTGCGCGAATCCATGCGGGTGTTGCCGGAGGCGTTCGCACGGCCGCTCACACTGCTGACCGGCCGTCCGTACGCCGGTCAGCGCCCCGTCAGCTACACCCCCACCCGCCACTTGGCCAATGCCCTCGGATCCACCGTCGGCGGGGTGGCACTCAGCTGCGCCGCTCTGTCGGCGTCCGGGTGGCTGCTACTCCTGCTGTTGCCCGGCTGGGCGATGACCCTCCACGGCACTCGGAACTTGCGGATGATGATCTATCACCAGTGCGCCCACCAGAACATGTGGCGGCGACGACGGGCGGACGCCACCCTCGGTCGCGCGCTCGCCGCCGTCCTGGTGATCCAGGACTTCGACCGCTACAGCGCCGAGCACGTCAGCGACCACCATGCGCTGCACCACATGACACGGCGCGATCCTACGGTCCAGGCGTTCCTGGTGAGCCTGCGGTTGCACCCCGGCATGACCAGGGACCAGATGTGGCGGCGTGTCCTGGGGAAGATCTTCTCTCCGTGGTTTCACACCCGCTTCCTGATTGCCCGGATCAGGTCCTTCTACGCCGTCGCGAGCCCTGGCCGGCGGGCAGGGGCGGTCACGGGACTCGTTCTGCTGGTGGGGCTGGCGAGTTGGCTGCACCTCTGGGTTTTCCTGCTGGTCGCCTGGGTACTGCCGATGACTCTCTTCTTCCAGGTCAGCAACGTCCTGCGGCTGTGCGTCAAGCACACCTTTCCGGTGCCTGAGCAGACCGTCAGGCGAGGGCGGGAGTACTTCGCGAGCCTCACCAACGCCATCTTCATCGGGGAGGCAGCCCCTTCGCCGGCCCTCCCGACGGTCCGCAGATACGTGGCCTGGCTACGGTGGTGGCTCCGCATGCTCCTGATCCACTTTCCCGCCCGCTATCTGGTACTCACGGGCGACACCGTGGTCCACGACTTCCACCACCGGCACCCCATGAACAGGGATTGGGCCAACTACATCTTCGCGCGCGAGGCCGACCACCGGCGGGGCACCCCGGGTCAGCCCGCGTATCACGAGGTATGGGGTCTGGTCGCCGCGATCGACCTCGTCTTCGACTCCCTGCGGGCCGCTGACCCTCACGAATACCACCCCGATCGCCTCGCCGAGGTGAACCACCGTGAACTGTTCATGGCCTTTGACGACTGACCATCCGCATCCCCATCACTCATATTCTTCGCAACTCTTCAATCCTGCCGGGGGACCGTGTCGATGAACACACTTCAGGAGCAGAGCGGACGCCTGGTCATCCTGGGTGTGGCCGAGAGCGATGCGCATGCCGTCGCCAACCACCTGATCGCCATGCAGCTCCAGGATCACGGTTTCATCGTGATCAACCTAGGAGTCTGCACCCCCTTGGGTGACTTCGCCGATGCGCTGGACCGGCATCCTGAGGCCGAGGCGGTCCTGATCGGCACGCTCAACGGACACGCCCACCAGGACCTCAAGTCCCTGCCGCAACTGCGCGCCGCGGGCCGGCTGAACTGCCCCGTGGTGGTCGGCGGCAATCTCTCGGTCGGCAGCCACAAGAGCGGCGCCGACCGGGAACGGCTCTACGCCCTGGGCATCGACCACATCCTCTCCGACGCCGGAGAGCTCGTCCTGCTGCTCGACCGGCTCCACGCGTCGACCATAGAGAGCAGCGCAAGCCGGTTGGGCTGCCGACGGTGAGCGGGGTTCGAAATGGCTGAACCTCATGATGGCTGAACTGAACGGCCTCGAACTGACCCCGTGGGTATCCGACGAGCTGCCGGGCTGGGCCGACATCGTGGACTATCTGACGGATGCCCGGCGCCCCCGTGTCGTGGACGTGCTGCGGGCCGCCGATGCGGCCGGCCGCCCTGCGGTCCAGCCGCGGTGCGGCGTCGGTGGCCACGGGCCGATGGTGACGCTGCTGCGTGAACTGGAGGCCGCCGGGCCCGACATCCTGTCCGTCACGATCGACTCGCACACCCGGCTGCGCAAGTTCGACACCGCGCGGCATCTGATGCGGCACAGCCCAGCCGATCTGAACGGGTACCCCCTTGTCTCGCACGGCTGGCAGCGAGGCCGGGAACTCGGCGAGGCCGTCTCGGTCCCCCTGGAGGTCCGGCACGGCTCACCCGACGCACGTGACCTGTTCGCGGTGTCCATCGCCTCGGGCATCACCTCCTTCGAGGGCGGCGGCATCGGCTACAACCTGCCGTACTCCAAGAACGTGCCGCTCGGCGAGTCGTTGCGGGCCTGGCAGCAGGTGGACGCGCTGTGCGGCACCCTCGCCCGAGCGGGTTCCGTCATCGACCGTGAGCTCTTCGGCACGCTGACCGCGGTGCTCGTTCCCCCCTCAGTCAGTCTGGCCATGACCTTGCTGGAGGGCATCGCAGCCGTGCGGGAAGGTGTCCGCTGCCTGTCGATCGCCTATCCACAGGGCGGCGAGACCCACCAGGACATCGCCGCCCTGCGGGCCGTCCGGTCACTGACAGCCCGCCACCTCGCTACGGACGTCGAGGTCTACCCGGTCCTGCACGAGTTCATGGGCGTCTTCCCCGTGACACCCGAATACGCCAACCTGCTCATCCTCCACGGCGGTTTGACGGCTCGGCTCGGCGGCGCGACCAAGGTGATCAACAAGACCATTCAGGAGGCGTACGGCATTCCTGATGCCGCGGCCAACGCCGCGGGACTGCGCACGGCGGCCCTGGGTGCCTCGGATCTGCTCGACTTCGTCCGGATCGACGAGGACCGGGTGGCCGAGGAGCAGTACTGGATCGAGCACGAGGTCTCCGAGCTCATCGAGCCGGTGCTCGCCGGCAGTGATCTGTTCGGCGCCATCGAGGACGGCTTTCGAACCGGCCGGCTGGACATCCCCTTCAGCGCAAGCATCCACGCGCGGTCCCAGGTGGTCCCCCGCCGCGACCGTACCGGCGCCATCCGGTACGGCGACAGTGGCGGACTGCCGTTCTCGGGGAAGGTACTGCGCCGACAGGCGGACCTGCTGCAGGAACCGAGCGGCACCCGGCCCCGTACCCGGATCGAAGCGGCCACCGCCGACATCCACTACTTCATAGAACGAGAGAGCACCGCTCTTTCCGACCATTCGCGCAATTCTGTGTTCCCCGGACAACCACGATCGAGGTAATGATGACCAACGAATCCGTTCCCGCCCAGCCGTCGTCCGTCAGCGGGCCGGACCCCGAGCAGGGTGCTCGAGTGGTCGCCGACGACCGCGCCCACCTCTTCCACTCATGGGCCGCTCAGGGGAGTGTGAACCCCATCCCGGTGGCTGGCGCCTCGGGCCGCCACTTCTGGGACTACAGCGGGAAGCGCTACCTCGACTTCTCCTCGCAGTTCATCAACCTCAACATCGGGCATGCCCACCCCAAGGTCGTCGCAGCGATCAAGGAGCAGGCCGACCAGATCTGCATGATCGCCTCGACCTTCGCGAACGACAAACGCGGTGAGGCGGCCCGGCTGATCGCCGAACTGGCACCCGCCGACCTCAACCGGGTCTTCTTCACCAACGGTGGCGCCGAGGCCAACGAGCACGCGGTACGCATGGCCCGGATCCACACCGGCCGCGCCAAGATACTGGCGGCCTACCGGTCGTACCACGGTGGCACCTCCACGGCGATCAGCCTGACCGGTGACCCGCGCCGCTGGGCCAACGAGCAGTCCGGCAGCGCCTCGGGGAACGTCTCGCACTTCTTCGGACCCTACCTCTACCGCTCGCACTTCCACGCGACCACCGAGGCGGAGGAGTGCGAGCGCGCCCTCGCCCACCTGGAGCAGGTCGTCGCGTTCGAGGGGCCGTCGACGATCGCGGCGATCATGCTGGAGACCGTAGTCGGAACCGCCGGCATCCTGGTGCCGCCGGCCGGCTATCTCCAGGGTGTGCGCGAGCTGTGCGACCGGCACGGAATCCTGCTGATCGCCGACGAGGTGATGTCCGGATTCGGACGCACCGGTGCGTGGTTCGCCGTCGACCACTGGGGAGTCTCCCCGGACCTGATCACCTTTGCCAAGGGCGTGAACTCCGGCTATGTACCGCTCGGCGGGGTCATCATCTCCGACCAGGTCCATGAGACCTTTCAAAACGTTGCCTACCCCGGCGGCCTCACCTACTCCGGCCATCCGTTGGCGTGCGCTGCTGCCGTCGCGACCATCACCGCGATGAAGGAGGAGGGAATCATCGAGAACGCCGCCCGCGTCGGCGCGGACATCATCGGTCCCGGTTTGCGCAAGATCGCCGAGGGCCACCCCTCGGTCGGTGAGGTTCGCGGCCTGGGTGTCTTCTGGGCGGTGGAACTGGTACGTGACCGTGAGACCCGGGAGATGCTCGTGCCCTACGCCGCCGGTGGCGAACTGACCCGCCCGGTGGACGACGTAGTCGCTGCCTGCAAGGAACGCGGCCTTTGGCCCGTCTACAACTTCAACCGCGTCCACGTGGTCCCGCCGTGCACCATCACGGACGAGGAGGCTCGGGAGGGGTTGGCGATCCTCGATGAGGCACTGAACGAGGCCGACAAATATGTGGTCTGACCCTCGATCATTCCGTGTCGGTGAGGAACGGTGCCCCTCACATAGTGTGACCGATCACAATCAGGCCCGCAGCCGCTGACACCCTGCTCGCCGGACACGTGGATCCCTTGGACCACATGCCGACGCGAACCCGGGGCCGACCTCATTGACCGGCACGGCCTCGACCTGACCAGCGAGCGCTGCCACGTTTCGATGATCGACATCATCGGGCAGGTGTACGCGAAGGTAGTGGACCAGGCGAGGAAGAAGCGACCAGGGGAGTCGGCCCGGGCGCGTTCCGGCTGGGCTCCGAACAGACACGGTGGGACGGCAGGCACGGACTCTCCGGTGATCACCGAGTGGAGAGCTCCGTGATCCCTCAGGCTCGTGCCTGCCATGCGTCCGGGCTATGGACCGCCTCTGTCGGCACTTTGCTGCTGTGTCTGATCTGCTAGCGGTGGTTTGTTGACGGCGGGTCAGGGCCGCAGTAGGCCGGTAGCAGAGGAACGTCGCCTCGCCGCCTGGGAGCTGTGATGTGGGCTTGATCCGCTTTGACGGACATCCGAGGTCAGGGGTTCTGCCCCGGGAGGATGTCCATCATGGAGAGCATGGGGAAGAAGAAGCCTCGCTCTCGTCGCTCGTTCACGCCGGAGTTCGAGGCGGAGATCGTAGGG
>NZ_JBEXHZ010000068.1:0-18848 GCF_040608315.1 Streptomyces sp. NPDC005195
CGACAGCACGACAGGCCACTACTCCCACCGAATCACCGACCTCACGCCCGACCAGCGGAAACGCGGCGATCACGTCCGGAAAGACAACAACTTCTGAGGGTAGGGACAAACATCCAGGGGCTCGGCCGGCCGATCGGACCAGTGCCACCAGATGTGGCCCTCCGGGCACTTCCAGGCATGGCGGCACACTCGCCGCTTGTCCTCGTCGCGAAGAGACAGGACAAGACCCAGGCTCTTCAATGCCTGCCCGCAGTCCGGGCAGGTCAGCAGGTCTGAAGTGTGGTCCACGCCGGCCAGGCTAGCTCACCCGATCCAGACTGCCGTTCGACCAACACCCCTCAAGATCGGAACGACAACAGCGACTGAGGTCGAGCGTGCCCATGTCGCCTCAGAGTGTGGAGAACACCGCGAAGTCGGGCTGCCCCGCCGACTGCAAGGTGACGGCGCAGCAGATATCGGCCACCCGGTTGCCGCCCTGGTGGAGCACGCGGCCGACCTGGCCGAATCAATCAAGCCAAGGTTGCGTGGCTGGCTCCACGCCGCAATGGTCCCCACTTCGTTGATCGTCGGCGTCGTGCTCATCTTCCTGGCTCACACCCCGCAGGCAGCCTGGGCCTGCACGGTGTATTCGGTCACCGCCTGGATGCTGTTCGCAACGAGCGCTGTTTACCACCGCGGTACCTGGGGTCCGCTCGGCGAGGCTCTTCTGCGACGGCTGGACCACGCCAACATCTTCCTGATCATCGCCGGCACCTGCACCCCCCTGGCCGTGCTCCTCCTCCCGCCGGACCAGAGATCAGTGCTGTTGTGGATCGTGTGGGCGGGCGCGTTGGCCGGCATCGCGTTCCGGGTTTTGTGGGTCGGGGCCCCGCGCTGGCTGTACACCCCCTGCTACCTGGCCCTGGGATGGGCACCGGTGCGCTACCTGCCCGACTTCCTGCACACCGGCGGAGCGGCCGTACTCACCCTGATCGTGGCCGGCGGTCTCCTCTACAGCGCGGGCGCGGTCGTCTACGCCCTGAAGCGCCCTGACCCCTCACCCCTCTGGTTCGGCTTCCACGAGGTCTTCCACGCGCTGACCGTGGCAGCCTTCACCGCGCACTACATCGCCATCTCCCTGGCCGCCTACTGACCGCGACCCCGTACGGCTCACGCCGCTCGTCACACACGTCGCACGACCAGGGCGATCTCCCTGTCCATCACGTGGAGTGGGAGTCAACTGTGCGGCGGCCCGGTTGTCTTCGGGCGCTGCCTCGCGATCGGCTCCCCGGGCCGGCGTGAGTTCAGGAAGGCCGGGCGGTGACGTTCGACGCCGCCCGGGGCGGAAAGTCCCCAGGCCGAGAACATCAACTCCGTCCGGCCTTCCCGTCCGCGCCAGCAGCATCCGGCTGCCTCAGGACCGCCTGTGCGGGTTCACCCCGACAGCGGGACGCCGGCCCGTTGTCGACGGTGGCGGATCCTGGGCGGCCCCGATGGTGTCGAGACGGGCCGATGGGGCCGATGCCGATCACCGGAATAGTTGTTCCTTTGAGCCGGGAACAGGTCCGCTCTTCCTGAGACGCTGCACTTAGGACGGGGCAATGAGGTCTTCTCAGCAACGT
Source organism: Streptomyces sp. NPDC005195 (assembly GCF_040608315.1). Taxonomy (NCBI): domain Bacteria; kingdom Bacillati; phylum Actinomycetota; class Actinomycetes; order Kitasatosporales; family Streptomycetaceae; genus Streptomyces; species Streptomyces sp. NPDC005195. Next base: position 1,602 of record NZ_JBEXHZ010000068.1, read on the forward strand.
GACGGTTGCGGCGTGTGATCGCCGGTGCGTGCGCGGGATGGTGACCCTGCGTCAGACGCGTGTGAAGCCCCTGGTAAGAACGGGTCTGCCAAGATCACGTTCCGTACAACCAGAGGCTTCACGTGCCGTCCAGTATCACCTACACCGCTGTCCTCGATGTCCGCAGGGAGACCGCCGAGCACCTCGCAATGCTGCTGCGCGGCCATCGCGACCGGCTGGGAACCCGCAGGGGCACACGGGCGCTGGGCGTCTTCAAGCAGGCCGTGCTGATGCTGCGCTGGTTCGTCGACGGCACGCGTCTGGTCCAACTCGCCCGTGACAACGGCATCTCGCTGCCCACGGCCTACCGCTACCTGCACGAGGGACTGACCGTGCTCGCCGACCACGCGCCGGACCTGTCGACCGCGCTGGAGCGGGCCGCAGCGGCCGGATACACCCACCTCAACCTGGACGGCACTGTGATCCGCACCGACCGAGTGGCTGCGGCCGGCCCCAACAAAGCCGACCTGTGGTGGTCCGGGAAGCACAAGCACCACGGCGGGAACGTGCAGGTCATCGCCGCGCCGGACGGCTGGCCTGTGCGGGTCTCACCGGTTCGCCCGGGCCGCGAGCACGACACCACCTGCGCCCGCACCCACGGTCTGGTCGACGCACTCGACCGGCTCGCCGCCACCCTGGGCATCCCCACCCTGACCGACCTCGGCTACGAGAACATCGGCCCCGGCTTCCGCCACCCGGTCAAGAAGCCCCAGGGCGGCGAACTCACCGAGCACCAGCAGGCGTTCAACAAGGTCATCCGGGGCATCCACGGCGTCGCCGAGCGCGCCAACGCCCTGCTCAAGGTCACCTTCAAAGCCCTGCGCCGGGTCAGCCTCGACCCCGCCGCCATCACCCGGATCGCCCGAGCCGCCCTCGTTCTGCTCCAGATCGAACACGGACGCACCACCTGACGAAACTCACGAACCGTCACGAGAAGTTACCGAGAAGACCTCAATATCTATGACGGTGAGGTGAGGGTTTGACGTGTCATGCGGAGAGTGTTTTTGCCGCATCTAATAGAGTGGAGTTATTTACCGTACGCGTGCCGCTACCCCATGCTACTGTCGATCCCAGTTGCAGTTGTGGTTCCCAAACTTCAAGCACCTTCGCCAATATTTTCTGGTCGTTGGAAGCTTTTTCGTAATTCCGGTCGTTTTCCGGGGCGGGGCATCATCTCAGCGACCCGGTATCCGCGTGTCGCGGGTCCCGGCGTACCGCCCTAAGGAGATATACCGTGGCGTCAGGCACCGTGAAGTGGTTCAACGCGGCCAAGGGTTTCGGATTCATCGAGCAGGACGGCGGGGGTGCCGACGTGTTCGCCCACTTCTCGAACATTGCCGCCCAGGGCTTCCGCGAGCTGCTCGAAGGCCAGAAGGTCACCTTCGACATCGCGCCGAGCCAGAAGGGCCCGACGGCCGAGAACATCGTTCCCGCCTGACGCCGACGCGCACTTCGTGGTTGGGGCCCGCATCCCTCGGGTGCGGGCCCCAACCACGGCATTCCCACAGTGGTGTCACCTGAACACTGCCCGCATCCCGGGCCCGTGTTCCTTTCTTCAGGGATCTGCGCGGCGCCGCAACCAGCCGATGTCCGGGTTCTACACCCGTATGACGTCACCTATTTCGCTTCTTGCGCCCCTCGCTGGATCTGCTGCAAGCAAAATTCCTTTTCGCATTCCATTCGGCCCGTTCTTGTGATTCCCTGCGCCGCTCTTTTGCTGCGGGAATTCCTTGGTACGTGCCGCGTATCAAGGAAGGTTCTCGATGAACCCCACACGTACGAACAGCCGATCCTCCAGCCGCTTCTCACGCTCCCGCCGGACCGAGGCCCCCGCTTTCGACTCCGGTGCCGGGTCGAAGCGGGGCGCCCGCTTCGGCTCGTCCGCCCCGAGCCGTTCAGGGGGTCCGAGCCGTTCGGGCGGGCAGGGCCGGCGGCCCGCCGTGGTCCAGGGCGAGTTCGCTCTGCCGAAGACGATCACTCCCGCGCTGCCCGCGGTCGAGGCGTTCGCCGATCTCGACATGCCAAGGCCGCTGCTGGCAGCGCTGACGGCGCAGGGCGTGAGCGTCCCGTTCCCGATCCAGGGCGCGACCCTGCCCAACACCCTCGCGGGCCGCGATGTTCTGGGGCGTGGCCGCACCGGCTCGGGCAAGACTCTCGCCTTCGGCCTGGCCCTGCTGGCCCGCACCGCCGGACAGCGCGCCGAGCCCCGCCAGCCGCTGGCCCTGGTCCTCGTGCCGACGCGTGAGCTGGCCCAGCAGGTGACCGACGCACTCACCCCCTACGCCCGCTCGGTGAGGCTGCGCCTGGCCACCGTCGTCGGCGGCATGTCGATCGGCAGGCAGGCCAACGCTCTGCGGGGCGGTGCGGAGGTCGTCGTCGCGACGCCGGGCCGTCTCAAGGACCTCATCGACCGCGGGGAGTGCCGGCTGAACCAGGTCGCGATCACCGTCCTGGACGAGGCCGACCAGATGGCCGACATGGGCTTCATGCCCCAGGTCACCGCGCTCCTGGACCAGGTCCGCCCCGAGGGCCAGCGGATGCTGTTCTCCGCCACCCTCGACCGCAACGTCGACCGCCTGGTCCGCAGCTACCTCACCGACCCGGTCGTCCACTCCGTCGACCCGTCCGCGGGCGCGGTCACCACGATGGAGCATCACGTGCTGCACGTCCACGGCGCCGACAAGCACCGCACGACGACGCAGATCGCGGCGCGCGAGGGCCGGGTGATCATGTTCCTGGACACCAAACACGCCGTCGACCGGCTGACGCAGGATCTGCTGAACAGCGGTGTCCGCGCCGCCGCCCTGCACGGCGGGAAGTCGCAGCCGCAGCGCACCCGGACCCTGACCCAGTTCAAGACCGGGCACGTCACCGTGCTCGTGGCGACGAACGTCGCGGCACGCGGCATCCACGTCGACAACCTCGACCTCGTCGTCAACGTCGACCCGCCGACCGACCACAAGGACTACCTCCACCGCGGCGGCCGTACCGCGCGGGCCGGGGAGTCCGGCAGCGTCGTCACCCTGGTCACCCCCAACCAGCGCCGCGACATGACCCGCCTCATGAACGCCGCCGGCATCGTGCCCCAGACCACCCAGGTCCGCTCCGGCGAGGAGGAACTCAGCCGGATCACCGGCGCCCAGACCCCCTCCGGTATCCCTGTGACGATCACCGCCCCGGTGACAGAGCGGCGTCAGCGCAGTGCCTCCTCACGGGGCCGGCGCAGCCCCGCTTCGGCTGCCCGGCGCGTGAGCGGGCGCCAGACCTCCTTCGACGCGGCGGCCTGAAGACTTCGTGATCCGGATGTTGACCCACTCATGCAGGAGGCACCTTTTGACGCTGGTTCAGATGCAGCCCGGCCCCACGCGTGCCACCCCCGTGCACAGGACGGTCGCCGACGCCATGGACGCCGCCGGACCGCAGGTGTGTGACGACATGACCGTAGAGGTGGCGCTGTCCGTCATGACCAGTGCCCGCACCGGGCACCTGCTCGTCTGCGACGACAGCGGCCTGTGCACCGGACTGCTCACCCAGGCCCAGCTCACCGCCGCCCGTGACAGCTCCGCGTACCCGGACCGGGTCCAGCTGCGCGATGTCCTCGGCGACCGCGGGCCGTTCACCTCGCCCGTGACCACCATGGCCGAAGCCGAGCACGCGATGCGCCGCAGCAGAATCGATGCCCTGGCGGTGGTCGACGAACACGGCAGCGCCTTGGGCGTCCTCGCCCTTGCCCGGTGAACCGCCTCACCGCGGCAGAACCGTCCCCCTCTCGTTCTTCTCCCTGTGAGGCTTCATGCGCTGTGTCATCGCCCGCTTCCCGTTCGACCTCACCAAGAGCGGCGTCCTGCAATCGATGAAGGGCGTCAAGCCCGAGGAAGTCTTCGGGGCGTCCGTGATCGTCGGCCGTCGCACCTACCCCGTCAAGCAGGTCGGCCAGGTCATCACCCGCCAGGACCGCCGCGACTTCAGTGCCGGAGAAGTCCTGCGGGCCATGACCCAGCTCGGCTTCACCTGCCGCGACCTCTCCCAGACCGCCGCACCCACGCGCACACTCAGCGCGTTCCAGGAGGCTTCCGCGATGCTCGGGGCTCCCGCGGCAGTCTGACCGACGGGCAGGCGCGAGCCGCCGCCGCAGCAGCAGTGAGCTTCGCGACCGGCACCGTGCACTTCAGTGCCATCCTTCTGGCTGCCACATGAGGCACATGCGGCAGCGCAGGGCACCGGAGGCTGGACCTGACCGCCCACGGTGCGAGAGCGGTAACGACCGGGTAGCTGGGTACCCGGGCTCATGCTGGGACACGTGGTGCCATATGGCCCGTTCGGTGCTGGACTGGGCACCCGCGTGTCCGGGACGCGAGTCCTGAGCGGCATTGAGTCGAGGAGTGAGGAGACGTCGTGACCGCATGGGAGTGGGGCGGGGACGGCGGGCGCGCCTCTCGTACTGCGGGCGACAGCCTCAGGGGCAGGGCATTGACGCTGGCGGGGACGTTGGAGGCGGCGGAGGCTGCGGCGCCCTTGGAGTCGCTCGACGTGGTCGCGCGCATGCTCAAGGAGCGCCTGGGGGCGGCGTCGGTGTCGTTCCTGATCACCGACTTCAACGGCAGCTCGGTCGTACGGCTGGGCGATGCGGGCAGTGTCGAGACCGGGACGCCGTCCAGCTGTCCGTCACCGATGCCATGGGCCACGACGTCGCCGCCGCACTGCTGGCCACCCTGGTGGTGGGCGCCCTGCGCCGGGCACGGAGGGCGGGCGCCGGCATCGAGGAGCAAGCCCGTCAGGCCGACCAGGCCATGCGCGAGCACGGCCACGGAGGCTACGTCACCGGTCAGCTGCTGCGGATCAGTCTGCTCGACGGCAAGAGCGAGTTCATCAACGCCGGGCACCCCTGGCCGCTGCGGATGCGGGACGGGAAAGTGCAGCAGATCGTCCCGAAGGTCGATCTGCCGTTCGGCTTCCAGCCCCCGCACCCCTATCGCGTGCAGTCGCTGGACCTGCGACCCGGCGACCGGCTGGTGATGCTGACGGACGGCATGCTGGAACGCAACGCCCGGAGCCTGGACCTGTCGGACCTGATCGTCAGCACCCGTGCGCTGCACCCCCGAGAGGCCGCTCGCACCCTCATCGGGGCGATCGCCGACGCCGGCCACGGTCACCTGGAGGACGACGCGACCATCATGTGTCTGGACTGGCACGGACCGGGCCACTCCCAGCGGGACGCCGCCACCGGCGCTAACCTCACCGACGCCTCACCACCGGGACGACCGGCTACAGGGCGATGATTTGGGGCTCGCACGCTTCGCGCTCGCTGCCGGTCAGATGACGCTCTGATCGCTGCTGCGGGGTGAGGCGGGTGCCGCCACTCTGGTACAGGAACTGGCGGACGTGGTGCATCGGCGCGCCAAGCGCCCGCCCGATCAGCTGAACGACTGGCTCCGCGCCAGCGTCTCCCAAAGCTCGTCCTGCTGAACTGGCGAAAGTCCGTAGCCACGCCCTGTGTCTCCCCGACCCCATGATCATGCGTGGGTGGTGCGTTGATCACTTGGGGGTGCCACCAATTCGTGATTGGGGCCGATGTTCCCAGCTGGTGGCCGGGGGCGGTTTATGTGCACGCCCCGCACGTGTTGGTGAGATCGGCCGGGCCGCCATGTGCGGGGCCTGGGGCCGGATCACCTCGTTGAGCGGTGCGGTCCCGTCCTGGTGATCATTCGATGTGTCCGGTGTCGGGGTCCACCTGCGAGAGGAACTCCCGGATGGCCTCCTTGAGTTGTTCCGTGCTGGACTGTGCCGGAGGGCGGGTGCTGAACCCGAACCCGTAGTGCGGGTCGGGTCCGGTCAGCCAGATGAAGTGGTAGGTGCCCGGCATGCCGTCCGGCTGGCTGACCTCGAACTCCTCGCAGCAGGCAGGACAAGATCCATGACTTCGAAGTGACGGGCGCGGCTGCCTGGCCGTACGGCCAGGGCGCTTACATGTGGAACGCGCTGGACTGGCTGCGCAATACGCACCGCTACCCCGTCGTCGGCCTCAAGCCGTTCATCCTGCCGGCGGGCGTCCTGTCCTTCATCCAGGCACCGGACATCATCCACGCGTCGCGGATACAGCTGACCGGGACGCAGACCACGAGCGACCTGCACGACATGATCTCCACCGCCACACGCGGCATCAGCTGGGACTGCGCCTGCCGAATATCTCATCCGAGCAGTTCAGGCGGCATGCCGGTACTCGTGGATCACTCCGCCGAGCCGGTCGTGTCGGCGTATGTCGAGGCGGGTGATTCGTCCGGGATCGGTGATCGGTTCGGGGACCGCGCGCAGTGGTGCCGCCTGGTTCATCGCTTGGTGGGGCCGGTGTGCGTTGTGATGCTGTTCGAATTCGCGCAGGGCGTGGCGCAAGTGACGCTCGTTCCAGATCAGGGTGCGGTCCAGGAGTTCGTAGCGGCAGGTCTGCACCCAGCGCTCCATGATCGAGTTCATTCGCGGCGTCCGGATGCCGGCGAGCACGACCTTGATGCCGGCGTCGGCGAGGATCTGGTCGAAGAGGGCTGGGAACTTCGCGTCCCGGTCGCGGATCAGGTACGTGACGCTGGCTCCGACATCCTCAAGGTCCATGACCAGGTTTCGGACGGCTTGGCTGACCCAGCGCGCGCTGGGGTGCACCGTAGTGCCGAGGATCCGGACGCGGCGGGTGGCGTGCTCGATGACGGCGAGGATGTACTGGCGCTGGCCGGTCAGGGTGACGGTCTCGATGAAGTCGCACGCCAGGAGCGTGTCGGCCTGGGAGCGCAGGAAGTCGGCCCAGGTGGTGGCGCTGCGATCGGGCGCGGGATCGATGCCCTCGGCCTTCAGGATCTCCCAGATGGTGGAGGCGGCGATCTTGATGCCGAGGGTGGCGAGTTCGCCGTGCAGCCTGCGGTAGCCCCACGACGGGTTCTCCCGAACCAGGCGCAGGATCAGGATGCGGATCGAGCGGACGGTGGGCGGGCGACCCGGCCTCTGCGGTCTGCAGGTGCGGGCGTGGCGCTGCTTCATCAGGTCGCGGTGCCATCGCAGCACGGTGTCCGGGCGGACCAGCAGCCGCAGGCGGCGCAGAACTTCGCGTGGCAGCGGTGCCAGGAGCGCGGCGAGGAAGGCCCGGTCCTCCGGAGCGAACTTGACTTTGCCAGTGCCGAGGTGCCGCTCGAGGACGGTGATCTGATGGCGCAGCGCGAGGATCTCCACCTCCTTGTCGCGGTCGCTCATCGACAGCAACCGCAGGGCAGCGAAAGCGTTGGTGACAGTCAGATAGGCCAGACGAAGTAGCACAAGTGACGATCATGCCCTGGCCCGGAGCGGGCCCGCTCTGCGGGGCAGGTCCGGCTCGACGCGTCCCGTGACCTGCGCGGATGACATTGTCGGCAGACGCAGTGTCCGTGCATGAGGACAGGGCCTCTGGTGCAGTTCGGAGTTGCTGAGACACCGAGCACGCCAGGAGGCCCTGTTGTCTATGTTGTACGTGGTCGAGGGCGAGGATCTCAACTCGTCGGTCGTGTCGTGCGATTGTCTCGCTCACCGGTTCGGGAACGCAGCCGATCAGCCTGGCCGGGCGCCGGCGTACAGCACGGATCTGACGGACATCGAGTGGCGGGAGATCTGTCCGCTGCTGCCGGTGCCGGGGTGGCTGGAGGGCCGGGGCGGACGCCCGGAGGGCTACTGCCACCGCCAGATGCTCGATGCCGTCTTCTACGTCCTCGACAACGGGATCAAGTGGCGGGCGATGCCGGTGGACTTCCCCGTCTGGGACCGGGTCTACGCCTTCTTCCGACGATGGCGCGAGGCCGGACTGATCGCCGAGCTCCACGACCGGCTGCGCGGGAAGGTCCGCGAGCAGACCGGGCGGGAAGCAGAGCCGACGGCCGCGGTCATCGACTCGCAGTCCGTGAAGGCCGACGCGGTGGTCGGCGCCGGCAGCCGGGGCTACGACAGAGGCAAGAAGATCAACGGCAGGCGCCGGCATCTGATCTGCGACACGGTCGGCCTGCTGCTGATGATCAACGTGACCGCGGGCGACGTCACCGACCGACAGGCGGCCACCGACATGCTGCCCGCCCTGCGTGAGCGGTTCCCCACGATCACCAAACTATGGGCCGACGGCGGCTATACGGGAACCCTGATCACCTGGGCCCTGGCCGTCCTGCACCTGGTCGTCACCGTGATCAAACGGAGCGACGACACCTCCGGCTTCGTGGTGCTGCCGCGCCGATGGGTGGTGGAGCGGACATTCGGCTGGCTGATGCGCTCGCGCCGGCTGGCCCGCGACTACGAGCGGCGGCCCGACTCCAGCGAGGCGATGATCCTGTGGTCGATGACCATGCTCATGACCCGCCGCCTCGCAGCCCGGGCACGAGCGTGAACCGCCCCGACGGGTCCTTGACCAACCAGCCCCGCTCCGCCATCCGAACCGCCTTTGACCGCACCCCCTCGACCTTCGCCGGCACACGCTCCAGGCCGAGCGCCGAAGTGATCTCTCCGCAGGCCAACGCCGCCGCAGAGGCGGCCAGGACCGAGACGATCCGCTGATAGTCCGGCGACAGCGCCGATACCTCGACGCCTTCACCCCTGACCGGCACCACCGACCCCGGCACCCTCCCGCCCTTCGGCGTCGGCGTCGGCGTCGGCGTCGGCGTCGGCGCAGTGTTCTCCACAACCGGCACCGCCGTCTTCTCGACGTCAGCACCACCGCCCGGACCAGCGAGAACCTCGATGAGAACCTCCCGCGCAGTCACGAACCGTTCCCAGAACAGCTCCGCGTCGCGCAGCTCGGCAAGGATCCGGTCCGCCTCCTCACGCAACACCTCAACCCGCTGCCGGGCACCCCGTTCCCGCTCCTCCAGCAAACCGACCACCGACGGCATCCCCGAACCTCCGCGACCAAGACGACACGACGTGTCCTGTCTGCCACAGAACCCGCCACACCATGCCTGACCAGCAGAAAGTCAGCGATCAAGTACGGAAAGACAACAGCCTCTAACCAGGAGGCGTGGACCGGAGTGTGGACGAGGACGGCGTTCGGGTAGGCGGCTCTCAGCCGGTCGGCGGCCTTCTTGCCGCGGTGGGAGGAGCCGTTGTCCACGACCCAGAACACGCGTTTCGCGCTGGCGTAGGGCTCCTGGGTCATGACCTGGTCGACCAGGGCCATGAACGGGGTGATCCCGGTTCTCGCTTCGCAGCGGCCGAACACCTTCGCGCGGTGGACGTCGTAGGCGGCCAGGTAGGCCAGCGCACCGCCGCGTCCGTAGGTGTGGTTCACCCGCATCGCCCTGGCCTGGCCGGGGGCCAGGGTGGGGTGGCAGCGGCAGCGCGCCTGGATGGAGGTCTTCTCGTCCGCGCTGATCACGTACTCGTCGGCGCTGAGCCATTCGCCGTCCCAGGTGCGGGCGTACAGATCGAGGACGCGCTCGGCCTTCGAGCGGAAGGCGGGGCCGGCGATGAAGATCCAGGACTGGTACTGCCAGGGCTTGAGCGCGTCCTGCTTGAGCCAGCGCCGCACGGTGGAGGCGGAGATCGCGCCGGCGATGGCGCGGGCGACGACCTCACGGGCCAGTTCCGGGGCCGACCAGCGCGAGAGCGGGGTGCCACTCTCCGCTGGCAGTTGACAGGCCAGGGCCCTGACCTGGGCACTCTGTAACGGTGTGAAGGCGGCCGGGCGCCCAGAACGCTTGCGATCACCCAGGGCTGTCAGTCTGTGGGCGGCGAAACGGCCGCGCCAGGTGCGGACGGTGTCCAGATGCAGCCCGGTCTCCCGGGCGATGCGGGCGTTGGAGCGATTGCGGGCCGCGTGCAGAACGACCTGGGCACGCTGACGGAGCCGGTGCTCGGTCTTGTGACCGTAGGCCATCTTCTTGAGCCGCTCGCGTTCCGAGGCGGTCAGGGCTATCGGGCAGGCGGAGGCAACGGGCAAGGCGGGCACGCCGATCACGAGAAGTGGATCACGACAGGGCGCATCCTGCCGCACTCCGCACTTGGCCCTGCGGCAGGATGTCTGCTGTGCCCACACCCTCGGAACACACCCGCCTCCAGCTCGAGTTGTACCTGAACATGCGCGCCGAAGCGGCCTGGCCCCAGCTGGCCGGCCTGCATGTCCGCCACCGGGGCCAGTACGCCTACGTGGAAGGCGAACTGGCCGACGGCGAGCGCCTCAGGCTGATGCGCCTGCGCTACACCGGCACCACGATCCGATGGGGCTTCGCCCTCCACGACCCCGCCGGCGACCGCTACCAGGACGCCCTCCTGCCCACCGGCAGCCACAGCGGCACCCCCGAGGACGCCCTCGATACCGCCTGCCACCTCCACCTCACCGGTCTCGACACCTGACCACGGGCAAGCGCACGCCAAGCCCGACGTCAACCCCCGAAGGACTTACGACGCAGACCACTAAGCACGTCAGGTGTTTGCAGACAGGGACGGTGGGTGATCACTGTGCGTTCGACAGCGGTGGCCAGGTTGTCCCATAAATGCCAGCGGTCGGCGACCTGCAACGCGTCCGGAGCGCCTGAGCGGGCCGCCTCGGCATAGGCGCCTGCCCGGTAGCGGCAGATCACCTCGATCCCCGGGTGCCCCGCCAGCCAGGCAGCGACAGGAGCCTTCTCCCTGCCGGGCAGCAGGTCGAGGACGGCATGGGACTCGACATCGACCAGCACCGTCCCGTATCGGCGACCACGCCGGGTGGCGAAGTCATCCATCCCGAGCACCCGCGGCGCAGGAGGGGTCGGGTCGGGCAGCGCCATCAGCACGTTCAACAACGTCACTCTGCTGACGACGATGTGGAGTACGGCGGCAAGCCGGGCACCTGCCCGGCCGGCGAGTGCCAGGGCGATCGCCCGCACCAGGGCCACCAGCACCACAGTGCGACGTCCATAGCGGATGGTCAGGCCCTCCACCTGTTCGGCAAAGGTCCGACGCGCACAATCAGCGACATCGCAGAACAACCGCCGCACCAACAGGTCGACGACCACTGGATGCCCACCCACGGCAGCATCTGCCAGATGGCGCCGATACCGACTGTGGACCCGGTACGAACTGACCCCACACGACGGACATGGAAGCGCACCGTCCAGGGTGCGGGCCTTGACCCGCACCACACCGTCCTCTACCCACACGCGTTCCACCCGCACCGTCTCCAGGTGCGGGAACACGATGCCCAGCAAGTCAGCACACATGGCAGACCATGCCACCGGAATGACACTCCGTCACCCCGTCACGGAAATCTTGACAGAGCCTCTCCATGACGCCGCCGCACGCGATGACCTGGTCACAGCGCGGCCGGACCCCGGTGGTGCGGGTCCGCGGCCGCTCCCGCAGACGGATTTCCATCGCCGCGCTGACCTGCTACAGACCCGGTCACCGCTCCAGGCTCATCTACCGGCCCCGCCATGACGACGGCCGTCGCGATAGGCGCAAGAGCTTCTCCTGGCGCGACTACCGGGACCTGTTGATTGCAGCACACCAGCAGCTCGGCGGCCCGATCGTGCTCGTCTGGGACAACCTCAACGTCCACAAGGCCGCCGACCTGCAAAAGTTCGCCGAGGCCCGGGACTGGCTGACCATCTATTATCTGCCGCCCTACGCACCCGACCTCAACCCCGTCGAGGGAATCTGGTCCCTCCTGCGACGCGGCTGGCTCTCCAACGTCGCCTTCAGCACTCCCGAACACCTCGTCCAGCGCATCCGGCGCGGCCTACGGCACATCCAGTACCGCAGCGAACTCATAGACGGCTGCCTCGCTGAGACCGGCCTGACAATCAGACCCACCTGAGTAACTCGGCCACATCACGAGTTCAACCTCAGTAACGCAGGGCGACCGCGAGTGCCTCGGCCAGGGTCACGGGCGGGCGGCCGATCAGGCGGCGCAAGTCGCCTGAGTCGGTGTACATCTCGCCGCGGTTCATGCCGCGGTCAGCGTCAGCGAGGACCTCCGCCAGCTCGGCAGGTAGGCCCGCAGCGGCCAGTACCTGGGCGAAGTCGGTCACCGGGAGGTCAGAGTAGGTCACCTGCTTTCCGGCCGCAGCGGAGATCGCGGCGGCGAGCTCAGTCAGGGTGAAGGATTCGTCGCCGCCGAGCTCGTACACGGCGCCGGTGTGGCCTTCGGCGGTGAGGACGACCGCTGCGGCCTCGGCGTAGTCGGCGCGGGACGCGGCGCTGATCCGCCCCTGGCCTGCGGCGCCGACGACGGCGCCGTTCCGCAGGATCTGCGGCAGTTGGCTGGTGTAGTTCTCCAGGTACCAGCCGTTGCGCAGCAGCACGCTGGGGATTCCGCGGTCCCGCAGATACTCCTCGGTCTCGCTGTGCGTGGCGCCGAGGACGGTGGTGGCCGTGTCCGCGTGCGTCCAGCTCGTGTACGCCACCAGCGACACGCCTGCGGACGCTGCGGCGTCGATCACGCGGCGGTGGTTGGCGACCCGCTCGCCCACGGGGAGCGAGGCCGAGATCAGCAGCAGCCTGTCCGCACCCGCGAATGCCTCGGCCAGGCCGTCGGTGTCCGCGAAGTCGGCGCGGCGTACCGTGATGCCTCGGTCGGCCAGGTCCTTGATCCTGGCGATGTCCCGGCCGGTCGCGATGATGTCCGCGGCCAGGATCCCGCGCCGCAGCAGTGCCTCGATGGTGAGTCTGCCCAGTTGGCCGGTGGCTCCAGTGACGACGATCGGCATGATGGTCATTCCTTCCTTCCTCGCGTGCCTCGCACGCCTGCCGCGGTCCGTCCGCGACGGGATGGAACACAGAATGACCTGGACACTCTCTGCTGGGGAGTAGCCACTTATTGGTAGGGTACTTACCACGCCGATAGCATTGAGGTGAGACGTATGACGGCTCTCGAGAACGTGACCGGGCCCATACCGTCATTCGATCCGTACGAGCGCGGCTGCCCGTCGCGGGACCTGCTCGACCAGATCGGCAGCAAGTGGGCGGTCCTCGTGTTGGGCGAACTCGGCCGGAAGGGGACCTCCCGGTTCGGCCAGCTCCGGCAGGCGCTGGCGGGCGTGAGCGAGAAGATGCTCACCCAGACGCTGCGCACCCTCGAACGCGACGGGCTGGTCAGCCGGACCGTCTACCCAGAGGTGCCGCCACACGTGGAGTATGAGCTGACTGCGCTCGGCCAGACGCTGCGGGAACCGCTGAAGGCGCTCTCGGAATGGTCCGTGCTGCACATCGAAGAAGTCATCACCGCCCGCGAAGAGTACGACGACCGCACTGAGCGCACCCGGTAATCGGCAGCGGCCGGCGGTCTGGTCATAGACGGCTGCCTCGCCGAAGCCGGCCCGACAATAAGACTCACCTGAGCAACCCGGCGACACCACGAGTTCAACCTCAGTAGCGGTAGTTCGTTGAATCCGGTGGTGGCGTGGGTTGACGGCAGGTCGGGTTGGTCGTAGGCCGGTGGTAGGAGTCAACTGCCTTGCTGGGGGCTGAAGATGACCGCTCGCCGTCCGTGTCCGCCTGCGCCGGGTCCGTTGGAGGAGTACGCGGCCCGGTTCGACGACCTCTTCTTCAGCCTGGCCCAGCGGCGAGGGTTTCGCGAGTACCTGACCGGGCTCCTGGCGCCGCGGGAGCGGAACAAGACGATCACCTGCCTGGCAGGGGCGGAACCGGTGGTAGGTGCGGGGGTGCAGCGGCTGCAGTTCTTCCTGTCCGAGTCGCCCTGGGAGGCCGAGCTGGTCAACGACCGGCGGCTTGAGCTGCTGCGCGAAGAGTCGGCGACGGCGCCGCACGACGGCGGGGTCATCGTGATCGACGATTCCGGGGACCGCAAGGACGGCACGGCCACTGCGCACGTGGGCAGGCAGTGGCTGGGCCGGCTGGGCAAGACCGACAACGGCATCGTCACGGTGACCACGGTGTGGACCGACGGCCGCGTGTACTACCCGCTGCACGCGACTCCCTACACCCCCGCGCATCACTTCGCCCGCGGCCGGTCCGATCTGGCCTTCCGTACGAAACCGCAGCTGGCTGCTGCCCTCGCAGCCCGCGCGAAGGCGGCGGGCTTCGGCTGCCGGGCGGTGGTCGCCGACTGCGCCTACTCCGTCAGTGACGACTGGTACCTCGCACTGCGCGAGGCCGGCCTGGCCTACGTGGTCGCCCTCAAGCCGCACCGCGGCACCTGGGCTCCGACAGACCAGCCGCACACCCCCATCGAAGCGGCCCACGCCCTGACCTGGCGCGATGCCAAGCGTCCCGGCGACTGGACACCAGTGGAGCGTCACTTCCACGACGGGCACACCGAAACCTGGTGGGCCGCCGATGCCCGCCTGGGCGGCTACGGCCCCGACTCACCCTGCCGCCTGATCGTAGCCACCACCGACCCGACCGGCCTGCCGGAGAAGGCCACCTGGTACCTGGCCACCAACCTGCCCCATCCCGACGCACCCCATGCCACCACCAGCCCGCACCCGCCGGCCGACCTCGCCGAGATCGTCCGCCTCTACGGCCTGCGGCCGTGGATCGAACAGAGCTACAAACAGATCAAGGACGAACTCGGCTGGGCCGACTTCCAAGTCCGCTCCGACCGCGCCATCCGCCGCCACCAGACCCTGGTCAACTGCGCCTTCTCCTTCTGCTGGGACCAGTGGTTCGCCCCACCGGACCCCTGGATGCCACCGCGCCGGATCCCTGCCCCAACGACGGGCCAGAGAGACATCTCAGGGGCTTAAGAAGTCAAGCCGCGGCCGTCAGTGATGAGGAGATTGGGGTGGTGAAGGCATGCTGCTCGTCGAAGTGCTGCCGGGTTTGAAGGCAGTGGAAGAGCTGTCCGAGCATGCGGTTGAGCAGATTGCGCTGGGCGGCTGCGTGCCAGTCCCCGTGCTCGCGGCGGCGCCGGTAGTGGCTGTTGGCGCCGGGAGATGCTGTGAGAGAGGCGAAGGCCCACAGGAAGCCCGCGTTGATGAGCCGGTCGTTCTTGACGAAGCGGCGCCCGACGAAGTGCTTCTTCCCGGAGGCCCGGGTGATGGGTGCGGAGCCAGCGTATGCCTTGAGCCCCCGGGCGTCGGCGAAGCGGGTGCGGTCGTCGCCGATCTCGGCGAGCACCCGGGCCGCGAGCTGGACTCCGAGCCCGGGGAAGGACAGGAGTATCTCAGCGTCCGGGTGCTCGCGAAAAGACGCCTCGACCGCCTCGGCGAGGTCATCAGCGGCCTGGCAGGCGGCATCCAACTGCCTGATGAGAGCCTGGAGTTGGATGCCGAAGGCGTCCTCGACGGGTGCGGGGTGGTGGGCGTATTCGGCACGGAAGACCTCTCGCAGCCGTATCGCCTCGGCATCGATGCCACGCTGGCGGCCAGCCTTCTTGAGCGCGGACCGCAGCTGGGCCAGAGTGAGGCGGGCCGCTCGGGCCGGAGTCGGCGCCAGGGCAAGGATCGTGCGGGCATCGGCGGGTCAGACTGCCGGGTCTGTGCTGGAAGGCTGCCAGGGCGGCGGGGTAGTACTCGCGCATCAGCGAGCGAGTCTGGTTGGTGATCTGCTGGCGGTTCCAGACCGCGTCCTGCTGGGCGCGGGTGAGCACGGTGATGGCCTTCGCCTGGTCAGAATCGGCGGGCAGCGGCCGGTGCATGGGCATATCGGGAGCAATGCTCAAGACCTGTGGATCGGGGCTCGGGTGGCACGCGAAGGGCGTACCTTCCCGAGTGATCGATTGAAGGTCACCGAGTGGGCCGGCGTTCGCAGCGCCGGTCGGGAAGGCACGCCCGGTGCGACGTGAAGTCACATCGCACGCAGAGTCCGCAGGAGAGGAGACGCGTCATGCGGACCTGACCAGTGACCAACGGTCAGTCCCCAGCCTCCGGTGCGCCAGGAGTAATCCCGGGGTGCTAAGCGGAGGTGGTCAAGCCCAAGGGCTCGCGGGCCATTCGCAGGCTACAGGCGAAGGGGAAGTCCGGAAGGGTGAGTGAAAACGAACTCTCGTTGACTCGTCGTCAGACTTACGCCGCTCAATGGTCAGCAATCGGCGGTGGAATCCTCTGGGGCTGGGAAGCCCGGCGTGGCAGGTCCCCATCGGGAAGGGACCTGTAGGTCACCACGGAGGACGGCGGAAAGAGAGCACCCCACCCGGACGCAACTGCACGATGTGAAACACGGAAACCCCGTACGGGTCCGGCCTCGTCAGCCGGTAAGCCGAAGGCAACAGAGGTCGAACCCCTGTGCGGGAACAGGATGGTCCAAGAAGCGAACGCCACCAGGGCGAAAGCCCAGGGGGAAGCGGCCGCCGACCAGGAGTCTCCACCTGGCGACCCATAACCCGGTGGACACCAGCCCTGTGGCTGGAGCCGAAAGGCGGCTGACGTGGACCAGGTAGGCCATGAAGAGACGACGGGCAAGCACTTGTACCGAGGCGCAAGTTGGACTGAAGGGAGGCCGCGTTGACCGAACTGGCCATCGCCGACACCTGGATGAACGGACCCGAGGGCGACGCCGAGTTCTGGCACAGCATCGACTGGAGCCAGGAAGAGACGTCTGTAAAGCGGCTGCGTCAGAGGATTTTCAGGGCTGCCCGCGAGGGTGACAGGAAGCAGGTACGTAACCTGCAAAAGCTGATGCTGCGGTCCAAGGCCAACACGTTGACGAGTGTCAGGCGGGTCTGCCAGGTCAGCACCGGAAAGAAGACGGCGGGAATCGACGGGCAGAAAGCTCTGACTCCGGAGAAGCGGGGGAAGACGGCGCGGCAGGTACTTGCCGACCCCATGTCCAACCCCAAGCCCGTACGTCGTGTGTACATCCCGAAGGCGAACGGCAAGAGGCGTCCTCTGGGTATCCCGGTAATCCGGGACCGGGTCGACCAGGCCAGGTTCAAGAACGCTCTGGAACCGGAATGGGAAGCCAGGTTCGAGGCCAGGAGCTACGGCTTCAGGCCAGGACGGGGAGCTTGGGACGCCATAGAGATGATCTTCAATGTCGCTGGGCGGAAGACCGCCAAGCGACTGTGGGTCCTCGACGCCGACCTGTCGGCAGCCTTCGACCACATCAGCCATCAGCACCTCATGGACTCCGTCGGCCTGTTCCCAGGACGACGGCAAGTTCGGGGATGGCTGAGAGCTGGGGTCATGGAGGACGGGCGGTTCACTTCGACGCCTGAAGGCACCCCGCAAGGCGGCGTCATCACGCCCCCAACGCAATGGGTAACTCGGGCATGAGTCACCCTCCGTAGCGTCTCGATCTTGATGTCGGTCCTCGGTGGCATGCTCACGGACGGGG
>NZ_JBEXHZ010000069.1:0-18667 GCF_040608315.1 Streptomyces sp. NPDC005195
GGCCCTGGCGCGGATCGTGCGGGTGGTGGAGTACGAGGTCACTGACCGGGGAGTGGACGCTGAGCGCGAGACGGTCTGCCTGATCACCACACTCCCAGAGCCGATGTCCAGGGCCCGGTTGAAGCGTCTCGGCAGCTGCCGCAGGATCCAGCGGTGGTAGTGGGCGTTGTGATCCCAGGGGTAGGCGGCATTGAACTGTTCAAGAGCCCGCAGCGCGCGAGGCGACAGAATCTTCATCCACTCAGTCCATCAAGTAGGGCATTGAAGGGCGATCTCGCAGCTCGGGGAGAGGGTCCGCATGCCCGCGCGGATTGCCCTTCCAGCTCGCGGAGGCTCCACGCCCGGTACCGGAGATGGAGCCTCCGCGGTCATTGTCGCTGGTCGCCCTGACCAGAGATCAGAGTTCCTTCGCGTACGTGTCCTGGTACGCCGCTCGCCCTCCGAACACGTTGAGGCCGATGTGTCCGTTGGTGTACGTCGTGTCCGTCACGTTGATGATCTGCTCGCCGTTGAGGAACACCTGGATGCGGTCGCCTTGGGCCAGGATGCGGACCGGATACGTGGTGCCGCGGCGGACCAGGGTCGGGACGCGCGCGAGGGCGGCGCCGTCGTCGAAGTAGCCGTTGGCCTTGGCGGCCAGGCGGATCACCCGTAGGTCGGGGTCGATGTTGAGGCAGTAGGCGTTGGTGCCGTCGGAGGAGGCGCGCCAGAGGAGGGAGAGGGCGCCGCCTGTGTCCGGGGCGGGGCCGCCGAGCCGGACCAGGGTGGTGAGGTCCAGGTCCGTCGCCGTGCGCGCTGAGATCGCGTTGGAGTCCTGGTCGAAGGTTCCGGTGCGGCCTGCGCTGTCCGTCGACCAGCGGCCGGCGGGGGTGATCGTCAAGTTGCCGAGGTCCGAGCGGAATTCACCGCCGGTCGGGGTGGCCACCAGCGGCTTCACCTGGTCCACGAGGCGGTAGGTGCCCTCCAGCCGGTGCACCGTGAGCGACTCGATGTGCGCGGTGCCGCCCTTGGTGTAGAAGGCCATGCTGTCGGCGGCCGGGGAGGGGAAGATCAGGCTTGTCACGGCGGCCTGGCCGTCTGCGCCGAATGCCTCGACCGATGACGAATCGACGTACACGCGCAGGGTCACCCGGCCGCTGGCCGGCTTCATCGCTGCGGTCGTGCGACCCGCGAAGTGCTGGGTGAAGTCGCTCAGGCCAGCTTCCGACCGGTCCACGAAGAGTTGGTTCGCCTCGGCGTCGTATCCGACCGTCGTGTGCTGGTCGTCGTCGGCGCGGAGCTTGAAGCCGATCTCCGTGGCGGTGCCGAGGATGATCTCGGCCTCGATTTCGTAGGCGATGCCCGTCACACCCGCGAGCGGGTTCGCGGATTCGGGGCTGACGGAGAGGTCCTTGCGGGTCGTGGTGGACGTGCGCAGAGCGGACAGCTCCGGAATCGGGCGCTGCGCCAGGCGTACGCCGTCGGCGGTGTCCGTGAGGGTCAGTTCCCGCGGGATGCTGAGCTGGCCGTTCCACGCGCCGGTCGGGGCGCTGAAGGGGTAGTCCCAGTTGCTTATCCAGCCGAGCCAGACGCGGCGGCCGTCGACCAGGCCGTAGTAGGACATGGCGGCGTAGTAGTCGCGGCCGGAGTCCGCGCGCAAGGTCGTGCCGGCGCTCTGGTCAGGGCTGAAGCTGGTGCCGTTCCAGTCGCCGGTGAAGTACTGGGCGGCCGAGCCGTTCGTGGCGCGTACGGCGCCCGTGCTCAGGGTGAGGACCCACTTGACGCGGTTCTCGTCGCCGTCGACCTGGAGCGGGAAGAAGTCGGGGCACTCCCAGACGCCCGGCGTGACCCAGTCGCCGTAACCGAAGGAGCTGACCTGGGTCCAGGTGAGCAGGTCGGTGGAGGTGAAGAAGCGGACGTGGTCGCCGCCGGAGACCACCATCAGCCACTGGTCGTGGTCCTCGTCGCGGACGACCTTCGGGTCGCGGAACGTCCAGCCGGCGTCGGGGCCGCCCGGGTTCTGAATGGTCGGGGCCGATCCGCCGTGCCACTGCCAGGAGCGGCCCTTGTCCTTGCTGTAGGCGATGCGCACGCTGGCGTTTCCGCCCGGCTTGTCCGGGTGGTAGCTGGTGTAGTACGCGATCAGGCCCGAGCCGCCGTCGAAGAGGCCGGAGGTGTCGTCGGCGTCGACGATCGCCGAGCCCGACCAGCAGTTGCCGTAGGCGTTCCAGCGCAGGGCGATCGGCAGGGCCTGCCAGTGGACGAGGTCGGTGCTGACCGCGTGCGCCCAGCGGCCCTGGTTCTGGTGGAAGAGGTGGTATTCGCCGTCGTAGTGGACCAGGCCGTTGGGGTCGCTGGTGGAGCCGCTGAGCTGGGAGTAGTGGTACGTGGGGCGGTACGGCTCGGTGAAGTAGTCGGCGGTGCCGCGGACCTCGACGTTCTGGAAGTACGACGCCCCGTGCGCGGCCGTGGAGCCGAAGGTGGCGCCCGTGGTGCGGGACACGCGGGTTTTCAGCGCCCATACGCCGTCCACGTACACCTCGATCGTCCTGCCCGTCGCGCGGGCCTCGACGCGGTACGTGCCGCCGGACGCGATGCGCCGGACCGGGCCGGAGGCGGAGGCGAGACGGGCGCCGGAGGAGCGGTCCAGCAGGACGACGGCGTTCCGGCCGGCTTCCAGGCGGGCCTCGTAGCCGCCGGAGCCGTTCGCGGACGCGCGCAGGACGAGACCGGCCGAGGACGAGGTGCCGGCCGGGGTGATGTCGGCTCTCGCCACCAGGTCGCCGTCGGTGAAGGGAGCCGTCCGCAGGCCGTTCTCGCCGCGGATGCCGCGCAGGTCTGGGGTCCAGGTGCCGGAGCGGGCCGTCCAGCCTTGGACGCTGGTGACGAGGTCCGCGGCGGCGATGTTCTCGAAGGACACCGCGCCGGCCGATGCCCTGACGGCGAGTCGGCCCGTCGTGTGGGTCGAGTCCTGGGCGGTGATGACGGCGCTGTAGCCGTCGGGTGAGAGGAAGTTGGTCTGCCAGTGCACGCGCAGTTCGGTGCCCTCGGCTTCGACGCGCAGGCGGTAGACCGCGTCGGCCTTGATGGTGGTCGTGTACGTGCCGAGGGTGACGTTCCCGTCGATGCGGTAGAGCCTCAGCCTGCTGTGACCCGGGTCTACTTGGACGCTGTAGCCGCGGGTGGCCGCCTCGTCGGTACGCACCAGCAGTTCGGCGACCGCGGAGGTGTCGTGCAGGAGCAGGTCGGCCTGCAGCGCGGTGTCGTATGCCTGGGTCGTGGTGACGGCGCGGGTGGTGGTTCCCTGGGACGGGTCCGCGCGCCAGCCCAGCGGACTCGCCGTCCAGGTGCCGCCGCTTGTGGTCCAGCCGGTGAGGTTGGTGGTGACGGCGGAGACGGAGGGCGGGCCGAAGGCGACGGTGCCGCCCTGGGCGAGCAGGCCCACCGAGCCGGTGTCGTGGCGGTGGTCCTCGGTATGGAGGATCCGCTTGCCGTCGACATGCACCGTCAGCTCGGGTCCGTCGACTGCCACTTCGAGGTCATAGGGTCTTGCGGTCCGTGCGCCCGGAAGTGGAGCGGTGGCGAGTGTGTCGCCGCCGGTCAGGTCGTAGAGCCGAATGCGGGCGCGGCCTGGGTCGAGGGCGACCGCGTATCCGGTCGAGCCGTCCAGGGCTGCCCGGAACACCAACGCGCCTACGGCGGACGAGGATTGGGGCGTGACGCGGGCCGCGTACGTGCCCTTGGCCGCGAGTTGCTGCTCGGACAGGGCGAGGGCGGGCCCGCGACGGTCGGCGGTCGCCTTCTGGCCGCCGTCGGAGGTGAGGGTCCAGGTGCCGGCGACGGGGATGGGGTCGGGAATCGGGGTGGCGGCGGGGGTCGCTCCGGCGGCGCTCGGGGTGGCGGCCTGTGCTGCGGGGAGGATGCCTCCGAGAGGCAGCAGGGTGGCGGCGGTTCCTCCGGCGAGCAGGAGGGTACGGCGGGACACGCTCATGGCAGCTCCTGAGGATGGCCAGGGGGACGTCCACCCCGCGGGCCGTGGTCGTATGTAAGACCGTCACGGCCACAGCGGCCGGGGTCCGTCGGTGCAGGCCGACGCCATCTGCCAGGCGTCGAACCGCTCCAGGGCCACGTCGCCGTCGGCACCGATACCGACGCCCACGGCCTCGTCGGCCCGGGTGGGGTAGATGCGCGCGGTGAGAGCACGCCCGTTGGCGAAGACCTCGAGTGCGGAGTGGTCGACGAGGACGCGCAGGTCGACCCGCCCGTTAGTGCCCAACGGCAGTTCGCCGTAACGGGGTTCGGTGTCGACCGTCGGGTCGAGGCTGCTGGTCTCGCGGCGCAGGCGGAGGGTGCCGCCCGTTCCGTCCTGCGCCCTGCTCACCTCCACGACCGTGCGTTCCGCGCCGTCCGGTGTCTCGCGGACCACGAGCCGGGCGGTCGCTCCGGGAGCGAGACGCAGGGTCGTCTCGATGTCCAGCTGGTCCCCGCGCACGGCGGGCAGCCGGGTGTACCGGTCGGCCTGCCGGCCCGGAGCCACCTCTACGCGCTCCCGCCGCAGCTCGGTCAGCTCCGGCGCCGGGGCCTGATGCAGGCCGCCGTCCGTGGCGATCGTGACGACCCTCGGCAGGGACATCACGCCGCACCAGCCGGCCTGCGCGTTCGCCTCGTCCGTCCGTCCCTCCTGGAGCCAGCCGAACATGATGCGGCGGCCGTGCTCGTCGCGAGTGGACTGGGGGGCGTAGAAGTAGCGTCCGCCGTAGTCGAGGCGGTGGAGGGCGGTCGGGTTGAACGTGTCGCCCTGGTAGCGGCCGGTCCAGTACAGGGGGTGGTGGGTGGTGCCCTCGTCCCAGGCGGAGAAGACCAGCACGTCGGTGCTGCCGGCCTCCTCGTCCTCGCCGAGCCGGAAGAGGTCGACGCACTCCCACATCGTGCCGGTCCAGTCGAGCTCGCCCTGGTTCTGCGAGGCGTCGCCGGTCAGCAGGGGGCCGACGTAGCGCCAACTGCGCAGGTCGTCGGATTCGTACAGGAAGGCCGTTCCGCCGACGCCCCGGATGCCCGAGCCCACCAGCTGGCGCCACACCTGGCCCTCCCGCCAGACGCAGTGGTCGCGGAAGGCCGTGATGTCGACGCCCTCGGGCGGGGCGGTGATGACCGGGTTGGCCTGGTCTTTGGTCCAGTACCGCAGGTCGGCCGATCCCCTGGCCACGCAGGGGAGTTCGTGGTCTCCGTGCCTGCCCGAGTAGACGAGCGTCGGCACTCCCCCGTCGTCCACCAGGACACCGGACCAACAGCCATCGCGGTCCGGGCCGTCCGAGCCTGGCACCAGGGCGACTGGCTCATCGGCCCAGTGCACGAGGTCGGTACTGGTGGCGTGGCCCCAGTGGATGCGGTGGTGGGCGGCGGCGAGCGGGTTGTACTGGTAGAAGAGGTGGTAGACGCCGTTCCAGTGACTCAGCCCGTTGGGGTCGTTGAGCCAGCCGCCGGGCGAGGTGAAGTGGAAGCGGGGGCGGTGGGGGTCGCGCAGGGCGCGTTCGGCCAGCCCCTCGGCGACGGGAGTGCCGGAGGAAAGGGTGAGGTCGTGGGTCATGCGGCGGTGGTCTCCGCTTTCTCGGTGTCGTCGGTGGCCTCGCCGTCCGGCCGGTCGGTGGCATTCAGGACGCGGCGGGCGATGTCGGAGGCGGGTGCGCGCAGATGGCAGCGCACCCAGTGGGGCTGTCCGTCGTCTTCACCGACGATGTGGCGGACGGGCTCGGTGCGGCTGCACGCGCCGTCGTCGCCGTAGGGGCAGGACGTGGGGTTGAGGATCGCCTCGCGGAGCCTGGCGCGCTCGACGGGGTCGTAGCTGTCGGCCCGTTCGGGGTCGGGTACGGCGGACAGCAGTAGGCGGGTGTAGGGGTGGGCGGGGGCGTCCATCACCGCCAACGCGTCCCCGCCCTCAACGAGTTCGCCGGCGAACATGACCATGGTGGTGTCCGCGAGGTAGCGGGCGGAGCCCAGGTCGTGGGTGATGTAGAGCATGGCGATGTTCCGCTCGTCGCGCAGGCGCCGCATCAGGTTGAGCACGCCGACGCGCACGGAGACGTCCAGCATCGACGTCGGTTCGTCGGCCAGGATGAGGCGCGGGTCCACCGCCAACGCGCGAGCGATGGAGACGCGCTGACGCTGGCCGCCGGAGAGTTCGTGCGGGTAGGACTGGAGCATGTCCTCGGTCAGGCCAACCGTTTTTATCAGCTCGCGCAGCGCCTCTGGTGTGGCGGAGTGGCCGTGCAGGACGAGGGCCCGGGTGAGGAAGTGCTCGATGCGGTGGACGGGGTTGAGTGAGCCGAAGGGGTCCTGGAAGACCATCTGGACCTTGCGGCGGTATGCCCGTGATGCCCGGCGCGGCTCGGTGCGCAGGATGTCCTGGCCGTCGAGCAGTACCTGTCCGGCGGAGGGCTGTTCGAGGCGGGCGAGGCAGCGGGCGATGGTGGACTTGCCGCTGCCGGACTCGCCGACCAGGGCGGTGATCCGGCCGGCCGGCAGGTCGAAGGACACGTCGTTGACGGCACGGACGCGGCGCTGGGAGAAGACGGTGCCGACCTGGAAGTCCTTGGTCAGACCGCGTACGGACAGCAGGGGCTGGGTCATCGGGGGGCTCCCTGGGCACTCTGGGCCACCCACCGGCTGGGGGCGATCTCGCGCAGGTCGGGGATGTTCATGGAGCAGTCCGAGCGGTCCTCGGGACAGCGGACGTGGAAGCCGCAGCTGTCGGCGGTGCGCGGGGCGTCGAAGAGGCCGGTGAGCTCTTGGCGCGGGCCTGTCAGCGGCGGGAAGGCGTTCATCAGCGCCTTGGTGTAGGGGTGGAGCGGCCCCGCGAACAGGTCCTTGGCGTCGGCGAGTTCGACGATCCGTCCGCCGTACATCACGCCCATGCGGTCCGACAGCTCGATCATCAGGGACATGTCGTGGGTGATGAAGAGGATGGAGAAGCCCAGCTCCCGCTGGAGGTCGCGGATCTGCGCCATGATCTCCTGCTGCACGACCACGTCGAGCGCGGTGGTCGGCTCGTCCATGATCAGCAGCCGGGGGTGGAGTGCGACGGCCATGGCGATGACCACGCGCTGGCGCATGCCGCCGGAGAGCTGGTGCGGGTACGCCTTCAGCCTTCCCGGGTCGATGCCGACCAGCTGAAGCAGCTCGCCGGCCCGCTCCCGCGCGAGCCGCTTCTTCAGCTTCTCGTGGGTGGTGAAGATGTCGACGATCTGCTCGCCGATGGTCAGGACGGGGTTGAGGGAGTTCATCGCCGACTGGAAGACCATGGCGATCTCCCGCCACCGGAAGGCGCGCAGCTCCCGTGGGTCCAGGGCGAGGACGTCCCTGCCCTGGAAGCGGATGCTGCCGGCGGTGATCTCCGCCGGGGGCTTCAGCAGCCGCATCACCGCGTTGGCGATGGTCGACTTGCCGCAGCCGGACTCACCGGCGAGGCCGAAGATCTCTCCGGCGCCGATGGAGAAGGAGACGTCGTCGGCGCCCACGACGGTGCGTCCGTCGCCGCGGTATTCGACGCGCAGGCCGCTCACCTCAAGTACGGGTTCCATGGCTCAGCCCCTCCTCTCACGTCGGGCACGGCGGTTGCGCAGCCTCGGGTTGGTGATCTCGTCGACCGCGTAGTTGACCAGCGCGAGCGTGAAGGCGACGAGCGCGATGCACAGTCCGGAGGGGACGAAGGCCCACCACGTGCCGGTCATCAGCGCGCCGTCGTTGCTGGCCCAGTACAGGTTGGTGCCCCAGCTGACGACGCTGCTGTCGCCGAGGCCGAGGAACTCCAGGCCGGCCTGGGCGCCGATGCCGAAGATCACGCAGCCGAGCAGCGTGGTCATCACCACGGACGCCATGTTGGGCAGGATCTCGCGGAACATGATCCGCAGCGGGCGCTCCCCGGTGACGACGGCCGCGGCCACGAAGTCCTTGCCCCGGATCGACTTGGCCTGCGCCCGCAGGACCCGGGCCGAGCCCGCCCAGCCGGTGACGACGAGCACCAGGATCACGGTGGAGGTCCCGGGCGGCAGGAACGCGGCCAGGATGATGAGCAGCGGCAGGCCAGGCAGCAGCAGGAAGATGTTGGTGACCAGGGTCAGCGCGTCGTCCACGATGCGGCCGAAGTACGCGGCGGCGAGGCCGACGACGATGGCGACGCCCGTCGCCACGAGCCCCACGGTGAACCCGACGAAGAGCGAACTGCGCGCACCCCACAGGGTGAGGGCGAGCACGTCCTGACCCTTGGCGGTCGTACCGAGCCAGTGTGCGGCCGAGGGGGCCTGGCTGCCCGTGGAGTTGATGAGCGACGGGTCGCCCGGTGCGAGGACGGGTGCGAACAGGGCCAGCAGCGCGAAGACGGCGAGCAGGATCAGCCCGGTCAACGCCTTCTTGCTGTCGATGAGCTGGCGCACCAGTCCGCGTCGGCGGGAGGTGCGTGCGGGGGTGGTCGGCGTGGTGGCCGTCGCGATCCCGATGGCGGTCATGTCGGCAGCCCCCTTCAGCGGACGCGGACGCGCGGGTCGAGGCGGACGTAGACGAGGTCGACGAGGAAGTTCGCGATCAGCACCGCCGCCGTGATCGTCAGGAAGATGCCCTGCATCAGCGGGTAGTCCAGGCCCTGGACGGCCATCAGCAGCTGGTAGCCGATGCCGGGGTAGGCGAACACGACCTCGGTGAGCAGCGCGCCGCCGACGACGAAGCCGAGCGCCATGCCGAAATTGGTGACGGAGGGGAGCAACGCGTTGCGGGCGGCGTAGCGGAACATGATCCGCGAGGGGCTGAGCCCCTTGGCCTCGGCCATGGTGATGTAGTCCTCGGCCGCTGTGGCGATCATGGTGTTGCGCATGCCGAGCATCCAGCCGCCGATGGAGACCAGCACGATGGTCAGCGCGGGCAGCACCAGGTGGGTGGCGACGTTGGAGAGGAATTCGCCGTTGAAGCCGGGGGTCAGTCCGACGTCGTAGGCGTGCCGCATGGGGAACCAGCCGAGGCTCACCCCGAACAGGTACAGCGCGCCCATGGCCAGCCAGAAGTAGGGGAACGAGCCGACGAAGATCAGCAGGGGCGGGAAGGCGGAGTCGAGGACGCCGCCGCGCCGCCAGGCGGCGACGATGCCCAGCAGGTTGCCGAGCACGGCCGCGATGACGAGCGCGACGCCACCGAGGAGCAGGGTCCAGCCGATCTGCGAGCCGATCACGTCGGTGACCGGGGTGGGGAAGCGGGTGATGGAGATGCCGAGGTCGCCGGTGAAGACGCTCTTGACGTAGCTGAGGTACTGCTCCCACAGGGGGCGGTGGTCGAGGCCGAAGAGTTTCCGCAACTGGGCTATCTGGTCGGGCTGCATCGTGCCCTGGGCCTGCGCGAACATCCGGGAGACCGGGTCGCCCGGCATGAAGCGCGGGAGCACGAAGTTCAGGGTGAGGGAGGCCCAGAAGGCGAGCAGATAGAACCCCAGGTTGCGCAGGATGAGACGCACGGGTCGTGCTCCTGTCGTAGGGGGTGCGGGGGTGCGGGGGGGGGGGAGCGGCCGTCCGGGGAGGAGGACGGCCGCCGATCCGTGCGTCAGCTCTTGACGGGCTTCAGCGAGGTGAGCACGAGGATCGTGCTGCCGTTGCGGTTGCCGAGGGTGGCGTACGGGTTCTCTTCGGTGGGCCAGCCGGTGAAGCGGGCGTCCGTGTACGCGCCCCACTCGGGGCCGGTGAACAGCGGGACGACGGGCGCGTCCTCGTTGTACAGCTCCTGCAGGCCGTTCGTCTGCTCGCGCTGCGTCTTCTCGTCCGTGGCGGCGGCGAAGGCGTCGATGAGCTTGTCGGCCTTCTTGTCGCCGAAGCGGTGGTAGTTCTCCGTGGCCTGCTTGCCGACCGGCTGCACCATCTTGGTCGACATCACGCCCCGGTAGTACTCGTACGGGGTGGCGCCGTTATTGCTCCACACGATGCCGGTGTCGAAGGTGCCGGTGTTGTACGAGGACGAGACCGCCGACCAGTCGGGCGTCTTCACGGTGGCGGTGATGCCGACCTTCGCGAGGTCCTGCTTGATGATGTTGGCGACCGAGATCCAGTCGGAGGAGGCGGAGCCGACGGAGATGTCGAGGGTGAAGTCCTTGCCGGTCTTCAGCTTCCGCTTGCCGCCGCTCTCCTTATAGCCGGCCGCATCCAGGGCCTTGGCTGCCGCGTCGGTGTCGTACTTCGTCCAGGTGCAGGAGGCGGCCAGCGACGTGTCACGCCACTTGTCGTAGGTGTGGGCCAGGCCCGTGCAGTCGGCGGGTTCGGCGTAGCCGTTCATCGCGACCTTGGTGATCTGGTCGCGGTCTACCGCCATGCTGAGCGCCTTGCGCGCGGCCGGGTCGTTGAACGGAGCCTTGGTGGTGTTCAGCTGCCAGTTGATCATGGCGCCGGTGGCCGGGAACCAGTAGTGGTTGTGCTTTTTGTCCTTGGCGACGAAGGACTTCTCGATGTCCGGGATGAACGACTGCGTCCAGTCCACCTCGCCGTTGGTGAAGGCGATGTTGGCGCTGTCGTTGCCGGAGAAGGCGAGCATCTGGATGCCGGCGATCTGCTGCTTGTCCGGCTGCCAGTAGTCGGGGTTCTTGCGCAGCTCGTACGACTGGCTCTGGAACTTCTCGATCTTGGTGTACGGGCCGGTGCCGACCGGGTTCGGGTTGGTGAACTTCGCCGGGTCCTTCACCTTGGACCAGATGTGCTTCGGCAGGATGTAGTGGCCGCTGATCTCGTAGAAGGCGGTCGAGAACGCCTTGTTGAAGGAGAACTTCACCGTGTGGGCGTCGACCGCGGTGACCTTGTCAAGGTAGTCGAAGCCACCGAGCACCTTCTTCTGGAGCTCGAAGGTGTAGACGACGTCGTCGGCGGTGAGCGCCTGGCCGTCCGACCACTTGACGCCGTCGCGCAGCGTGAAGGTGAGGGACTTGCCGTCCTTGGCCTGCTCCCACTTGGTGGCCAGCCACGGCGTGTCCTTGGCGTCGGCCATGCTGTGTACCGCCAGCGGCTCGTAGACCGCCTGGAGGGTCATGGGGGCGGCCTGCGGGGAGAGCGGGTTGAAGTTGCGCGTGAACGTCGCCAGATCCTCGCGCGGGATGGTGAGCAGCTGGTTGCCGGACGTGTCACCGGCGCCGGATGAGCCCGAGCCACCCGTACAGGCGGACAGGACCAGGGCCGCGGCGGCGATCGCGGTGACCGCTCTGAGGACGGCTCGGGGCCGCCGTGAAGGTATGCGGGAGGGTGCCATAATGGAGACTCTTTTCCTCTCTTCAACACACAGGACGAAGACGGGATGGGATTACTCGGCGGACTGATTCGCAGTCAGACCGACGAGCGTTCGAGCAGCGGGCAGTCGATCGTCACCCGATGGGTGTCGAGCGGCTGCCCCGCTGCGAGAGCGGCGAGCATGTCGACGCCCTTGGTGCCCATGGCTTCGAAGGGCAGGGCGAGCGTCGTCAGCTTCGGCCGCAGATAGGCGGCGATGAGTTCCTGGTTGTCGAACCCCACCACGGCCACGTCGTGCGGGATGCGCAGCCCACGTTCCTTGATCGCGTCGTACGCACCCATCGCCATCCGGTCGTTGCCGCAGAACAGCGCGGTCGGCCGGTCGGCGGCCGGGCGGTCCAGCAGTTCGCAGGCGGCGGTGTAGGCGCCGTCCGCGGTGGCCCATCCGGGGATGACGAGGGACGGGTCGGGGGTGATCCCGGCCTCGCGCAGGGCGCGCTCATAGCCCTCGCGCCTGCCGATGGCGGCCGGGATCGCCGGGTCGAGGTTGATGAACCCGACTCGGGTGTGACCGGCGTCCAGGAGCCGGCGGGTCGCCTTGTATCCGCCGGACACCTCGTCGGGCAGAATGCACGGCAGCTCTCCTGCCGCGTCGTAGCAGTTCACGAGCACCGTCGGCACCTCCCGGACGGCCTTGGGGAGCGAGACGGCCCGATGCCAGGTCGTGGCGTACAGCAGCCCTTCAACGCGGTGCTCCAGCATCTGGTCGAGCGCGGCAGCTTCCTGGGCGGGATCGCCCTCGCTCGCGGCGATCAGCAGGAACCTCCGGTCACCCCAGGCGCGGCTCTGAGCGCCCGTGATCACCTCCCCCGCGAACGGGCCGGTCACGATCTCGGTGATCAGCCCGAACCATCCGCTGCGGTTCGCGGCCAGCGCCCGCGCCCCGGCGTTGGGCCGGTAGCCGAGCTCGTCGATCGCCTCCAGGATCCGCCGACGGGTCTCGTCAGGGATGGTTGCGCCGGGCTTGTCGTTGAGGACGAAGGAGACCGTGGTCCGCGAGACACCCACGCGGCGAGCCACATCGCTCATGGTCACGCGCTGCGTCTTGTTGGTGGCCACTTTCAGTCCCCTTCGGTCGGTGGAGGTGCGCCGAGACCCCTCCGGTTTCGCGCTTTAATAACGCGCGTTACTTCTGCATTGCTGGGAAGTTACGGCCGCCTTCTGCGCCATGTCAATACATCGCCGGGTAACGAAGAGGGATAGGAATGAGACGCCTTCTCGGTGCCGTCGCTGGAGGCTGGGTGACGCCTCGGGAGGGCGGCCCTCAAGGCGACGGCATGGCTGTGGACTCGCCGCCGTGTCCCCGGCGGCTGCGGGCTCACGGCCGGTCGACGAACACGTCGATGCGCTCGGGGTCCCGCTCGACGACGGGTTCGAGGATCTTGTCCACGCGCCTGACCAATTCGTCGTCCAGCGTGACGTCCGCAGCCTTGGCGTTCTCGACGACCTGCTCGGGCCGGGACGCTCCGACGACGGCCGCCGAGACATTCGTGTTGCGCAGCACCCACGCCAGGCTCAGCGTCGTCAGGGACATGCCTGCTTCAGAGCAGCAAGAGGAACCAGCTCCTGGACCCTGGTCAGGACCTCGTCGCGCATCCATCCGGCCACCGCGTCGCTGCCGCCGTTCGTGTCGGTGGCGCGGGAACCGGACGGAGGTTGCTGCCCCGGCTTGCACTTGCCCGTCAGCACACCCTGGGCGAGCGGGGACCACACGATCTGTCCGATGCCCAGCTCCTGGCAGAGCGGGACGATCTCCGGCTCGATCACGCGCCACAGCAGGGAGTACTGCGGCTGGTTGGACACCAGGCGGATCTTCAGTTCCCGCGCCAGCTGCGCCGCCGCCCTGATCTCCTGCGGCTTCCACTCCGAGACGCCGATGTAGTGCGCCTTGCCCGCGTGGACGACATCGGCGAGGGCCTCCATCGTCTCCTCGAGCGGAGTGGCGTAGTCGTAGCGGTGAGCCTGGTACAGGTCCACGTAGTCCGTGCCCAGGCGGCGCAGCGAGCCGTTGATCGACTCCATGATGTGCTTGCGGGACAGACCGCGGGCGTTCTTCCCCGGCCCGGTCGGGAAGTACACCTTGGTGCAGATCTCGACACCCTCACGGCGCACGCCCTTGAGGGCGGCGCCCAGTGCCTCCTCCGCCCGGGTCTCCGCGTACGCGTCAGCGGTGTCGAAGGTGGTGATGCCGGCGTCGAGAGCGGCGCGTACACAGGCCGTGGCCGCGTCCTGGTCGACCTGCGAGCCGTGGGTGACCCAGTTCCCGTAGGCGATGGCGCTGACCAGCATGCCGCTGCCGCCCAGATGGCGATAGTCCATGTTCGGCGTCCCTTTCTGAGGACGAAGGAGACCGTGGTCAGCAAGGCACCCGCACCTCGCTCATGGCCACACGGCTTGTCCCTACCGTGGCCACTTCCCCGTCCCCTGCGGCCGGCGGAGGCGTGACATTGCCTCCAGTTTCGCGCTTTAATAACGCGCGTTAGTGCTAGGTTGCGAGGAAGTTACGGGCGTTTCGCACCGCATGTCAATGCCTAGGCATGGGCTGCATCAGGCCGCCGCCCGGTGTCCTTCGCCCGTACGTACGCCCGGGCCGCCGGGCACCGGCCGAAACCCACGCGCGGATCGCGGCAGCTCCGCGCGCATTCCCAGAGAGGCAGACCGTCACCATGGCTCGACTCGAGTCACCCAGCGGTGTCACCGTTCTCGGTGAGTGCGTCGCGGACGCCTTCACCGCCCCCGCCCTGTCCGGCCCGGGGGAACTCGCCCTGCGCGTCCTGCCGGGAGGCGGCCCCGCCAACACCGCCGTCGCCCTCGCCCGGCTCGGCACCCCCACCCGCTTCCTCGCGCGGCTCTCCCATGACGTCTTCGGCACGCTCTTCCGTAACCGCCTCAGCGACTCCGGTGTCGACCTGAGCGGCAGCGTGACCGCCCCCGAGCCCAGCACCCTCGCCGTCGCCACACTCGATGAGACCGGCCAGGCCACCTACACCTTCCACGCCGACAGCGCCGCCGACTGGCAGTGGACCGCCGACGAACTCTCCGCCACCCAACACGACGGCACCGTCTGCCTGCACACCGGCTCCCTGGCACTGATACGCCAACCCGGCGGCAGCCGCATCGAGGACCACCTCGCCAAGGCACGCGAACACGTCACCGTGTCCATCGACCCCAACGTCCGCCCCCTGCTCGTACCGCCCTCCGCCTACCGGGAACGGCTCCCACGCTGGTGCGCCCTCGCCGACATCCTCCGCCTCAGCGAGGACGACCTGGGCTTGCTCCTCCCTGGCGTCGGCCCCGAAGAGGCGTGCGACACCTGGCACGCCGCCGGCGCGCGCCTCGTCGTCATCACCCTCGGCTCACGCGGCGCTCTCGCCTCCCTCGACGGCCTCCGTGTCACCGTCCCGGCCCCGGCCGTCGACGTCGCCGACACTGTCGGCGCCGGGGACTCCTTCACCGCAGGTCTGCTGCACCGTCTCACCGCCCTCGGCCACCTCGGCGGCCGGCTCGAAGGGCTGAGCCTCGAAGACGTCACCCAAGCCTGCGCCTTCGCTGCCTGCGTCGCCGCCCAGACCTGCTCCGTCCCCGGCGCAAACCCGCCCTGGGCGGACGAAGCGGCGCTGAAGGCCGGCGTCGAACGGCTCCTGTTCCACGTCTGAACGCACGTGCCCGTTCCCGCGCCATGGAATGTCGAGGGATTCCTGAGAGGCAGAGACAACGCCTCCGAGGTCATCGAGGAGGGACTCGCGGGCGTCAATGACCGGCATGGCACTTCCTACCAGCTGGTGGCCCAGGTCGTCGACGCGGCCAACTTCGGGGTACCACAGCACCGGCGCCGGGCCATCGGCATCGCCTACCGGGACGGTGCGGAGGTCCATCTACCGGAGGCCACGCATGCGGACAACCCGATGCGGGCCTGGGATGTGCTCTGGGATCTCGAAGAGAACGAGAAGCCTCCCGCAACAGGGCAATGGGCGGCGTTGTTGCCTTCCATCCCCGAAGGGGGCAACTACCTTTATCTCACGGCCCGTGGTGACGGGGAGGAACTCTTCGGCTGGCGGACCCGATACTGGTCGTTTCTGCTGAAGTTGGCCAAGGATCGGCCGTCATGGACCTTGCCTGCGTCCCCCGGACCGAGCACCGGGCCGTTCCACTGGGACAATCGGCCTCTGTCCGTGCGGGAGCAGATGCGCTTGCAGACCTTCCCTGACGAATGGCGCATCGAACACCCGTTTCGTGCCGGCCGACGGATGGTGGGCAACGCGACCCCCGAGGCTGCTATGTCGTGTCAAGCAGCTTGTGTAAGTTCCTTGATGCTTTCGATCTTGGTTCGGTCAGTCCGTTCGAGGATCTTGAAGATCTGACGGCAGATGACGCGCTTGAGGCATCGCTGCGCGTCGCGGGAGGTCTTTCCCTCGGTGATTCTGCGGGCGACGTACGCCTTCGTGTCGGAGTCGTGCCGCATACGGATCAAAGTGATCGTGTGCATCGCCCGGTTGAGCTGCCGATCGCCGCTGCGGTTGAGGCGGTGGCGGTTGGTGAGTCCGGATGAGGCGGGAATCGGCGAGACGCCGGCGAAGGACGCGAAGGCGGCCTCCGAGCGGAACCGGCCCTGGTGGGACCAGCTGACCAGGATCTGAGCAGCGGTGATCGGCCCGATGCCGAGCAGGGCGAGGAGCTCTGGGGCGGCCTCTCTGACCAGGGTGAGGATCTCCTTCTCGAGGTCTTTGGCCTCGGCCTGCAGGGACTGGATGCGTTGGGCGGTGGACCGCAGGGCCCGTGCTGTCATTCGGTGCTCGAGGTCTTGGGCCGGGCGGTCTCGGAGCTGGGCGCAGTAGGTGACCTGGGCCGGGCGCTTGAGTTTCCGCAGTTCGGCGCGGAGGCCGTCCGGGGCGGAGACGATCAGGGCTTTGAGCTGGTTGATCGCTGCGGTGGAGGCGAGGACCGCGCCCTGGCGGGTGGCGAGAAGAACTCGCAGTGCCTCGCGCTCTCCGCGGAGCCGGGGCTGGATGAGGTGCTCGGAGGCCAGAGCCTCCTTCGCGGCCCGGATGGCGTCGAGCATGTCGGTCTTGCGTCCGCCCCGGTTGGAGGCCCGCTTGGGCCGACAGACCTCGACGACCTGCTCGCCGGCCTGGCTGAGGAAGCAAGCGAGTCCGGCGCCGTAGCTGCCGATGCCTTCCAGAGCCCAGCATCGGCGTCCCGGGACGTGCTGACGGGCGAAGTCCAGCAGGCGTCGGTAGCCGCGGGCGTTGGCCGGGGAGTCAGTGCTGGCCAGGACTGCGCCGATGGGGCTGACCGCCGCTGCGGCGAGGGTGTCCCGGTGGGTATCGACGCCGATGACGCCGTCGACCTGTTCTGCGAGGATGGCCACGCGGTTGTTCTCCTTGATGGGCGGACGGCTGTCGTCGGCGTCCGCCTGGATGGAGTCACCGCGTGGCGGAACTGTGATGAGTCACGCCGCAAGGCGGACAAGCTGCTGATCAAGCCAACGGGTGGGCCAGGCTCGACGCCGATGTCCGGCAGACATCTCGGGGGAACGACAGCCCCTGACGGGGCGCCAGTTATGTTTCGAGTCATGCCGGATCATCGGCGCCGAGCCTGGCAGCAACCCATCCCGGGCCGCAGAAGAACTCTCACAGTTATGTTTTTCGCGGTCCTGCAATGGGGCCGCTGGCCTCCGGGCCCGGTATGACTGTGTCCCCTCTGTCGAACGGATGACCTGGGGGGTGGTGTCGCCGGGCCCGAGGGGTGCCGTCGGAGACGCTGATGAGAGACCCGGCCACCGTCCGGCCTGGCGCAATGCCGGGCAGCCTGCGGGCGGCAGGTCTGCATAACGTGGATGCGCGAGCACGGTGCCACCGCCATGGCCGGCAAGGCCAACCACCAGGAAAGGGTGCGATGTTAGACACCGAAGGCGTGGGCGTCTTCCTCGGGATGGACGTCGGCAAGACATCTCACCACGGCCACGGACTCACGCCGGACGGGAAGAAGGTCTTCGACAAGCCGATGCCCAACAGTGAGCCGAAGCTGCGGGCAGCCTTCGACAAGCTCAGGGCCAAGTTCGGCACCGTCCTGGTGATCGTCGACCAGCCCGCCTCGATCGGCGCCCTGCCCCTGACCGTCGCCCGCGACACGGGCTGCGAGGTCGCCTACCTGCCCGGACTCGCGATGCGCCGGATCGCCGACCTCTACCCGGGAGAGGCGAAAACAGACGCAAAGGACGCCGTGGTGATCGCAGACGCGGCCCGGACAATGCCTCACATTCTGCGTTCGCTGGAACTGACCGACGAACTCACCGCCGAGCTCACCGTGCTGACCGGCTTCGACCAGGACCTCGCGGCCGAAGCGACCCGCACCAGCAACCGGATACGCGGCCTGCTCACCCAGTTCCACCCCTCGCTGGAACGCGTGCTCGGACCGCGACTGGACCACCCCGCCGTCACCTGGCTCCTCGAGCGATACGGCTCCCCGGCCGCTCTGCGAAAAGCCGGTCGCCGCAGACTCGTCGAGGTGATCCGTCCCAAGGCCCCGCGCATGGCCGCCCGGCTGATCGACGACGTCTTCGATGCCCTCGACGAGCAGACCGTCGTGGTCCCGGGCACGGGCACTCTCGACGTGGTCATCCCGTCGCTGGCCCGCTCGCTCGCCGCGGTCCACGAACAGCGCCGGGCCCTGGAAGCCCAGATCAGCACCCTGCTGAAGGCTCACCCTCTTCACCCGGTCCTGACCTCGATGCCGGGAGTCGGGGTCAGGACCGCAGCCGTCCTGCTGGTCACCGTCGGCGACGGAAGCGGCTTTCCCAGCGCAGCCCACCTCGCCGCCTACGCCGGCCTCGCCCCCACGACCAGGTCGTCGGGGACCTCGATCCACGGCGAACACGCACCACGCGGCGGAAACCGGCAGCTCAAACGCGCCATGTTCCTCTCCGCCTTCGCCTGCATGAACGCCGCCCCCGCCTCACGCACCTACTACGACCGGCAAAGAGCCCGAGGCAAAACCCACACCCAAGCCCTCCTCCGCCTCGCCCGCCAACGCATCAGCGTCCTGTCCGCCATGCTCCGCGACGGCACCTTCTACGAATCCCGGACCCCCACCAGCACCCTCGCCGCATGACCATCCCGAACAGCCGCAAATCCGACGCCACGTCCTTGACGAAGGACATAGAGACACCCCCCCCGCTCCTTGCAGAAGTGTTGGGGCGGACAATCGTCGGAGACCTTGAACTGGGCGAGGCTTCAGCCAGGGCCCGACTCTTGGGGGGAACACCTTCTTTGTTGCCCGTGCGTCAACTGAGGGTCCGACTTGTATGGCTGTAGCGGAGCGCGGTCGAGTTGGCCGCTCGTAGCGTCTCCGTAGGACGCCGGATCGGATGGCTCGTGAGGTTCCTGCCG
>NZ_JBEXHZ010000070.1:0-17899 GCF_040608315.1 Streptomyces sp. NPDC005195
TTTCGGTCAAATACATCACGCCTCAAACATGCCGGAGATCCCGGCGACCGACGAGAGGCAGCGCGGCCAGCGCTCATCGAATTGCGGCCAGGGAATTAGCCGCCGTAGCGACTTGCCGCGGCAACGGCCGCGATGCACTGGCGGCACCGCGGCGGTGCGGGAATACGGTCACGCCACAGCACACGTTCACCACCTGCTGGCAGCGCCTGACCGCCCTGCCGGCCGTCACCTGACGCCTCGCCCACCAGCCCCCACGAGACAGGGGAAGGAGTACGCCCTCACCACCTCCGGGTGCCGTGGAACCCCGGCGCAGCCGCAGCGACGCGCGACGACCTCGCCCGCGATCACGCGGGACAAACGGGGTGAAGCAGCAGCCCAGTAACGCACTCACGACCGCTGACGAATCGAGGTTAAGCATCAAGCGTACGTCCAGCAGTCCGGGCGTCTTCCCAGTTCAGAAGGGGTGTGAACGATGTAACCGGACGTCAAGTTCAGGGTAGCCAGCCGGTGCAAGTCCGGTCCGGGGAGACGCCAGGGTCCCCGGTAGCTGACTCCCGGCGTCGCTCGAAATGGTGGCGTCGAAGTGGAGTGACAAGCGCCCCTCGGGGGCGTGCAACCGACCAGTCCGCAACATGAAGTGAAGCCTGCAGCGTCGTCATTTAACCCCCCGCCCGCGGGCGGGCCAAGGAGGAGCCGAGCCTGTGCTTGATTGGCGAAGGCCACGGAAGACGATGTCGGACCTGGAGCGGTCGTCGAAGAACCTCCCGGCGTAAGGGGCGTGGAATGGCCGGAAGGTTGTCCTGGGAACTGGAGAGAGCCTCCTCGGCCCCGGGTATTGCGGCCCGGGAAGCGTGGCCTTCCTATAACCGGAAGAACCGGGAAATGGCGGGTTGCCGAGAGGCAGTCGGAGGGGGTCGTAGTAGTGACGATCGGCGGGACAACACAACCCGCTGGGAGCGAAGGGCCCCTGCTTCATCGATGCGATTCGAAAACAGGGAGGGACCCGGATGAGTGCCGTTTCGGCTAGTTCCATCCGCCGGGAGGAAGACGCCGCAGGGCCGGGTGGCCGTCCTCTGGACAAGGTCCGAGCCCTGCAACGGACGCTTTACCGCTGTGCCGAGCAAGAACCCGAACGCCGGTTTCACGCCCTGTATGGCCATGTCCACCGCATGGACGTCCTTCGGCGGGCGTGGGCCGGTGTGTGCGCAAACCGGGGTGCCCCCGGCGTGGACGGCATGACCGTCGACGCGGTGGAGACCTCGGGAGTGGATGCATTCCTCCAGGACCTTTCGCAGAGACTGCGGGCGCATACGTATCGTCCGGCAGTACTGCGACGAGTCCAGATTCCCAAACCCGGGCGGCCGGGGGAGTTCCGGCCGCTATCGATCCCCACCGTGGCGGACCGCGTGGTGATGACGGCTGCGAAACTGGTCCTTGAACCAGTATTCGACGCCCAGTTCACCGAGGCGAGCTACGGATTCCGGCCGAAGCGGTCCGCGATCGACGCATGCGAAGCAGTGCGTGTCGCCGCGAACCAGCGGCGGGAGTGGGTGCTCGAGGCCGATATCCGCGACTGCTTCGGCACGATCGACCATGAGGCGCTGATGGCCCAAGTGGCACGGCGTGTGGTGGACCGGCAGATGCTGAAGCTGATCCGGGCCTGGCTACGGATGGGAGTCCTGGAGAGCGGGGTGACCTCGCCTACCGGGGCAGGAACCCCACAGGGCTCACCGATTTCCCCATTGCTGGCAAATATCGCGCTGCACGTTCTCGACGAGGCGTGGCAGAACGAAGGATGCCGACTGGGGGTGCTGGTGAGATACTGCGATGATTTCGATGGCGTCCCGCCGAGTGGTGTAGCCGATCAAGCTGACGGAATCCCCAGGTCGCGGCCCGAATCACCCCCGCCGGAGGCCCTGTTGAGGCTCGCCGGGCCGGGACCAGTGATGATCGCACGACGGCTGGCAGCGGCACGTACCGGACGGCTCCAAAACGGAAGCGACGGACTGTGATCGGCTACACCACGACCGGGGACACGACCATGATTTCGTAGTCCTGTCGCCGACGGAGCAACGGGCCGCACAGGCCCGTGAATTGGCGGCACGAGTGCTGGAGCGGCTCGGGATGCGATTGCATCCCGAGAAGACCGGCATCGTCCGCCTCACCCGAGGTGGGCAGGGCTTCGACTTTCTCGGCTTCCACCACCGGAAGATGGAATCGTGGAAATGGCGGGGCAGGTACTACTTGCAACGCTGGCCCTCGGTCAAGGCGATGCGGGTACTGCGGGACAAAGTCCGTGCGGCGACCGCTCGTTCGAGGACTGAGCGGCCGGTATCCGCCGTGGTCGCCGATCTCAACCCGGTCCTGCGGGGCTGGGCGGCGTACTTCCGTAACGGGAACTCCGGACGGAAGTTCAACGTGGTCGACGGCTATGTCCACGAACGGCTGGCGATCTTCGCCAGCGCGAAACACAGACTTGCGGGCAGGAACTGGACCACCCGATTTACTTATGGGTGGATCACCCGGCTCGGTGTCTACCGCCTTACCGGAAACGTGCACAGGGCAACGGCGCATGCCAGCCGGTGAACGATGCCGGAAAGCCGTGTGCGGGAGAACTGCATGCACGGTTTGAAGCGGCGGGGACTGGAAACGGAGCATCAGCCACCGCGCCAGTCCCCGACCCTACGAAGTAGGACAGAGCGCACTAGCCGTCGGGTTGGGGGTGCTGGTCTGCCCCAGATCCATGGCTTCGCGCGGGAGTTGAGTTGGCTGGTCGCGAGGGCGGTGGCGTATGCGATGACGTCGGGGTTGGCGAAGGACCGGCCGGCGAGGGCGGCCTTGCGGAAGATGCGCCACCAGCCTTCCTGAAGGTTGAGCCAGCATGCGCCGACGGGAATGAATGCGTGGTGGATGCGGGGGTGGTCCTCGAGCCAGGTCCGGGTGGACACGCTGTTGTGGGAGGACAGGTTGTCGGTGACGATCCAGATCTGGCCGGTCGGGTTGGCGTCCTCGACCTGTTGCAGGAACTGCTGGTAGAAGACGCTGTTCCGGGAAGATGCGGTCAGGGTGGGGGGCCTGGCCGTCGGCCGGCCGCAGGCCGCCGTAGACCCATGTCTTCTCCGGTCCGCGGCTGTAGTCGAGCTCCGCTTTGATCCTGTGTCCGTCGGGTGACCAGGCGGGTGCGGGCGGGAACGTTCGGGGGATCACCGGCCCCAGCTCGTCAGCGCAGATCACCGTCGCGCGGTCGGGTGGCTGGGTGTAGAGGCCGATGATCCTTGTCCTTTTGGGACGAAGTCCGGGTCCTTCGACCGCATCCACGACCGCGTGCGAGGGTGTTCACTTCCTTGTGTAAGAGATGATCTTGCTGGGTGCTGGTCGGGCCCTGGCTGACACCAGGAATGTGACACACAGTGAGTGATGTGATGAACGAGAACTTCCCGTACGCCGAGTCCGACGAGTCCCGGCGGGAGGCGTCGCGCAGGTTGGCGGGGGCGATGTCGCCGGCGGCGATCGACCGGATGCTGGCGGACGCGGAGGCGGCTGGGGTCGGTATCGATGGGCAGGGCGGTCTGCTGCAGCAGATGATGAAGGCGGTCCTGGAGAGGGCCTTGCAGGTCGAGATGGCCGACCACCTCGGCTACGAGGCCGGCGACCCGGCCGGGCGGGGGTCGGGCAACTCCCGCAACGGGTCGTATCCCAAGACGCTGACGACGACGGCCGGGCCGGTCACGGTGGACGTGCCCAGGGATCGCAAGGCGGACTTCGAGCCGGTGATCGTGCCCAAGGGGCGGCGGCGTCTGGCCCAGGTCGACGACATGATCCTGTCGCTCTACGCACGAGGCATGACGACCCGGGACATCACCGCGCACCTCAAGGAGGTCTACGGGACAGAGGCGTCCCCAGCCTTGATCTCGAAGATCACCGATGTAGTGTCGGATGAAATAACTGCCTGGCAGAACAGGCCCGTTGACGAGGTCTACCCCATCCTCTACATAGACGCTTTGAGCGTGAAGGTCCGCGACGGCGGCATGGTCACCAACAAGTCCGCCCATCTGGTCATTGGTGTCGACGTGGACGGCATCAAGAATGTGCTGGGCATCTGGCTGCAGGACAACGAGGGCTCGAAGTTCTGGCTGAACGTGCTCACCCAGCTCAAGAACCGCGGCCTGAGGGATGCCCTGATCGTGTGCTGCGACGGACTGACG
This sequence comes from Streptomyces sp. NPDC005195, assembly GCF_040608315.1. Taxonomy (NCBI): domain Bacteria; kingdom Bacillati; phylum Actinomycetota; class Actinomycetes; order Kitasatosporales; family Streptomycetaceae; genus Streptomyces; species Streptomyces sp. NPDC005195. Next base: position 4,206 of record NZ_JBEXHZ010000070.1, read on the forward strand.
GGCCTACCCGACGCGATCAACACCGTCTGGGAGAAAGCCCAGGTCCAGACATGTGTGACGCACCTGATCCGCTCGTCGATGAAGTACGTGTCCTACACCGACCGCAAGAAGGTCGCCACCGCCCTGAAGCCGATCTATACCGCGAGCACCGAGTCCGAGGCGCTCAGCGCCCTCGATGAGCTCAGGACCGACTACGGCAAGAACTACCCTGGTTTGATTGCGAGTTGGGACCGCGCGTGGGAGGAGTTCATCCCCTTCCTTGCCTTCGACCGCGAGATCCGGCGCGTGATCTACACCACCAACGCCATCGAGTCCCTGAACTACCAACTCCGCAAGATCACCAAGACGCGCGGGCACTTCCCCTCCGACGACGCCGCGATCAAGCTCCTCTACCTCGGCATCCGCCGCATCGAGGGCCGCCACATCGACGGCGACGGCCCTATCCCCCAAGGCCGCGTCCGCGGCACGGGCACCCTTGGGTGGAAGCGGGCCATGAACCACTTCATGCTCGCCTTCCCCGACCGCCTCCCCCTCTGAACCCTGCAAGATCACCGAGAGTAACCACGTTCAGGGTCCGACCAGCAAGGACGCACACCTCTACATACACAAAGGAATTGACAACCTCCCGCGTCGCCACCGCACCCCCTCGGCGAGCAGGATGCGGCGCACCTGCGAGCGGCCGACCTCAATCCCTTCCGCACGTGCTGCCGAGGGAATCCAGCGTCCACTCGGCCGGCCCGGACTCGTCGAAGGCCCACAGTTCCCCGACGGGCTCCCACCGCAGTCGCCCCGGCGGCACAGTCTTGACCAGGGAAATGATCCGCGAGCGTTCTTGCTCGGTGATCCGCCGCTTGCGGCCCTGCCCACCCAGATCCTCAAGTCCCTGCAGGCCGAAGCGGTTGAAGCGGTGGAGCCAGCAGCGAACCGTTTTCTGGCTGCAGTCCAGCTCCACAGCGATCGCCGGCACCCGCAGCCCCGACCAACTCAGCTCGATCATCCGAGCCGGCATCACCACATCCCGCGGCGCCTTCCGCGCCCGCGACAAGCGGCGAACCACAGCCCGCTCGTCCTCATCAGATTCCGGTCGTGCCCATAAAACCATCGCCCAGCACCCGCAACTGCCCCGCCACCAGGACATATACCCAGCCAAAGAGGAATCCAGCACTAGTTCTGCCCGAGCCGCAGTCCGGTCAACTTGGTCCGTTTCCGAACTGTCTTGTGCCGCGCCGTCGACGAAAGATCGCAAACGCTTTACGCTGCGTGCTCGGCGGGTAACTAGCTGGGGGGCGAATGGCCGATCCGATCGAGATCGAAGCGCCGGACGATACGGGCTCGCCCACGTTTCGCCGGTACGAGTACCAGGTCCACATCGCTGTGCAGGCGGTCTTGGAGATGCTGGCGGGCGGGACGGTCCAGCACGTCACCTGCGAGCACATCGAAGACATTGTCGTAGCGCGCAGCGGCGATCCCCGGTGTGTCGCCGGCAGCCTGTTCTGGGATTTCCAGCAGATCAAGACCCGCGATTCAGTCGAGCCCTGGTCACTGAGAGACGTGATCTCCAAAGGGCCGTTGAGGAGCCTGTGGCGCACCCACACCGCCGTACAGGGCAGCGGGCTGGTGCTGGTCTACCAGTTGACCGCTGGCATCGAGGGCCACCTCGATCCTGCTGACGCCCCGGTCACCGCGCTGTCGAGGGGGGAGGGTGCTGCGAACGCGAACTGCCGCAAGCGAGTTGCCGCGCACCTGGGCGTGCCCCAGGACGCTGCGGTGGACGACTTTCTCGGGCTCGTCCGTGTCCGTACCCTGGCCCGGCGTGAAGACGTCGAGGCGCGCAACACGCGCGTCCTGGCTGATCTGGCGGGTCCGGAGCTTCCCGTAGGCACGGTCGACGCGCTCTACACAGAGCTGCTGCGCCGCACCCGCGAGGCCACACAGGGCCGTCCTCCGGCCCGGTGGACCGAGTTGCTGGCCATCGATTCCCCTCCGCCGGCCGTGCTGGGAAAGCGGATCACCATGGCTGTCATTGCCGACGTTCGCCAGCGGCTGACCCGGCCCGACCACGTACTGCTGGAGGACGTCTCCGAGGCTCTCCATGGGCCGGAGACCGCGCTCGTGCGCAAACTCCGCCAGGGGGCCGCCTCCAGGGACGTGATCGAGGACGCGAAGATGCTCCGGGCTCAGGCGGACCACTACCGGCTGAGGGAACAAGCCCTGGGAACCTGGCCCGACAACCTGGCCGTCGAGACGGACCTGGACCAGCGGCTGTTGCTGCTGGCCCGCCGTGTCGGACGCTCTCACAAAGAGCACCCGCAGCCGGCCGACGCCATCTTCGACGGCCTGCAGGAGGCGCTCCAGGGCAACCCTGGCGCGTACGACCGCCACCCCCTCTACGCCCAGGACGACGTCTTGCTCATGGGAAGGGCATGCGCCGTGTCGGACGAATGCCGATTCAACTGGGGGGACGTCCGTGACGCCTCCTGATACGGCCACGCCCGCGTCCGTAGCGCCGCCGGCCGACGGCCAGCCGCCCTCCGCCGACGCCCAGGCACGTCTGCTGCTTCTGATCGACGTCTTCTCGGAGACCAAGCGAAGCAAGGGCATCGAGGGCCGGATGAAGCTGGCCAAGCTCGACTTCCTGCTGCGTTACCCCCAGCACTTCAGAAAGCTCATGGCCGTCAGGCGGCCCACTACGGACGTCGGCGAAGACCCCTGGCTGACCGGCGCGATCGAACAGAGCATGATCCGCTACCGGTACGGACCCTGGGACCCGGCCTACTACGCACTGCTCGGCGCCCTCACGGGCAAGGGCCTGATCGAGCCCAAGCACGAGGACGCCGTCGCCACCTATCGCACCACCGCGGCCGGACACGACGTCGCCGTCGCCCTGGCGGAGACGGAAAGCTGGCGCCCCGTCCGCGACCGCGCGCGGCTCCTGCGGCGGCACCTCGACCTGACCGGCACCACCCTGAAGGACCTCATTTACCAGACGTTCCCCGACATCGTCGAGGCGGACTGGGGGACCCACCTGTGAGACTGCGCATCGAAGAACTGACCCTGGTCGGCACCAGCCGCACCGTACGCTTCGAACCCGGCATGAACGCCATCGTCGGCGCGATGAGCGGCGGCAAGACCGCCACCGTCAGCTGTCTGCGGGCCCTCTTGGGCGCCGACGTGAAGGTCGTCCCCGAACTGAGGGGGCGGACGATCTCCGGCACCGTGCTCATCGGCGAACGCCGCTTCCTCATTGTGCGCCAGCTGGTCACCACCACCACAGCCAAGGTCGATATCGCCGAAATCGGCGGCGAACAAGAACTCTGGCGGCTCCCCGCAAGCGAACTGCAGGCCGGCTACGACCAGACGTTCCGCAACTGGTGGCTCGACATGCTGGACCTGCCCGCCATCCGCGTCCCCCGTGCCCCCACGGATGACGCGAGCCCCCTGGTCCCCGTGACCATCAGCGACTACCTCATGTACTGCGTCCTGAAGCAGAAGGAGATCGACAACTCCGTCTTCGGCACCCCGGACAACAACCACAAGAACATCAAGCGCAAGTACGTCTTCGACATCCTCTACGGCCTCTACGATCCCGAGGCAGCCGGACTGCGAGAACACCTGCGCAAAGTTACAACCGAGCTCAACGCTCTCACCGCGGATGCCGCCACCCTGGAGCGCATCCTCGAGAACACGACCTTCGCTTCCCGCGCCCACCTCGAAGTACAGCGGCAGCAGACCGAGCAACAGCTCGCCCAGGCCCGACAGACCGACCTGAACCTGACCCAGGAACTCACCGACACCGCCACCGTCTCGCTGCGCACGCAGGTCAGCGAGGCGGAAGCCGAACTCGCCCGCATCTCCGACGCCTCCGCCGCCGAGGCCGTCTCTCGGTCCCGTCTGGAAGAATTGCGCGATCAACTCATCGCGCAAAGCCGCCGTCTCACCCGGGCCCTGGTCGCCGAACGGCTGCTGAACGACTTCGAATTCCACACCTGCCCGCGCTGCGGCGCCGGTGTACCCGACCGGGGCAACGAGAACACCTGCAGGCTGTGTCTGCAGACCCCGCCCCAGAGGCCAGCGCCGTCCACACTCGCCGCCGAGCAAGACCGCGTCATCGAACAGGTCACCGAGACAGAAGATCTCATCAAGCGCAGTACGAGCCGCCTCGACGAACTACAGGCAGCCCGCTCCACTCAGGCGCGCCGCCGCACCGACCTCGGCGAGCAACTCGACCGTGCCACGGCCACTTACCTCACCGACGCGACTGAACGCATCCGTGCGGTGGCTGCCCAGCAGGCTCGGCTGGAGGAACACCTCGCTCGCCTCGACGACGCCCTGGCCCTGCACGAGCGACTCCAAGGACAGAACGAACGCATCGCCGAGTTGGAGCGGGAACAGGAAGACCTCAACGACCGTATCGCCGCTTCCCGGCACAGCAACACGGCCGTCCACGAGCGCCTGAACACGCTCGACGCCGCCTTCGAAGCCACCCTCCGCAGTTTCGATGCGCCCCGCTTCGACAACCAGCCTGGCTCCCGCGTCAATCGCGAGACCTACATGCCCGTGGTCGACGGGCGCTCCTTCGCCGACCTTCAGTCCCAGGGGGTCGAAGTCCTCGTCAACGTGGCCCACGTCCTTGCCCACCAGAAGGTGGCGCTCGACGACGAGGCCATCCCCCTGCCCAACCTTCTGATCATTGACGGCATCAGCAGCAACGTCGGTCACGAGGGCGTCGACCTGGAACGGCTCCGCAAGATGTACGCCACCTTGCTGGAGACGGCCACCGAACACATCGATCGTCTGCAGATCATCGTCACGGACAACGACTCGCCACCCATCGACGGCATTCACCGAGCGCTGGAGCTCTCGGACACAGATCGGCTCGTCCCAGCAGCACCGTCGTCCGCTGAGGACAGCACTCATCCCGCTGAAGGCGATGAGGCTGCGCCCGAGAACAACGTCCGCGACCCCTCGTGAACTACCCCTCCATGGCCATGCACGGGCACTCGCAGCCCGCCGCCGGGTTCCGCGAATGAGCGTGTCTGAAAGATCGTGTAAGTCCGTGATGTGACAGCCTGGCCTGGGGCTCGGCCTCGGGCTCTTGGGCCGGGCGGATCGGACGAGTCATGGCAGACAAGACGGAACAGGTTGCTCCTGACGGCTGAGCACCGTGAGGGCGTGGCGCTCCAGCGTGCGCCGGTCGTCGCGACGGCCGTTCCTGGCCGTGGGCCGCAGGGACGCGGTGGTGCCGGCGGCGCGACGGTCGTGTCCCGCGACGTGGTGTAGCGGATCACGCGCTACGCGTTCCGGTTCGAGACCCGTGGCGATCTCTGCGGAGACTGCAGCCCACGAAGCCTCCCGGTAAGACGAGTTGGACATCCGATCGGTCATGGTCGGCGCCCTGGCCTGCGGATTCCGGTGTCTTGATCGCTTACACCACGTGGCGGGACGCCATCGGCGCGACCCCGGGCCGCGGCCAGTTCGGCCGCCAGATCCAGACCCTCGCGGGCAGCGATGGCCTCGGCGTTGCTGTTGACCGGTGTGCCGGACTCGGCAGGAGTGAGGCAGTCGTAGACGGCCTGCAGGGCGGGCCGGTGATCCGGGTACGCGGCATGGAGTCTCCTGTTGGCGTGCGGGCATTCCGAAGGCCCCGTTGCCTGAGGGAAACGGGGCCTTTGGGGGATGCGGATGGTGAGCGAGAGGCAGTCCGTGCGCGCGGCTCTCAGCGAAGCGGGCGCTGCATGAGCGGAGTGCCGGTGATGCAGGAGTGCGGGTACATCTCGCCACGGAGCGCTGTGCCTGTGGGCCCTCACTGTCAGACCCGCTCCATAGCATTGTCTGAGGTACCTGAGACAGGAGGGCAACGTGCCCGGCAGCGGCATCAACAGGCGTGAGATCGACAAGTGGGCCAGGAATCTGGTGAAGGAAACCAACAAGAGTCTGGAGAGGGCTCAACGACGGAACCCTCCTCGCGTCTCTGCACAGATCGAAGCCACATCCAGCGCGGTGACCGGCGAGGTGACCGGCTATCTGGCCCGGTTGCTGCTCTGGCTGGACGAGCGCGAGAAGTTGAACCCGGGAGGGTACACCGACGTCGCCACTTTCCCCGAAGAACTCGGGCTGGAGGATGAGGACCCGGCCATTCTGGCTCTCCAGCTCGACCAGCACGACCTGGTACAGCTTCTCCGGGGCATGGGGTCCAGGACCCATGTCCGTCTCACCGACGCCGGCCGTGTCGCCATGTGTGAGCTGAAAGACCTGCAGAAGGACCGCGCCGCCCGGATTCGACACACGATGGATGCTTTGCTGCGGTGGCTCTTCGACATCACCAGCGACCAGACACCCGTAAACCCGGCCCTGTTCCTCGCGACACCCGGCTCCTATTTCGCGGGTACCGAGATCAGTGGGACTGATCTGCGTCAGGCGCTCGCCTATCTCGCAGACCACAGTCTCATCGAACACGTCGACGCCGACCCGACCACGGTCGCCATCACGACCCAGGGCACGAGTTGCGCTCTGGCAGGAGGAAACGTGCAGGACTATGTGAACCAGCCCCGCCCCGGTAGCACGTACAACACCTATCTACCGAACGCCAAGGGCGTCATCATCGGCGAGCAGCAGAACTTCACCCAAAACAACACCGACGGTGTCGACCCGACGCTGTTCGTCCAGCTCGCCGGGTACGTCGGTCAGGTGAGTCCCATCCTGGGACTGTCCGACGAAGACCGTGTGGAACTGGAGCACGTCGCCCAGAACCTCCACACCGAGGCTACTTCAGGCAACCCCGAGCCGGGCCGCCTGCGCCAGTTCGCCACCCAGCTCAAAGACAAGCTCCTGGCGGGCGCCACCACCATGGCGGCCACCCAGGGCATCCAGATGGCTGAACAGGCCCTCGCCGCACTGATGCAGTAGCCGCTCCACAGTCCCCCGGGGATCGACTTTCGCCGCGTAGGCGATCGCCCTTCTCGCCGTGCGCAGTCCGATCGTCGTCCGCTGTGGAGGGCTGCGCACGGCCTCCTGGCCGCGTGAAGCTCGTGAGCCGGGCCCCGGGGATGGTTTCCGGCACCAGGGCCCGGCTGCTGCGCCATTCGCAGGGAGGTGGTCTGGCGCTGCCGTGCAAACGCGGGAATGGATCACCGGGTCACGGCCCGCCGGGACAATCTCCCTCCACGACGACCAGGACGCCTGAACCAGCGTCATCCCGTCGCCGTGTCCAACGTGGCACGACCTCACGGCCCCTGCCACGATGCCCGGGGGCGTCCTGCTACGCACTGCACAGCACGGGACGCCCCTCCCGCCGTGCGCGGCCGCCACGCCCCCCGAGCCGGCCGCGCACGGCGCACCCCGCACGGGTGGGGGACGCGCGTCGGCGGCGGCTTCGGCGCTCCGCGGTGTTCAGTCGTTGGCGCTCGGGTTGCTGGCCCGTGCGATGCCGTCCAGCTCGTTGTCGACGGCTTGGCGTTCGGCGGACCATTTGTCGAGGAAGTCCCGTACTTCCTGGACCTTGTCGGGGTCGTCGGCCTCTTCGGGATCCATGAAGACGAGTCCTGTGGAGCGGCCGTCGGATGCGGGTACGTCAACGATCTGCTGGTCCATCTTGCCTGTGAGCAGGATGTTCAGCACGGTCGCGAACTCGCGGTTCAGCTCGGGCGTGAACGGTGTGTCGCCCTCGGAACCGATGATGCCCTCGCGGCCCTGCATCAGGAGATGGATCGTCTCGTGAAGCGTCTGCGCCAGAGCTTTGTACTGGTCCGGGTCCATCCGGGCTTGGAGCGTTTCCATGTAGAGGGCTGCTTTCACTCCGGCCACCGTCTTCTCCGGGGGCGGTGTCTTCGTCGTTCATCCACACAGCCTCGTCCGGAACGCTGCCCTCGTCCAGCAGGCCGTTCGAGACCGTCTGCCCGGCTCCCGGCTCCCGGCTCCCGGGTACTGCGACGGCGCGGCCCCGACTCGACGTTCGTCAAGGGCCAGTGAGGGCCGCTGAGAGGGCGGAGAGTCCTGTGGATGGGTGGTCAGGTCAGGATGGCGGCGAAGGTCGTGGTGACGGCGGCGGCGAGGGCGAGGACGGCGGCGAAGGTGCCGGCCGCGCGGGTGAGGGCCGTCGGCCAGGTAGCGCCGTCAAGCCGGGCAAGCGCTCCGGCGCCGATGGCGGACAGCAGCGCGACGATGACAACGACGGCGACAGCGAGAAGGACGATAGCGACGCTCACGGCAGACTCCCGGGACACGGTGGGGTGTTGACAGGGACGAATCTCGCAATGCCGCTGTGCGCCATGGTTCACGGCGACAAAGATGGACACGGGCGCACACACCACCCCGGGGGACCACCACATGCACGACGACCCAGACAAGCGTGCGGCACACGCCGAACTACGCAGACGACTCGACGAGGGACGGGCCCGCGCAGACCTGAATCAGACGCAGCTCGCGACCAGGGCCCGGCTCGGGCGTGGGACGGTGTCGAAGGCACTCTCACCCCAGGGGGATGTGCCGTCAGTGGACACGATCACCAGACTGGGCCGTGAGCTGAAACTGCCGGAGGGCGAACTGCTGAAACTGCGGCGGAGGGCGGCCGGGGAGACAGACGCACCGCCGTCCGCCGGGTCGGGGCCGGGCCGCCCCATCAGCCAGTGGGACGCGCACGAACTGGAAGTGCACCCCGCCGGACCCGGCACGACCGCGTCAAGCGTCGACGGGACGCGGGCGCTTCCCGGGTACGTACGCCGCGCGCACGACGCCGTGCTGGCCGATGCGGTAGCGGCAGCCGCACGGGGGGTCAGTGGGATCGTGGTCCTGGTGGGGGCCTCCTCGACGGGCAAGACCCGGGCGTGCTGGCAGGCCGTGCAGGAACTGGCCGCGCAGGACTGGCGGTTGTGGCATCCCTTCGACCCGACCCGGGCCGAGGCCGCGCTGGATGATCTGCACCGGGTCGCGCCGCGGACGGTGGTGTGGCTGAACGAGGCCCAGCACTACCTCGGCGACCAGAAGGTCGGCGAGCGGATCGCGGCGGCCGTGCACCGGCTGCTGACAGACAAGGAGCGGTGTCCGGTCCTGGTGCTGGGCACGTTGTGGCCCGAGTACGCCCACGCCTACGCTGCCCTGCCCAAACTGGGCGGGGATGATCCGCACAGCCGGGCGCGGGAACTGCTGGCCGGCCACACCTTGAGCGTCCCCGACACGTTCGACAACGCGGCTCTGGCCGCAGCGACGGCTCTTGCCGCCGAAAAGGGCGACGCTCTGCTGGCTGACGCCCTCACCCGCAGCCGGGACAGCGGCCGGATCACCCAGGACCTGGCCGGAGCTCCCGAACTCCTGCGCCGCTACGAACAGCCCAGCCAGCCCGCCTCCCGCGCGCTGCTCGAAGCAGCGATGGACGCGCGCCGGCTCGGCGTAGGCCTCCACCTCCCCCAGGCATTCCTGACCGCCGCCGCCTCCGACTACCTCAGCAATGACGACCGCGACCAGCTCAGCGACGACTGGGCCGAACAGGCCTACGTCGAACTAGCCGAGCAGGTCCACGGCAAACAAGCCCCCCTGCGCCGCACCACGCCCCGCCCCCCACGACAGCCGCCCGCCCCCACCACTGACACTTGCCCCACTGTGCCGCCGCCCACAGGCCCGGTGCTCCGGCTTGCCGACTACCTCGAACAACACGGCCGCACCACCCGTCGCCGCCGGTGCCCGCCCGCCTCCTTTTGGCACGCCGCTCACACCCACCTCACCCAGCCCGACGACGTGGACAAACTCGCCCAAGCCGCCCAAAATCGCCACCGCATGCAATGGGCCCACCACCTCTTCCAGCAGGCCGCCGACCTCGGCGCCACCAGGGCCCTGGTCAGCCTGGCCGAGATGCGTAGGGAGGCCGGGGACCATAGCGGCGCCGAAACCCTCTCCCAGCAGGCCGCCGACCTCGGCTCCCTCGATGCCCTGCTTCACCGGGCCGAGATGCGTAAGAAGGCCGGGGACCATAGCGGCGCCGAAACCCTCTTCCGGCAGGCCGCCGACCGCGGCTACCCCGTTGCCCTGCTTTACCTGGCCCTGATGCGTAAGGAGGCCGGGGACCGGGACGGCTACGAAACCTTCCTCCGGGAGGCCACCGACCACGTCGACGACAAAGACATCAGTCTCCTGGCCCGTCTGGCCGAGAGGAGTGAGGAGGCCGGGGACCGGGACAGCTCCGAAGCCTTCCTTCAGCAGGCCGCCGACCGCGGCGACGCCGGTGCCCTGTTTCGCTTGGCCGACACGCGCGAGGAGGCCGGGGACCGGGACGGCTACGAAGCCCTCCTTCAGCAGGCCGCCGACCACGGCTACCCCGTTGCCCTGCTCAAAGTGACCGGGATGTGGGAGGTACTCCGGAGGGTGTGGCCGTACGGCCTGGACCCGGACGGCACGCCGACGCCTCAATGGCAATGATCCGTGCTACCGGCCAGGACGAGGCTCATTCGGGGGCGGTGGACGTACCGGCGGTGCTGGTCTAGCTGCCCGTCGTGGTGGCCTGTGGTGGTTCTTCCGGGAGTGCGGTGTCTTGGGCGGATCCGGGGACGTTGGTGGCTGCTTGGATGAAGCCGTCGACTACGCGGCCGAGGGCGGGGGCGCGTTCTGGTTCGTTGAGGCTGGCGGCGAGGTGTTCGGCGGCGAGGAGGTAGCCGCCTGCGAGGGGTTCGCGGAAGTAGAAGCGGGCTTGCTCGACGGAGACTCGGTAGGTGGCTAGGAGGGTGGAGGAGATGTAGCCGCTGAGTGCTGTCACGAAGGCGGTGAGTGATGCGAGGGTAACCGTTGTGGCGGTGTTGGAGGCAAGTCCTACGGCGACGGCGCCTGCAGATACGAGGAGAGCAGATGCTCCCATGACCCATTGGGCGAGGCGGAACGCTGATTTTGCTTGGTTGGTTGACAGCCTGTGATATTCGCGCAGGAGCGCGCGATTCGCGGCTAGTGGTGCATCAGGTTTCTGATCGTAGTTCAGACGTGCCGTCGTGACGTTGAATTCTTCCGCTCGGCAGACTTCTTCGAACGCCGCCCTTCGGTTTGCCACTCGAAATCCGACTGTACCGAGGGTAATCAGAAGTGCGATTGTGATAATCAAGAGCCACACGAATGGGGCGATGGAGTCAGGCCCGTCGCTGTCCGTAACAGAGAGAGCGAAAAGCTCGACACCGAAGGCGCACACCAGCACTACGGGTGCAGCGATCGCGAGGTCTTTTCGTGTGGCGGCTGACCGTGCTATTCGTGCTGCCTCGATGCGGGTGGCCGCCATCGCTCTGGCCGCCGCTACTGCGGGGCTGTCCTCAGTGCTGGCGTCACCCAGACTGCGGCCCGTCAGCCGGTACTTCGGTTGAGGCGTCCTCATCGGGGGTCTGTTCGCTCATGTGGTCCCTACTCGCTTGGGTCCGGTCACGTCCAGCCGGTGGGTCACGGTCGGCTCGTCGTTGCGGGCAGCAGGCGTCCAGGTGGCTGGACACCACGGAGGTGGGCATACTGAGGGTGCGCGCTTCGCGTACAGGTGCAGAAGGCCCCGGCAATCCCGCCGGGGCCTCGCTGCGTTCTGGGCCGCTACGCGACAGCGTGGAGGCCGCCCTTGCCGGGTTTGGGCGGGCGTTTGGCGTAGCCGGGGACCTTGATGGGCGGGGGGCCGCCGGCAGCGAGCTCTTGGGTCATGGACTTCTCGAGCTCGGTCTGGGACTCATAGCCGGCCACGGCGGGGTTGAGGGCGTAGCGGTGGCCGCGGCCGCCGCCGGAGCGCAGGACGATCCCGCGTTCGACGAGGAGGGCCATGGCGCGGCTCATGGAGGCCTGGCCGACGCCGAGGATCTCGTCGATCTCGGACTGCTTCATGCCAACGTTTCCGCCGGCGTCCTGGTGCTTGACCATGACGGAGAGGACGTCGATCGCCGTGGGGGTGAGCTGCAGCTGGTGGAGCATGCCGAGCAGGCCCGTGGTGTTGAACAGCATGTCGAGGATCCCTTCGGTCAGCCGACCTCAGACCTGGGGAACAGGCTGAGCTCGGGGGCCAGTTCGTCGGGGAACTTGGAGTCCAGTGCCATTGCCCGCAGCTCGGCCAGGAAGTCGTGCTGCTCCTGGCCGTTCCCGTTATACGCGACACGGGGGTTGAGCTGGTAGCTCGAGCGTTTGACCTTGCGGACGAGGTTCTTCTCGCACAGGGCGTCCAGGGCGTGGCCGATGCTGGTCCGCTTCACGCCGATCTCGTCCGCGATCTCGGCGTGGGTGGCCTCGATCTTGCCCTTCTTCTGGCGGCCGATCATGTTCGACAGGACGGCTGCCTGGAGCTTGCTGATGATGTTGTGCATGAGGCAGTAGGGCAGGACGCGTCGTGTGAAGTAGTTGCTCACGAGCGAGTAGCCGTCGGCGCCGAGCATGTCGTGCGGGGGGCGCCGGTAGACGACTGCCTTGACCTCGTGGACGGGCCCTTTCCCGAACTGCTCGGCGATGAGCCGGGCCAAGTCCGTCCCGTCATCTGCGCCAACAGCCCTTACAGGTGGCGGTTGTTGGGTCTGTGGCCCGGCGCGGCGTCCGCGCAGCGGGCGTGCCGCTTCACCCATGTAGATGATCCTTTCGCGTACAGGTGCTGCGACTGTACGGCAAAAGTTGTCAGCATCCGCATGTTACACGCCGGAGAGTTGCGGATCTCCGCAAGTCTATGTCGGCCGGCACCGACACTCTGCCTACGGTCCCTGTTGGCGACGGGCCGCGCCCGCGGTTCTCGTCGCGCGCCGGCCGCGCTGGCGGCTCTTTCCTGAGCACCCCTCAGGAGGGAGCCGTGCAGCCGGAGCTCGCCCCACGAGCATGGGCAAAACTTGCGACTGGTGACATGTTTCTGGAGAGTGTTGCGGATAGACGCATGTCTCTGCTGCTGCTGTGGGTGGCCGCCGACGTCCACAGGGGGCCAATGTCGGCGGCCACCGACATTACCTTTCGGAAAACCGCAGGTCAGAGGCTGTTTTTCCTGCCGCTCTCTTAACTAAAGAACCCTCCCACTGTTCCAGCTCCCAACCTCAGGCACTCAGCACACCAAGGAGCGCCTCGAACTTCCGCTGCTTCGCGGCCAGTTGCAGCACCTTCAGCTCCCTCAGCATTGCTGTGCTGCCTCGAGGCTTACGGTTTGTAGGAGCCATCCGATCTGTGAGCTGGCTTCGTGGATCGGGCGGGGCTTTTTCGTTGGTGGCGTGGCGGGGCCGGGGGCCCCGCTGGTTGTGGGGGCCTGGTGACCCGTCAGGCGCCGTTCCGGTCGCCTGGGGGAGTGTTGGGTGTGTGCGCGCCCGGAGGGTGCTCACACAGCTGCTGACGCTCTCTCACTCTCGTGTCTGTCGGGTCGGGTTGGGCCCGGAGGGCCCAACCCTTTCCCCATTTCCGTGGTTTACTTGTTCCACGGAATTCGGCATCATTCTTTCCGTCTTCACTGTGGGGGATTCGGAGAATCCCCCAGGACTCCCCGAAATGGCCTGGAAGGCCATTTCCCCACCCCTCACTCTAAAACCCGCCTGACACCCCCTCACAAACCCTCTCGACAAACCTCAACCCCCCACACCCACAACGCTTTTCGTGCCGGAGGCACGTACGTTTATGGATTCGCCCGGAGGGCGAATCCATAAACGCCCACCGCCGGAGGCGGGGGCAATTCGCGCGGGGACGCGCGAAACGAGCGGAGCGAGTATTCGCTCTTCCTCCGGCAGCCGAATACTCGC
>NZ_JBEXHZ010000071.1:0-17653 GCF_040608315.1 Streptomyces sp. NPDC005195
AGGACTCCGAGAGACCTCCTACACACCGTTCACCCGTCCACTTGACCTACTTGGACTGGCCTGACCTGCAACGATCAGACTTTGAATCAGCCCTGATCAAGGAAGGTTCTGCATGAACCCCACACGTACGAACAGCCGCTCTTCCCGCACCCGCCGGACCGGCGCTCCCGCTTTCGGCTCCGCCGCCGGTTCGACCTGGGGCAGCCCCCTCGGTTCGTCGTCCGCCCCGAGCCGTTCGGGCGCTCCCCGCCGCTCGGGAGGTCAGGGCCGGCGGTCCGCCGCGGTGCAGGGGGAGTTCGCTCTGCCGAAGACGATCACTCCGGCTCTGCCCGCCGTCGAGGCGTTCGCCGATCTCGAGATGCCGAAGACCCTGCTGGCGGCGCTCACCGCGCAGGGCATGTCCGTTCCGTTCCCCATCCAGGGCGCGACGCTGCCGAACTCCCTGGCGGGCCGTGACGTCCTGGGCCGTGGCCGGACCGGCTCCGGCAAGACCCTCGCCTTCGGCCTGGCCCTCCTGGCCCGTACCGCCGGACAGCTCGCCGAGCCCCGTCAGCCGCTTGCGCTCGTCCTTGTCCCCACCCGGGAACTCGCGCAGCAGGTCACCGACGCCCTCACCCCGTACGCCCGCGCCGTGAGGCTGCGCCTGGCCGCCGTCGTCGGCGGGATGCCGATCGGCCGGCAGGCGAACGCGCTGCGCGGCGGCGCCGAAGTCGTCGTCGCCACCCCGGGTCGCCTGAAGGACCTCATCGACCGGGGCGACTGCCGGCTGGACCAGGTCGCGGTCACGGTCCTGGACGAGGCCGACCAGATGGCCGACATGGGCTTCATGCCGCAGGTCACCGCACTCTTGGACCAGGTCCGCCCCGGGGGCCAGCGGATGCTGTTCTCGGCGACTCTGGACCGTAACGTCGACCTGCTGGTCCGCCGCTACCTCACCGATCCCGTCGTCCACTCCGTGGACCCCTCCCAGGGCGCGGTCACCACGATGGAGCACCACGTCCTGCACGTGCACGGCTCCGACAAGCAGCGGCTGACGACGGAGATCGCGGCGCGCGAGGGCCGGGTGATCCTGTTCCTGGACACCAAGCACGCCGTGGACCGCCTCACTGAGGAACTCCTCAGCTCCGGTGTCCGGGCCGCCGCCCTGCACGGCGGGAAGTCGCAGCCGCAGCGCACCCGTACCCTCGCGCAGTTCAAGACCGGGCACGTCACCGTCCTGGTCGCGACGAACGTCGCGGCGCGTGGCATCCACGTCGACAACCTCGACCTCGTCGTCAACGTGGACCCGCCGACTGACCACAAGGACTACCTGCACCGTGGTGGCCGGACCGCGCGGGCCGGCGAGTCCGGAAGCGTCGTCACCCTGGTCACCCCCCAGCAGCGCCGTGGCATGAACCGCCTCATGCAGGACGCCGGCATCGTGCCCGAGACCACCCAGGTCCGCTCGGGTGAGGCAGAGCTGAGCCGGATCACCGGCGCCCAGGCCCCCTCCGGCATCCCGGTCACCGTCACGGCGCCGGTGTCCGAGCGCCCCAAACGCAGCACATCCTCCTCCCGCGGCCGCCGCGGTCCCGCCTCGGCCGCCCGGCGCGCCGGCGTGCGCCGGCCGGCCTTCGCCGCGGCGGCGGCCTGAGAACTACGTGATCCGGAAACTCACCTACCTGTGCAGGAGGCATATTGTGACGCTGGTCCAGATGCAGCCCCGCTCAACAAGCAGCAACGCCGTGCAGACGGCGGCCGATCCCGTGGACGCGGCCGGGCCTCAGGTCTGGGACGCGATGACGGTCGAGGTGGCGCTGTCCGTTATGGCCGCCGCCCACACAGCTCACCTCGTCGTCTGCGACGAGGACGCGCAGTGCACCGGCATTGTCACCCAGGCCCGGCTCACCGCCGTCCGGGACGGCCGCGCGTACACCGAGCAGGTCCGCCTGCGCGACATCGTCGGCAACAAGGTGCCCTTCGCCACGCCACTGACCACAGTCGCCGACGCCGACGCCGAGCACACGATGCGCCACCGGCAGCTCGCGGCCCTGCCCATGGTCGACGACCACGGCAACGCCCTGGGCGTCCTCGCCCTCTCCCGCTGAGCCGTCCCACCCGCGGCCGGCTCCGGCCCCTCTTCCTTCCCTCTCTCCCTGGAGGCATCATGCGCTGTGTCATCGCTCGCTTTCCGTTCGAGCTGACCAAGAACGGCGTGCTGGAAACGATGAAGGGCGTCAAGCCCGAGCCGGCCGCCGGCGACTCTGTGATCATCGGGCGCCGCCACTACCCCGCCAAGCAGGTCGGCCAGGTCGTCACTCGTCAAGATCCCCGCGACTTCAGCGCGGGCGAGGTCCTGCGGGCCATGTCCCAGCTCGGCTTCACCTGCCGCACCCTTCCCAAGGCCGCGATCGCGAGGATCGTCGATCCGCTCCAGCGGGCTTCCATGATGCTCGGCGCCCCTGTGCCCGCCTGACTCAGGAGCCGCCGATGAGGTTCTTACGCGCGAGTGAGCGCGTCGTGGAGCGCTGGGCAACGAATGTGCGGTGCTATCTGCTGCCGACCAAGCCGAAGCCGGGCGAGGTCGTGGCAATACTCCTGCAGCAGTGCGACGACAACGCCCATATTTTCGGCCGGCAGCACATCGTGGTGCCCAACGCCTTCGTCATCGAACTGCCCCCGGATATCCACCGGCTGCTCTCCGACAACCCCCTGTCCGTGGCACCCGTCCTCGTCCATCAGGTGTGCCGTCACGCCGCCGAACAGGGATGCACCTTCGCCGGCCCGGTCGCCGTCGACCTATGCCCCACTCCAGGTGACACGCCCGCCCGGTTCCGCGTCCACAGCCGTCACCCTGGTCACCGCCGCCCACGCCTTCCTCACCGAACAGCGACTGGCCCCAAAAGCCGATACACCGGACTCACCCTCTACCAGATCCTCGACACCCTCCAGGACCTGCTGAACTGCTGGACCGGCACCTGCACCACCTGCCACCGCCCCCTACCCAGAAGATCCCCCACAAGACAGAACCCCAGAGCCAGAACAACCTAACGGAGTCCTACTAGCCCTCGGCGCTCGATCGTCGTCGCCGATTGCGCCCGCCGCTCACGCCGGGCTGGGCTGGGAGCTGCAGAGCGGAGAACTCTCCACCGCGCGCAGCTGCTCCCCGGTTCGGCCTCTGGATGCGTGGCGACCACTGCGTCGGTGGACACCGTTGTGCAGAGCGCGACGTCGACGGTCCCCTCGGGCGCCGGGCGGCTGAACGCCTTGGGCGCCGCACGCTCCAAGCCGTTCCCGCATACGGTCATCGCCCTTTTCTACAGCGAGCGGCTGCGGGCAGCAGCCTGCATCCCCGGTTGTTGAGAGTAGTGCCGGGCTGTTTTTGACACCAAGGTTGTAGTCCGTCGGGTGGAAGGTTCTCGTCCTGTGCGTGTTTTCCCTTTAGCCTGGGCGGCAGCTGTCGAAGGGAGGTCGTCATGTCGGATAAGCCGATGGGCTCGCTGGGTACGGAGATGCGGGAGGTCACATTCCCGGACCAGTCCTGCGGGATCATCCTGGTGCAGGCGGGGACCCCACAGGACGAGGCCGATGAGATGGCCGCACGCGTGTGGGCCGAGCTGCCCAAAGGCTAGGGCCGCGAGGGAGTACCTGGAGAAGGCTGTCGAGGCGGCGTAGAGAGCTGGCGGCGACCGCCGCGTTTGCCTCTTCGCTGCCCGCCTGGGGTCATGGTTCTTGTCGGCGGCGGTGGTCTGCTTCCTGGAGGGCCCTCTTGTATGTTTCTGCGGCTTCTGTGGGCTGGCCTGCGCGGGCGCTGAGGTCGGCGGCCAGCAGCCTGTTGAGAGCACTGGGGTTGGTGCTTTCGGCGTACTCGAGCAGGTGCAGGAGGGCTGTGAGCTCACCCTGGCGGAGATACAGATGCGTCAGGGAGCCGGACGCGCCGGAGACCAGCGCCCGGTGCACACGCTTTTCGTAGGCGCCTCTGTGCAGCTCGGCGAAACGGATCTGGGGTTCCTCGAACACGCAGGGCTGGGCGGGAAGGTAGGGGGCCAGGCTGTCCAACAAGAAGGGGAAGTCCTGGCCCTCCTGACGGTAGGACGGCTGTTCGCTGCTGCCGGATTTGGCAGGGTCGAGGCGGAAAGCGTCGACGAAGGCCGTGACGAGCCGGGGCTCGGGAAGCAGGCCGGCCCCGGGCCACCGGCCACCGGACAGGTACCGGTCCTCCTTGTCTGCGGTGTAGAGACACCAGCCGGACGTGCCCGCCCAGTGAAGCCCGCAGTCGCCCCCGCCATGCTGATCCTGGAATGCCTGCGGGAACGAGATGCCGGCCTCGACATCGAGGTACTCGCCGTCCGTGTCGCGCCAGGGACCGCAGCTCTGAATCCCCGTCACCGGCAGATCCGCTTCCAGGAGGCACTCGGCGATAGCAGCGGCATAGTGGCCCGCCCGCCTCGAGAGCTCAACTGACATCTGGGGACTGGTTTCGCAAGCCACGGAACTCTCTCTCCGCTGTCGGGATCGGACGCTGACGCCGCCGTAGATCCTGCCGGGCCGCATTGGCGTGCGACGCAGCGGGGGCGCGGCGCAGAGACCGTACCGGCTCGCGTCCCCAGGGTCACGGATGCTGGCTCTCGCGCCTGCGTACCTGACCCGGGCACCTCCAGCCGGCGGCGCGGCAAGCCCAAGGGGACTCTGGGCAAGCCGTCGGCGGCGGGGTCGCCCGGACACGGGATGAAGGGTTGTTGGGCGGCCGGGTCGGACAGGGCCACGCCCCCGTCCGACCCGGCGGGTTGTGCTGTCACCAGCTCGTCCAGGAGGGTTGCACGGGTGGTGTGTGAGGACACTGGTGGTCCTGGCCCTGGAGGAAGCCAGGACCGGCTCGGGAAGGGCTTTGCGAGTGATGCGCTGGTTTCAACGATGCCGACTCATTGCGGCAGTGCCGCCATGTGGGGGAAGCGCTGGGCGGGTTCTACCGGGGGACGACGGCGCGTACGGTCTTGCCGCCGGACGGACGGCGGGCGACCGCGGTGTTGGCGAGGCGGTTGACCATGGGCCAGCCGAATCCTCCCGTGCCGCCGTTTAGGTCGGGGGTGCGCATGCGCGGTGCCTGCGGCGTGGCGTCGTCGACGGCCACGTCGATGGTGTCGGGGTGGGCGGTGAGGCGGAGCGTGAAGGTTCCGCCGCCGTGGCGCAGGGCGTTGGTGACGAGTTCGAAAGACGACCAGGACGACGGTGTCGGCATCCTCGGCTGCGATCGGATGGTTGAGACCTTGGAGGAAAAATCCGGGCGCTCTCGCGTGCGCCGGCGACGGATGTCGCGGAGCGGACGGTTGCGACGTTGACGCTCATCGTGTCCATCAGGTCACCCTGGTTTCTGGATCGTCCGTTCCCGGTCCCGTCTGTGCGGTGCTTGTGCCCGGCCGGCGCCCCGTTAAGCGGACCGGGGCGGCTGTCCGCGTCACTGTGCGAGGTCGACTACCTCGCCGTCGAACACTCGGAAATCTGTGTTGGCTGGAGTAGACATTGGGTGGTGGGCGTGGTTATGGTTTCTCTCGTAGCCCAGAGAGACAGTAGGGCCTGGCAGACACGAACTGCCGGGCAGTAGTACAGGTAGTTGCAGGTGGCAGGACGGTGCGGTGGTGGAGTTCCGAAGCCAGGGCGGTTGCAGGACGGCGACGGGACTGACGGCCGGACCGGGTGGCCCGCAGTGATCAGGGGCCGCCGTGAGCAGGACCGCAGTATCGAAGTGGCAGGACCCGTAAGTGCAGTTCGCGGTACCCAGCAGTGAAGTCAGTGAGCAGCACCTCGGTGAAGGCGTCGGCTGCGGGCGCGCGCACCGGGAAGTTCGGCAGTGGGGTTCCAAGCCAGAGCAGACGCAGGACGGGCGACGGGGCTGGCTGCCGGAGAGTGGCGCTGTTGAAGGCCACCAGCGGTTCGCAGTATCGGCAGTACGCGGTAGCGCAGTGCCAGCAGTACGCAGTTCCCGTAGGGCAAGTGATTGATCCAGAGGGAAAGAACGGAGGAGCCGAGCGCCATCAGGATCGCCCGGGCGTACATGTGGAGTCCGGGTACCGCAGGACATCGATAGTGAGGTGGTCTCCGGTCGAGCAACCGCGATCCCCGCACCCCCGACAGCATCTCGGTCGGGTCTGTGGAAACAGAAGGCCGACGCAGTACCAGGGTCGGCAGATGGTGTAGCAGTTCCTTCGGGGCCCTGGCGGAGATAGCGCCAGGGCCCCTCCACGCGTTCCACAGAGAGGTGCGATGACAGCAGACGACTCGTACGGCAGGCTCGATGACGACGACTACCCCGCCTACACGATGGGCCGGTCCGCCGAGATGCTCGGCACCACCCAGGGCTTCCTCCGCGCCATCGGCGAAGCCCGCCTCATCACCCCGCTGCGCTCCGCGGGCGGGCACCGCCGCTACTCCCGCTACCAGTTGCGGATCGCTGCCCGCGCCCGGGAACTTGTCGACCAGGGCACGCCGATCGAGGCGGCCTGCCGGATCGTCATCCTCGAAGACCAGCTCGAAGAAGCCCAGCGCATCAACGCCGAACACCGCCGCGCCGCTCAATCGGAGAATCCACCGGCTGCGGCTTGAGATGGGGCGCGCCTGCCTGTCTTCGGCGGGCCTGCGCGCCTGGTCCAAGTCGTGACGTGTACCTGTTTCCTCTGGTGACGGGGTGTTGTGAGCGTGTAGCGTCTGGGGCAGATGTCGTGGTTCGGGAGTTCCCTTTGCCCATGCCTTTGGTGTGGGTTTTTTGCTGTGCTGTGCCGCAGGGACCAGGGCGATCACCTCCGCCTTTCACATGGTGTGGGAGGCGTTCATCGACTGGAAGGCATGAGACATGGCTACGGGAACTGTGAAGTGGTTCAACGCGGAGAAGGGCTTCGGCTTCATCGCCCAGGACGGTGGCGGCCCGGACGTCTTCGCGCATTACTCCGCGATCAACTCCTCGGGCTTCCGTGAGCTCCAGGAAGGCCAGGTCGTGACGTTCGACGTCACCCAGGGCCAGAAGGGCCCCCAGGCCGAGAACATCAACCCGGCCTGACCCCTCGCCGCAGCCGGCAGGATCTGAGGCGTACCGAAGCAGGGTTGCGCAGCTGTTGCTGCGCAGCCCTGATCTGTGTCGAGAGTGGAGTCCGGCCAACGCACCCCGCGATAGGTCGAACATCAGTCGCATCGTTGCGCTCGCTAGGTCCGCCGCATCCCGAACTTGGACAGCTGCTCGATCCGCTCCGGCGTCAGGGTCGCGGGTCGGGACCGCAGGTTCCCGACCCGCGCACCGAGCTTCAGCTGTACGGACCACGGTTCCTGGCCTCGCCTCTGTCGCCGGCCACAGTGATCGTCTCGGCGCGCTTGCGCGGCACCCTCAGGTGCCCCTCGCGCAATGAGCTAGATGCCATTCTGGCGTTGTCACGTTGTTGGGTGCGTGGGTGTCTGATGGCGTGTCGGGGCGTGGTGGGGCCCGGGTGCCGACCTGTGGTCAGTCCGTGGTGGGCCGCCTGGCGGCGCCGGTGATCTGGTCCCAGATGGCGAAGCGGATGGTCATTTCGGCTCGGTGGCCGGGGGCGGCCATCAGGTGGCGGCAGGGGCCGGACGTGGGGTGAGATGCCGCTGAACGCGGACAGGAACCGCTGTGCTCCACCGATGCTGCGGAAAGCCCTTCATCGCGCGTTCGCGCTACCGAGTGGGCTGGTGGGAGTTCCCGGGCCCGGTTGTTGGGGCCCTTGTGTAAGCGGTGCTCGACGGACGGCATGACTGCGCGGTGGGCGGCGCCGTGGGAGCGGAGCTTGTCGGTGACGACCACCCGCAACACCGTGCTGGTCTTCTACGTCAGGCGGCGGAAGAAGCGTCGGGCGGCGGTCTTGTCCCGCCGGTTCTGGACGAGGATGTCGAGTACGTTGCCGTCCTGGTCGACGGCCCGCCACAGGTGCTGGTGCTCCCCGTTGATCTCGGTGAAGACCTCGTCCACGTGCCACTTGCCGCCGGACCGGGGCCGGCGGCGGCGCAGTCCGTTTGCGTAGGCCTGGCCGAACGTGACGCACCAGCGGCGGATGGCCTCGTAGGAGACGATCCTCCACGCTGGAACAGCAGCTCCTCGACCTCGCGGAAGCTGAGCGGGAATCGGTGGTACAGCCACACGCAAGGGGAGAGCACCTCGACCGGTTAACGGTGCCCCCTGTACGACGGCGACACGCTCTCCACGGACGATCCCCCTCCACCACGATCACCCAGAAGATCATCCCACCCGGTCAGTCAACGTGACAGCGCCCAGCGGCACGTCCCATCGTGTAGGCGGGTAGTCGTCGTCATCGATCCGGTCGTACGAGTCGTCTGCTGTCACTTGCACCTCTCTGTGGAACGCGTGGAGGGGCCCTGGCGCGGATGCGCCAGGGCCCCGAAGGAACAGCTACACCATCTGCCGGCCCTAGTCCTGCGCCGGCCCTCTGTTTCCGCACCAGCTCACCAGGGATGGGAGCGCGTGCGGGGATCGCGGTTGCTCGACCGGAGACCACCTCACTATCGATGTCCTGCGGTACCCGGGCTCAGCCATTCCGCCCGGGCGATCCTGATGGCGCCTCGCCCCTCCGTTCAATCCCTCTGAAACCAACCAACTCGTACCGCTTTCCTGCGTACGGCTGATACCGCGTACCGCTCGGTGGCCTGTGACAGCTCCACCCTCCGACAGCCAGCCCCGTCGCCCATCCTGCGAATGCTCTGGCATAGAACCCCACTGCCGGACCTCCCGGTGCGCGCGCCCGCAGCCGACGCCTTCACCGAGGAACCACTCACCAACTTCACTGCGGTCCTGCGAACTGCACATACCGGTAATTCCACCGCATGAGCGCGGTCTTTTTCACGGCGGCCCCTGATCACTGCGGGCCACCCGGTCCGGCCGCCAGTCCCGTCGCCGTCCTGCAACCGCCCTGGCTTCGAAACTCCACCACCGCACCGCCCTGCACACTGCAACTACCTGCACTGCTCCCGGCAGTTCGTGTCTGCCGGGCCCTGCTTCCTTCTGGCTACGAGAGAAACCATAACCAGACCACCCACCAATGTCTACTCCAGCGATCACAGATTTTTGTGTGCTCTGCAGAGAGGTAACCGATCGCCACCGCGGCGACAAACTCCTGGGGCTGAGGACTGCACCAACGCGCTACCCAGGGCAGGGAAGGGCTCCGCCGAGCCAGCCGCCCGTCCCCGCAACCGATGACGGGCGTGCCCGACGTACAGGCTCAGGGCAGCCCGAGTCCATGTCCGGTTGCTGAGATCGGAGCGTGCCGTCTCCCTACGTGCTGCGCTGGTCGTGAGTGTCCTGGCGGAGTTCTTCGGTGCGCCGGGTGAGGGCGTCGATGCGTTCCGCGAGGTCGCTGGCCTCGGGCTGCAGGTGGGCCCGGGTCGCGGCCAAGGGGCGTACGAGGTGGGCGGGGTCGTTGTGGGCGAGGGCCTGGTTCAGTTCGCCGAGTGCGTGGTTGGCGCTGGCGGGCAGGTCGGTGAGGGCGGTGATCTGTCCGGCGAGGCGGCGCAGGTCAGCTGCGTTGTCGCGGGCCCAGGCGGTGACGGTGCGTTCGGCGGCGCGGGTGTCTTCCTAGGCATGACCTTCCGAGCCGGATTCGACTCGGACCGGACATCGTTCCACGGGCGCCCGACGTCACTGCGGCCGAACGCCACGCATCATCCACTGGTCAGGGGCCGGTTCAGGAACCCTCCGGAACGATGCCGGATCGGTGCGGCAGGTATCCCTGATGCCCGTGCGGAGCTTGAATCCGAACCCCGCAGAGCGTCGGGTATCCCTCACACTGATCTTGAACAGCGTCAGCGAGGGATCCAGGCAGCGTCGGACAGGCGTTGCCTTTCTGCCGCCGCCTGCCTCGGACGTAACGCAGCCGGTCGCCGCAGCGCACCTGACCCCGACAGCACCGATCCCGGCAGCCGACAGGCTGCCGGGATCGGTAGTAGTGCGCCTACTTGGGCCGGACGGCGTCCTTGGCCTTCTCCTTGGCCGCCCGCAGGTCACCCTGGGACTCCTTGGCCTGCCCCTCCGCCTTCAGGGACTCGTTGCCCACGGCACCGCCGACGACCTTCTTGACCTTGCCCTCGACCTGCTCGCCCTTGGCCTGAGCCTTCTCGTCCGCAGCCACAACCACTCACCCCTCAATCGGAACTCAAGTACGCCCTCCGTGTCACCCCGGAACGCATCCTCAAACCAACCCGATGACACGCAGCGCTTTCGCATCCCTGGACCGCCTAAGCCGCGTGTGCGGCGCGAGATGCCGACGGTCGTGGGGAGCGGGCGCTGGATCTCCTGACCTGGCAGGAGCGTCTGACGCTGTTCACGGAGGGGCCGGAGCCGTTGTGGCTGTGGCTGAGTGAGCGGGGGCTGCCGTTCTGCCCGCACTCGTGGAACGGGGTCTTCCGGACGGCGGACCAGCGCTGCCGGCAGGGGCTCACGCCGCCGGATGCCGGGCGAGACCCTCACCGGGTATACGCGCCCTACGCGACGCCGCATGCCGAGCGTCATTCCTTCGCGCTCTTCATGCTCGTGGTCCTCAATCACGTGACGGATCGGCGGTACGGGCTCAGTCCCGAGGAGCGGCGTGACTTCCGTCTGTGCGAGCGGACCACCGAGGTTACCGTTCCGGCTCTGGACCGCTGCGTTGCCGGCAGCGGCAACATGGTCCGCACCGGTCTGCACGCCCAGCAGCTACGCGCTCGAGCCGAGGGCCTCATCCAGCAAGCCCCGCATCACCCCAGCCGATCGCCCGCCGACTCCTGGAGACCATCGCGAACAGGAACGAGGAGCTCGCCCGGCTGCGCGAGGACGTGCCCGCGCTCGTCCGGACGCTCAACCAGCTCACGGCCGAGAACGCGGCGTTTACGGCATCAGCTACGGCTTCCGGTCCCGAACGTCGTTCCTCTGCGACCGCACGAGCCTCCGGGAACATCCGTACAGGGTCGACGCCGGACCAGTGCTCTGGGACTTACCGCGGGGGGACACCGAGGTGCCGGGCCCCTGCCTGGGGTGGGGCGGGGGATGGGAAACTGGCGGGTATGGATATCCGTCGCAGGAACAACGTCAGCGTCACCGGCCGTGCGGACGCGCCGGTGGTCGTGCTTGCGCACGGGTTCGGCTGTGACCAGAACATGTGGCGCCTGGTGGTTCCCGCGCTGGCTGAGAGCTACCGAGTGGTGCTTTTCGACTACGTGGGCTCGGGCAAGGCGGACCCGTCGGCCTGGGACGAGCGGCGGTACAGCTCCCTGGAGGGCTACGCACGGGACGTGCTGGAGGTCTGCGAGGAGCTCGACCTGCGGGACGTGTCGTTCGTGGGGCACTCGGTCAGGGCGATGGTCGGCGTACTCGCGGCCGCGAAGGCCCCGGAGCGGATCTCCAGGCTGGTGATGGTCGCTCCCTCGCCCTGCTACATCGACGACGAGGGTTACCGGGGCGGGTTCAGCGCCGAGGACATCGACGAGCTGCTGGAGTCGCTGGAGTCGAACTACCTTGGCTGGTCGGCGGCGATGGCCCCAGTCATCATGGGCAACGCGGACCGGCCCGAACTCGGTCAGGAGCTGACGACCTCGTTCTGTGCGACCGACCCGGACATGGCCCGCGTCTTCGCCCGTACGACGTTCCTCTCCGACAGCCGCCAGGACCTGAAGACGGTCACGGTGCCGACGCTGATCCTGGAGTGCCGGCAGGACGTGATCGCTTCCCGGGAGGTCGGTGCCTACGTCCGCGACACGATTCCCGGCAGCCGTCTGGTCACCTTGGAGGCGACCGGGCACTGCCCGCAGCTGAGCGCACCGCAAGCCACCGCGGGGGCGATCCACGACTTCATCGGAGCGGCCTGATGATGTGCCGCGCCGAGCAGGTGCCCGAGCCGGGTAAGGAGCAGGACGTGGATGCCACGGACGCGGTGTTCACCTCGCTGCTGGAGGACAGTACCGAGGAGCTGTACGAGCAGGCCCCATGCGGGTACCTGTCGACGCTGATGGACGGCACCATCGCGAAGATCAACACCACCCTGCTGGACTGGCTGGGCCTGGAGCGGTCCCGGGTGGTGGGGCGGATGCGGTTCACGGACCTGCTGACCGTGGGCGGCAAGCTGTATCACGAGACGCACTTCGCGCCGCTGCTGCAGATGAAGGGCAAGGTCAGCGGTATCGCCATGGACATCAAGGCCGCCGGCAAGCAGCGGATGCCGGTGCTGGTGACCTCGAAGGTGAAGACCAGCGGGGACGGCGAGCCCATGCTGATTCGCACCACCGTCTTTGACGCCCGCGACCGCCGCGCGTATGAGGCCGAGCTGCTGCGCGGTCGCAAGGCGGCCGAGGAAGCACGCCGGCAATCCGAGGCCGACCGGGCTCGGCTCCAGGAGGCGCTCGCCGTCCTCCAGCAGAGCCTGCTGCCCGCCGCGCTGCCCGTGGTGCCGGGACTTGAGGTCGGCTCCTACTACCACACGGCCTCCCCGGACCTGTTGGGCGGAGACTTCTACGACCTGTTCCCCCTGGACGGTGGCCGGTGGGCGTTCTTCCTCGGAGACGTGTGCGGCAAGGGCCCCCAGGCTGCCGCGGTCACCTCGCTGGCCCGCTACACCCTGCGGGCCGCCGCCCTGCACGACGCCGACCCCATCAACGTGCTGACCACGCTGAACACGGTGCTGCACGAGCGGTACGCCAGCGGTGAGGGCCGCTACTGCACCGCCATATTCGGCGTCCTCGAACCGGTCGGCGACGGCCACGTCGGCCTGCACCTGGCTTCCGGTGGTCACCCGTCCGCGCTGATCCAGCGCGCGGACGGCGGCGCCGACTACCTCCCCACCCCCGGCGGGCTGCTCGTCGGCGTCCTGCCGCAGGCTCCGTTCACCGCCGCCCGCACCGACCTGCTGCCCGGCGACACCCTGCTGCTGTACACCGACGGCCTGACCGAGGCCCGCACCGGAACTGAGCGCGAGCTGTACGGCGAGGACGCCCTGCGCGCCTTCACCGCCGCCCAGGCCCCGGAGGGCCCGCAGGCCCTGATCACCGCCCTGTCCGGGCTACTGGCCTCCTTCGGCGACGGACTCGACGACGACACCGCGCTGCTCGCCCTCGGCGTGCCCGCCACCCTTCCCACCACCGCGAGCGAAGACCTGACATGAGCCCACTCACAATCACCGCCCGAGACGCCGCCACCGGTCCCGTACTGGAGATCGCCGGTGACCTCGACCACCACACGGCGCCCGAACTGCGCAAGGCCGTGGACGGCGTAACTGTTGCCGTAGGGCAGCTGTTGGTCCTGGATCTGGCGGGGCTGGACTTCTGCGACTCCAGCGGGATCAGCGCTCTGCTGTCGGCCCGGAGCCGTGCTGTCGAACAGGGCGGGGGCATAGCCCTGGCTGCGGTCCCCGCCAACACCGCCCGCATCCTACGCATCGTCGGCCTGGATCAGGTCTTCGCCATCCACCCGGACGCCGCGACCGCCACCGCCCGCGGTTCCGTCGCCAGATGATTTTGACTGGCATGGTCTCAACACGCCGACTTGCCAAGGAAGAAGAGTTCGGCGAGGTCGGCGTCGGACAGTTCGGTCAGGGCGGCTTCGCCGGAGCCGACGACGGCGTCGGCGAGTGCGCGCAAGTTCCTGGGTTCCTCGGCCAGACTCTCGCCGGCGACGGTGCCCGGCTGACGAAGCAGTGGACCGACGACCACACCGCCTTCCAGGCCCGCGACCTGTCGGATTCCGACTACGTCTACGTGTGGGCCGACGGTGTCCACCCCAAGGTCCGCCTCGGCCAGGCTGATTCCTGCGTCCTGGTCCTCATGGGGCGTGCGCCCCGACGGCCGCAAGGAACTCATCGCGCTGGCCGAGGGACTGCGTGAGTCGACCGAGTCGTGGGCGGACCTGCTGCGTGACTGTCGCCGACGCGGCATGCGTGATCCCGAGCTCGTCGTCGGCGACGGTGCGATGGGCCTGTGGAAGGCCCTCGCAAAGGTGTTTCCGTAGGCCAGGCACCAGAGGTGCTGGGTTCACAAGGTCCGCAGTGTCATGAACGCGCTACCGAAGTCGACTCAACCCGGCGCGACGAAGGCCCTGCAGGAAATCTACAACGTCGAAGACCGCGGTCACGCCGAAAGGCGATCAAGGACTTCGAGCGCGCTTACGGAGCGAGGTGGCCGAAAGCGACCAAGAAGATCACCGCCGAGGCCGACGAGCTCCTCGCGATCTACGACTTCCCCGCCGAGCACTGGGTGCACCTGCGCACGACAAATCCCATCGAGAGCACTTTCAGCACCGTGAAATTGAGGACAAAGGTCGCCCGCGGGGCCGGCAGCCCGGCCGCGGCCCTCGCGATGGTGTTCAAACTCGTCGAGTCCGCCCAGGCCCGCTGGCGCGCGATCACCGCACCCCACCTCGTTCCCCTGGTCCGCGCGGGTGCCCGGTTCGAGAATGGCATTCTGGTCGAGCGAGAGGAGGCAGCCGCGTGAACGAGATCCCCAGTCCCGGTAGCTGTCGTAGCAGCGTAGAACTGCAGATTGAGCGGGTCATTGTCGCGTCCCTCGAACAGGCCACTGTCAATGTGCGCTGCCTGCGGGGACCAGTCCGTTGCGGTGCCCGCTTCAACCAGCTCAGCGATTCAGCACAAGCGATCGACCTGACGCTGACGCAGGCCCTCGTCTACGGACATCGGGTCGCAGCACTCGACACGGGCCTCATCGCCTTCGTGACGCTCCGAGGAGAAGACGTCCAGCTTTTCAGGTTGACCCTCGCGGGGCAGGTCATCCAAGGCGCCAACCCGTTGTCTAACCCGGCAATCCACAGGAATTGACAATTGCTCGATGTCGCCAACGTACTTCGCGTTTTCCGCACCGCGGTGGAGTCACGGCTCACCAGGTCCGGCGCCTGCACCGCCTCTATCGGGCGACCGCGCCTCCCTGAACACCTACGCCGACGCTGCGATCGCCACCGCCGAACAGGACCGTCAACGGATCCGCGAGCCGGCTCGCATCCTGCTGGCCCTGCCGTTCAGACCGCGCATCATGGACCGGCGCGTCGCGCTGGTCCCGGGCCGCTACGACAGGATCGCCGTCGTCCACCGGTCGGGCCTGCTCGACGCACTCCTCGAGTTGTTCGACTCCTGCTGGCAGCGTGGGCAGTCCCTCGTCGCGACCGCTCCGGCGACACCCGACGGGCCCAGCGCGCAGGACCTCCTCCCGTGCAGGCGTCTCAGCATTGGGGTGGGGTGACGGGTGGTGTCGGTGGCGCCGGTCGGTGAGCCTCCCAGTCCGCGCGGCCGCCTGCTCCCAGGACGCCTGTGGCACGGCGCAGTTCCGCGGCGGGAAGGCTCGCGAGGGATCGGGCCGCGATGCGAGAGACGAGCATGGGCAGCGCAGGGCGCAGGGGCTGGACGAGGCGCAACCAGGGTGGTGCGTAGACGCTGGTGGCGCGGTGTTCGATACCGCGGGTCAGCCAGGCGGCGACCTGTTCCGCGCTGTGGACGCGGCGGATGGGTGCGGGCTGGTGGGAGCGCAGTGCTCGCAGTACGGGGTGGTTGTCGCGGTCGTCGATCATGTCCGTGCCGGTCCAGTGGAGGTAGGCGATACCCACGCCGACGCCTTCGGGGCGCAGTTCGGTGCGCAGGGCCTGGGCAAAGGATTCCGCTCCTGCCTTGGAGGCGCAGTAGGCGCTCATCAGGGGCGACGAGCCGAAGGAGGCGGTGGAGGCGATCTGGAGGAAGTAGCCTCGGGTGAGGAGGAGTTGAGGGAGGAAGACGCGGGCTGTGTTCGCGCTGCCGATGAGGTTGACATTGATGACCCGGTTGAACAGGGCTGCGTCGCTGGCGGCGAAGGGGCCCGCGGTGGCGATCCCGGCGTTCGCCACGACCACCGATGCCGGCCCCAGCCGAGCCTGGACATCGCGTGCCGCTCCCTGCATGGCGGCTTCGTCGGTGACGTCCACCTCGAAGCAGCATGTGTCAGTGGGCAGGCTGTCCGCCACGCACCGCAGCGACTCCAGCTCTCGTCCCAGCAGCGCCACCCGTAGTCCACGCCGTGCGAGGTTGCGGCTCGTTGCTTCTCCCACCCCTCGTGCTGCCCCGGTGACTACCGCCACCCGCCCGTTCGGCCGGCTCTGCATCGCTGCTGCCTGGCGAAGTGCCCTGGTCATACGCGCTGCCCGTTGAGGTCGCGGTGAGTGAGGCGACTTTGCAGGGGGGAGAGTGCGCCGGTGCGATGCCGGCGCAGGGCGGCCCTCGCGGCGTTGGCTCCGGGTGCGCCGTGGACGCCTCCGCCCGGGTGTGCGGAGGCGGAGGCGAGGTAGAGCCCGGGAACGGCGCTCTCCGGGCGGCCGGTGCCGGGGGAGGGAGGGAAGACCAATTGTTGGTGCAGGGCTGTGGTGCCGTCGTTGATGGCGTCACCGTGAAGGTTGACGTCCAAGCGTTCCAGCGTGGGCGGGGCGAGGATGTGCCGCGCTCTGATGAGCCCGCGGAATCCGGGGGCATAGCATGCGACCTGGGCCTCGACGCGGTCGTCCATCACCTCCTGCTCCCGGGTGTCCCATGAACCGGTCAGTCCCTCGTCCCCGGCGTCCTCCCCTACCCGGTGCGGCACGTGCGTGCAGGCCCAAGCGGCCTCGGTGCCCTGGGGGGAGCGGCTGGCGTCGGTCGTGGTCATCTGGCCGAAGAGGGCGACGGGCTCGTCGGAGATGCGGCCCATGGCAATCTGCGCGGCGAAGCGGGTCAGGCCGTCCACACCCTCCGCGAGGTGGACGGTTCCGGCCTGCGCGGCCTCAGCGCAGGTCCAGGGCGCCGGCCGTTCAGCGCCCAGTCGAATTTGAACGTGGCAAGGTTCCACTGGAAGCGCTTCAGGTCGGCGAGCAAGCGCCCGGGGATGTGCCGTTCCGCCACCAGAGAGCCGTACAGCGCCGGCGCGGATACGTCGGCCAGCGCTGCCCTGCGGGCCGGGACCGCCTCGCCGCTCCTGGTGCGGACGCCGACGGCCCGCCCGCCGTGGACGACGACCACGGTGACCTGTTCCCCGCAGCGGACGGCGCCGCCGCGGCGCGCCAGACGGCGGACGAGAGCGGCGGTGAGCGCATCAGAGCCTCCGGTGGGAACGGGGAACCCGTAGCTCTGGGCCGAGCATGGACATGAGCCAGCCAAAGCCGCTGCTGCCTGCGGTCTCCGGCGAGAGGTCCGCGTGGAGGGCACTGCCCGCGAGCAGGAGCCTGCCGCCCTCTCCGCGGAATTCCTCCTCCCCCAGCCGCCGCACCGGCAGCACCATCGTCCTGGCCACCCGCAGTACGCCGGCCGCGCGTAGCCACCACGCCAGCCGGGCCCCGGCGCGCAGCGGGGGGAAGGGCGTAAACAGGGCATCGAGGATGTCGGGCCGCAGCGTCTCCCAGACCTCCCGCAGCCCTTTCCACGCGGCCCCGTCCCCGGGGGCGAACGTCTCCAGGTTCGCGGCGGTCTCCTCCGGATCACGGCTGAGAACCGCGCAGTGACCGTCCCGCAAGGGGTGAGACAAGACCTTCGGAGCGTGGCTCCAACCCAGCCCCTCCCGCTCCAGATTCAGGGCGGCGAGGACCGGGGACGCGGCGGCTAGTGCGTTGTCCACGAACGTTGGCCGGGTCGGGTGACCGGGTGGTTGGTGTTCGTGGTGCTCGTTCTGTCAGCCTCACTCTCGATGGCAACGT
>NZ_JBEXHZ010000072.1:0-17578 GCF_040608315.1 Streptomyces sp. NPDC005195
CTCACGGAACTCCGCGTCGAACTTCCGCCTCTTGCCTGCCATGACCCTCAACTTCCCCTGCAGTCACGGTCTCTACGCTACGAGGGGAAGGTCACTGCCCGCAGTGTGCTTCGCACTGTTTGGCTCTGCCGCGCCCCGTCTCGCCCGTCGTCACGGCCCCGACAGAGTCATCGCTGTCGGCATGGCCGCGATCGCGGCCGGACTTGCTCTGCGTCCGCTCGCAGGAGGGACTGCCGCGTTTCTCGCGCTGAGCGCCCTCGCTCTTGCCGGGATCGCGATGGCCAACGTCCTGCTGCCTGTCGTCGTCAAACAACGCTTCCCAGACCGGGTCGGCATGATGACAGGCCTGTATTCCATGGCCCTCAACCTGGGCGCCTCAAGTGCTGCCGCCGTCACTGTCCCGCTGGCCGAGGCGTTCGGCGGCGACTGGCGAGTCGGCCTGGGGGCATGGGCCGCGGTCGCCCTCGCCGCAGTACCCCCGTGGCTGGCCCTCGCCCGCCGACCTGCCGAGACCAGCACCAACCCCGAAACGCAGAGCTCGCCATCCGGCCCAGGCCTACGCATGACCCGCAGTCCGACCGCCTGGGCGCTCGCCGCCTACTTCGGGCTTCAAGCCACCGCCGCGTACGTCGTCATCGGCTGGCTACCGCAAATCTTTCGAGACGCTGGACTCTCTGCTGAGAGTGCAGGGCTGTTGTTTGCCGTGACCTCCGTGCTCGGCGTTCCCCTCTCGTTCCTGCTGGCAGCTGTGGCCGGACGGCTGCGCCACCAGAGCGCAGTCGCCGTCACGGTCGGACTGTTCGGGATCGCCGGCTATGCCGGACTGTGGGCAGCACCAGCCGCCGCGCCCTTGCTGTGGGCCGTACTCCTTGGAGTGGCCAACTGTTCCTTCCCCCTGGCCCTGACGATGATCGGCCTGCGCGGACGCGACAGCGCCACAGTGATTCGCCTGTCCGCCTTCGCCCAGAGCGCCGGATACCTGCTGTCGATCCCCGGCCCCATTCTGGTCGGAGCGCTCTACCAGCACACCGGGAGCTGGCGCACACCACTGGCCCTGATGGCTCTGCTGATGCTGCCTCAGCTCGTCACCGGGTGGCTCGCCGGACGAGACCGTCAGATCGGCTGACCCTCGAAGCAGCAGCGGGGCGAGATTGCCGTAGGCGTGGAAGCGCAGCTGAGGACACTCTGTCACTCGCCCCTACGCAGCCTGCGTATCGCGGACGGGTCCTGGTAACCGACCTGCTGAGCGATGTCAGCGGCCGGCAAAGGGGTCGTGGCGCGCAGATGCTCGGCACGCTCGGCTCGAAGGCGGCGGATGAACGCGTACGGAGACGTTTCCAGCCGCTCGCGCACACGACGTTCCAGAGTGCGCCGGGTGACACCGAGGGCCAGTGCCGCGTCGGCCACTGTGACGGGACGGTGCAGATGCATGCGTGTCCATGCCTCGAAGTCACTGACCAACTGGTCGTGTTGTTCCAGGTAGTGGGACATGGTCCCTGTGCTCGGCGTCGGTCGAGCGTCGATGAGCAGAGCGCCGGCCGTCTCCGAAGCCAGTCGGTTACTGACCTGGGCTACGAGGCTGAGCGTCAGGTCGATGTGCGCGAACGCGGCGCCCGCCGTCACGAGATCACCGTCCCGTACGACCATGTGTTCCATGTCCAGCTTCACGGCCGGATAGCGGCGCTGGAAGAGGTCACGCAGCCACCATGTGGTGGTCGCGGGCCGTTGGTCCAGCAACCCCGCCTCGGCGAGAACGAATGTTCCCGTGCACGCCGCTGCGAGGGCCCCGCCCGCCGCCGCCCAGCGCCGCAGCTGCGACCCCACAGCCCGGACGTCCTGACGCATCAGGGCATCGACCATGGTAGACGGGCTCTGCGCGGCCAGGGCGGGCACCAGAAGAAGGTCCAGATCCACGCCGGGCACGCAGTCAGCGATCAGACGCCCCGAGGGGACCAAGAGCCCGCCCGCGGTACGGACGGGCTCCTCTGCCGCGGTCACGACGACGCTTTCGAGCGGAGGAAGGGCAGAGTCCACCCGGACCCGTGCCGCGTCCGCCGCGCGCAGCACGTCCAGGACCGCGGTCAGCCCGGAGTCCCAGCACCCGCCCAGTGCCACCACACCGATCTTCATGCCGCAAACTCCCCTGTGTGTGTCGCATACGGCCCCCGTGAGCTTCCTACGGTGAGGTCCTGGCATCCACACAGCAGACATCCGCCGGCGACAGCAGCTCGGCCAAGGTCATGGTCGAGCAGGACGGCCCCGTTCTCCTCATCGCGCTGAATCGGCCGCAGAAGGCCAACGCGGTCGACTCGGACATGATCGCGGGACTGTCTCATGCTCTCACCCGGCTCTCGGACGACCCAGCCCTGCGGGTCGCCGTCCTGCACGGCAACGGCCCTCATTTCACGGGCGGTCTTGATCTTGCGTCACTTGCCCCTCGGCTGGCCGCCGGCGACGACACTCTCATCCCCCCGGGCGGGCGCGATCCGTGGGGACTGTACGGGCAACCGTCGACAAAGCCTGTCGTCACCGCCGTCCACGGCCGCTGCTTTACCGCGGGGCTGGAACTCGTCCTCAACAGCGAGGTGTGTGTCGCGGCGGACGACACGGTGTTCGGGCAGCAGGAGGTGACGCGCGGGATTGTCGCGCTGGGCGGCGCAACGATACGCCTGCCCCACCGGGTCGGTTGGGGCAATGCCATGCGCTACCTGCTTACCGGTGACCAGTTCGATGCGCATGAGGCGTGGCGGATGGGCATCGTGCAGGAAGTGGTGCCGGCGGGCTCGGAGTTGAAGCGTGCTCTGGAACTGGCCCACCGCATCGCCGCGCAGGCGCCGTTGGCCGTGCAGGCCACGCTCGCCGACGCCCGCGCTGTGCTGGCCGCGCATCTCGAGGGTTCGGCCACCAGCATCCGGGACGACGTCGGCCCGCGTTTGTTGGCCACCACCGACGCGAGGGAGGGGATCACCAGCCTTCTGGAGCGCCGCCCTCCTGTCTTCAACGGGTCTTGAAGCCGATCCAGTGCTGCGCCAGCAAGGCTGTCGATCATCGGCCGGGGGGTGACCAAGCCTGCGTTTGCGGTTGTCTGCCAGTCCGGCCTTGTGTTCCCCGCAGAGAGTCAGGCAGGCCCCGCCTTGTCGTCCAGGGATCAGTTCCCCGGACGACAAGGCGGGGTGTGGCGAATGCGTGCGCCGCAAAGCGCTTCAGGTCCACCCGCCCGGGGGGCTGGGCATCCTGTGCGGCCCACAGGCGGAAGCCGCGGCATCGTCCGGGGCCAGGACAGTTCAGGCCGGCTCTTGGACCCGCGACCGCGGCGACCAGACCTTGCCCTGGCCTGCTGCGTGCAGTTCTGCGCCGGCTTCGGTGAGCAGTTGCTCCACAACGGCCACGGACTGGCCTGTGAGCGCTGCGTACTCCAGGGAGGTACCGGTGCCGAGCCGGTCCATTGCTTCGCTGATGGAGGCGACCGGAGAGCGGCGGGTCGCACCGGAGACCGAGAGGAATGCTTCCTCCAGACGGTCCGGACCGAGCCAGCCGTGAAGCGTGATGCGGCCGTCGGGGCCCTCAAGAATGAGGGTGGGGAAGCCTCGCGCTCCCAGCTCGTGGGTACGGACCAGGTCTCGTTCGAACTCGGCTTGGGCGGTGCCGTTCTCGACCAACTGGCGGTACGGGTCGACGGCCAAGCCGAGTTCTGTCACCAGGGCCTCGATGACATCGGGGCGGGCGATGTTTCGACCGTTCAGGAAAAGCTCTTCGCGGATGCGGCGCAGGAAGGCATCCTCGGCCTCGGGTGCCAGCAGTCGCACGGCGGCGAGTGCGATGCTCGGCGGATACGACGAGTCGATCGGATCCCTCAGCCAGACGGAGGAGTTGATGGGCTGCCCGGAACGTTCGGCGAACTCGTCCCAGTGGTGGGCGACGTCCTTGGGACGCCGGATGCCGTTGCCCACGTCATGAAACCCCTGCCAGCCGCGAAGGAGACCGCCGTAGACGTGTTGAACCTCTATCAGGTCGCGGTAGCGCTCGGTGAGAGACCGCCAGGCAGGTTCAAGGATCCAGCAGGCCGAACAGATGGGGTCGGTCACGTAGGTGATACGCGTGCGATCCGCCTTCGGACCGAGGGGAGTTGCGACTGCCTGCGGCAGAGCGGCATTCCCGCCGGGAATGGTGCAGACGCCCGACTCGAGATCGCACGCTCCGCCGTCGGGGCTTGGGGAAGACTGACTCATGGGGTGTCTCCGTTGGTCTGGTGTGACAATCAGGGGCGCACGGGCTCGAGAGGGAGGAGGGCGGTGGAGGCGATTGGCCTGACCCCACCTCGCACCGCCCCTCCGTCTATGGATCAGTTCTCGGGGAGGAAGACCTTTTCCATGCCGTCTCGCAGGCCCTTTACGAAGGCCTCGTCGTCGTTCGAGACCGGACCTTCCAGGGCGAAGAGGGACTCGCCGTGCAACGGCAGGGTGTCCCAGGTGCCGGCCAGCGCCCGGGCGCGGTCCTCGCCGAAGAGGTGGGAGACGAGCGCGATGGTGCTCGGGTGCACGGTGGCGGCGCCGCCGGCGGTGAAGACCTTCGCCTCCGGCAGGACCGACCATGCGCGACGCGGCTCGGCCACGTCCGCTCCGAGTTCCTTCAGGCGACGGCCGAGGACCGCGGCTGCCTGGAAGCGGGTGCCGTCGAGGATGCCCGAGCGGAAGACGACGCCGACACCGGCGCAGTTCGCGGCCACCCAACGGCCCTCGCTGTGGTGCGCTCGGATGAAGTCAAGGATCTGCGGGTCGTGAGAGGCCGCGCCGCCACCGATGCCACCGGGGACGTAAACCAGGTCGTAACGGTCCTCGGGGGTGACCTTGTCGGTCTGGAGCTGCGCGCCCATGTGGGTGGTCACGGTCCCGCCCTCGAAGCTGCCGAGGGTGACTTCCAGGGGATCGCCCTGCTGGCTGAGGTCGTAGGCGAGCGCCTTGAACAGCTCCCAGGGGGCAAGCAGGTCCTGCTCGCCGACGTTCGGGAAGGCCAGGAAGAGGACCTTTTTGATGTCGCTCATGGTGATGCTCCTTGTTGATGGCGGTTGAGCCGGTCACTCCTCACAACATACTCATGCTTCATGACTATTCCAACTGGATGGAAAATTTTTCGGGATAGGGTCTGCCACGACCGGACCGAGTAGTGACGGAGAGGGTGTGCGATGCCGACGCACTTCGACGGGAGCACCCGCGAGAAGCGGTCACTGGACCTCTTCATCAAGCTGATCCGGGCGGCCGCGTCGGTGGAAGCACGCACCAGCAGCCCTGTGACCGCTGCCGGACTCACGACCAGCCAGTTCGGCGCGCTGGAGACCCTCTACTACGTGGGACCGCTACCTGCCGGGCGTCTGGCCGAGAAGCACCTCAAAAGCCCGAACAACTTCACGGTTGTCATCTCCAACCTGGAGAAACGCGGTCTGGTCCGTCGCGAGAAGGCGCCGCACGACCGCCGGGTGGTCATGATCGAACTTACGGATGCCGGGCGTGAGGTGGTGGAGGCGATCATGCCCTCGTACGTCCGAACCGTCGTCAATGACCTGGAAAGGCTCACGGCGGGGGAGCAGGAGCAGCTTGCCGACCTGCTGCGCAAGGTCGGACGCCGCCAGCACCCGGCAGACCTCGACCAGAAGTAGCCCCCGGGGTGCGGGCCTGAAAGTGTTCCGCCTCCAGGCGCGGGCGCCCTCGGTGACCCGCTCGGCCATGTGGCGGGCGGTGGATAGTTGGACCTGTGGGGCCCGATCCTTGCGGGTGCACGCCTTCGTGGGGTCTGTGCGCTTGACGCCGCGCAGGGAAGGCCGTGAGTGTTCCGCCTCCACTGCAATGACTGTGCTGTACAGCGACCCTTCCGCGCGGGCCGGCCCGCCGGTCCGCACCGCCCGCCCTCGGCTCAGCGAGATCGCCTACGCGCCGCCACGTTGGAGAGCGGCCCCTAGCCGGGGAGGAATGTGCTTTCCCAGTTGTCCTGCAACTTGGCCTTGGCGCCGCGTCGTCGTTCAGGGCGGGGCCATCAAGGGCGAAGAGAGACTCCCCGTGGGGTGGGCGGGTGTCCCACGTGGCTGCGAGATCGCGCGCGTCCTCCTCGCCGAACAAGTGCCAGACCAGAGCGATTGTGTTGGGGTGGACGGTCCCGGCACCGCCGATCGTCATGAGCTTGCGGGCTGCGTCAATCCTCCACGCGCGCTGAGGGTCCGCGACCTTCTCGCCGCGCTGTTGAAGCCGGCGAGAGACGGTCGCAGGAGCGGTGACTTCGCTTCCTTCCAGGATGCCTGCGCGATGCAGCACGCTGAGGCCCGCACAGTTGCCAACCACCCATCGGTCTTCGTCATGGTGGGCGCGGACGAGATTCACCACTGCCTCGTTAAGGCTGGCGGCTCCCGCTCCGATGATTGCGCTCCCCGGGCGCAGAGAAGAGCTTGGCAGCAAGCATGCGGCGCTTGCCGCGGGGCCGGTGCCCGGGACGGCAGATGCCTGCCAGAAATGCGGAGCGATCGTTGGAGTGCCTAGGTCACGTGCCTGTTCAGATGCTGGCAGGCGTGCAGGAGGTTGTGTCGCACATTCAGCAGATAGGCCGTGAGGACGGGATCGCTGGACTGCTTTGACTGCGCGGCCGCCGCTGCGGTTTGGTCGACGAGTCCGTGGACCGCTTCCGCCAGATGGGACACCCAGAGCAGGAACAGGCGCCGGTCGGCGGAGAGAGGGAGGCGGATCTGTGTCCGGTGGCGAGCATGGACCAGCCAGCGTGCAGTCGGCAGATTCTCCGTGATCGGATGTAGTCGTTGCCGGGTGGACGAAGACATCCTCTGCCGCCATATGTCAGCGTGCCGACCAGGGAACTGGGCCATGTCCTCCTCGAAGCCGAGGAGAGCATCGATGAGAATGCCGGCCCATTGGCGCAGATGATCTGCCTGGGCCGGCGGCCGCCCAGGTTGTTCGGCTGCCTGCTGGGCTGTCCACCACAGCTGGTAGCCCGCGGCCACTTCTGCTTCGCACCCCACCCCAGTGGATCGAGCGCGGCAGGAACGGGAGCGCGCGGACGAAACGGTGGGTTCAGTGGTCATGACGAGACTTTCATCAAGGTCGGGTATCCAGGGGGAGCGAGCTGCCTGTTCCGCACTCCAGGTCACATCGGGGCCACGAGGGTGGCCGGCACGGATGCTCACGATCCACCGCAGCTCGGACGCATAGGCGGCCAAGGACCGCGTGCACGGCGGGCGGACATCGGAGGCGCTTGGCCTACCAAACGGGGGCCATCTGCAAAGAGCTGGTCCATGCGGCAGGAGCCGCAGCCGCCGGTTCAAGATGTCGGGTCGCCGGGACCTTCGCGTGGGATGACGCGTCAGCTGAGGGGGAGAGTCGTGTCCCGCAACGTGGCCAGAGTCGAGGCGTACATCCGGGTCTTGATGGTTTTCAGTGTGTCACCGGCTTTGCTGGCCTGGGATTGGGCTAGTTCGACGGCGGCGGTGCGTACCTCCCCTTCGGTAACTGCGCGGTCGGCGATTCCCGCGGCAACGGCGTCGACGCCGCCGTAGCGATGGGAACTGAGCATGGCCTCGTGGGCAATCTGTGGAGTCAGCCGTGCCTGGACGAGGGCAGACATGCCCGGAGTGAAAGGGATGTTGATGTCTGCTTCGGGCAGGCACCAGTACCCTCGATCCGCGCGCATGACCCGAAAGTCGTGAGTGAGGGAGAGCATCG
Source organism: Streptomyces sp. NPDC005195 (assembly GCF_040608315.1). Lineage (NCBI taxonomy): Bacteria > Bacillati > Actinomycetota > Actinomycetes > Kitasatosporales > Streptomycetaceae > Streptomyces > Streptomyces sp. NPDC005195. The sequence goes on from NZ_JBEXHZ010000072.1 coordinate 7,716, forward strand.
CGCCGGCGGCGAAGGTGTGCCCTTGCAGTGCAGCGACTGTCGGGACGGGCAGGGACAGCATCCGCGCAAAGAGCCCCTGGACGGAGAGAACGTAGTCTCGGTGCCTGTCGAGATTGGAGAAGAGCCACTCCAGGTCCAGGCCGTTGGAGTAGAACTTCCCCGTCGCGACGGTCACGAGTGCGCGGGGCCCCGTCTGCCTCTCGACTTTGTCCAGTGCCGTGCTGATGGATGTGAGCCAGTCGGGATGGAAGCGGTTCTCACCGTCTCCAAGGTCAAGGACGAAGACATCGTCTTGTCGGTCGAGCGTAGGCATAGAGCTCCTTCAAAACGGGTTGTGGGTGTGCCCGGCAGGCTCGCCGGAGTGTCCCGGACCGTGAGCGAATACGGGTCGGCGGCTGGGGGCATACGGGTGGTCGTGTCACCCAGCCCTCTGCCGGGTGACACGACCACCTTTTGGTGACGGTCCCGTCCTCACGGAGGCCGTCACGCGACCGGGGGCCCAAGCCGCCGCTCATTTGCGGGACCCCGGAACTCAAGCGACTTCAAACGCGGGCCAGTTGACGCTTCTCGTCCGGGTCTTTGGGCGGAATTTCTTCGGATGCGAGACGCAGGCGTGCGCGGAGCTTCTCGCCTTCCACATCCACATCGGGCAGTAGCCGGTCCAGCCAGCGGGGCAGCCACCATGCCTTGTGGCCGAGCAGGGCAAGGACTGCCGGCACGACAGCCATCCGGACAACGAAGGCATCGATGAACACCGCGATCGCCAGCCCGAAGCCGATCATCTTGATCATCGGCTCACTTGAACCGATGAAGCCCGAGAAAACGGCGATCATGATCACTGCGGCTGCGGTGACGACCCGAGCCCCGTGCTGGAAGCCGGTGACGACCGCTGTTCCCGGCCGGTCTCCTGCGACATACGACTCACGCATGCGTGATACCAGGAAGACCTCGTAGTCCATGGCGAGCCCGAAGACGACGCCGACCATGAATATCGGCATCATGGACATGATCGGACCGGTCTGCTCGACGCCGAACAGGAAGCCCAGCCAGCCCCATTGAAAGACCGCAACGACTGCGCCGAGCGCCGCCGCAACAGAGAGCAGGAAGCCAAGTGCGGCCTTCAGGGGAACGAGCACTGACCTGAAGACCAGCATCAGGAGCAGGAACGCAAGGCCCACGACCAGTGTCAGGTAGGGCACCAGAGCATGGTTCATGCGCTGAGAGAAGTCGACGTTCATCGCTGTCGTGCCGGTGACCAGGACATGGCCGTCCGTGGTGTCGCGGATCGAGTGCACCAGTCTTTCGGTGGCGATGGAGGACGGTCGATCCTGGGGGACGACGGTGATCGTCGCGGTGTCGCCGGCCTTGTTGACCGTCGCCGGAGAGACTGAGGCAACGCCGTCCATGTTCTGGAGCGTTGCGCGGGCGGCGGCAGCAGCTTCACGGTCGCCGTCGACGACAACGACCAAAGGCCCGTTGTATCCCGGACCGAAGCTCTCGGAGAGCAGGTCGTACGCTTTGCGCTGCGTAGTGCTGACCGGCTGAGAACCGTCATCGGGCAGGCCCACCTGCAAGGACGCGGCCGGGATGGCGATGACTCCGAGGCCGAGCAGGCCCACGGTCAGTACCGTGGCCGGGCGACGCAGCACGAAACGGGCCCACCGGACGCCACCGTTGGGCTTTTGTGTGGCTCGTCCCGGCGTGCGGGGCGAGACTCGCCTGCCGGCGAAGCCGAGCAGGGCCGGAATCGCTGTCAGGGCAATGAGAACGGCGATGACCACCGTGCCGGCAGCTGCGAAGCCCATCTTCGTCAGCATCGGGACGTTGGCAACGGCCAGTCCCACCAGGGCGATCACTACAGTCAGGCCCGCGAAGACGACTGCGGAGCCGGCGGTGCCGACGGCCCGGCCAACGGCCTCCTCGCGGTCGTGTCCCTCGGCGAGTTCGGCCCGGTAGCGCGAGACGATGAAAAGCGCATAGTCGATGCCGACCGCGAGTCCAATCATCATCGCCAGCGTCGAAGTGGTGGAGCCGAGGTCAAAGGTGCTGGCCAGCGCGGCAATCGTGGAGATGCCGACCCCGACCCCGAATATCGCGGTCAGCAGCGGCAAGCCGGCTGCGACCAGCGACCCAAGCGTGACGACCAGAACCACCGCGGCGATCACTACGCCGATCACCTCGCCGATGCCAGGCTCTGGAGCGGCCTGTAGAGCCGTCCCGCCTACTTCGGCCGTCAGACCGCTCTCGCGAGCGTCGGAGGCGAGGTCATCCAGTGACTGGAGAGTTGCCTCGCTCAAAGAGCCCGGCGGGTTTTTGTAGGTGACGGAGACGAACGTCGTGGAACCGTCCGGAGACACGGTGTTTCCCGCGTAGGGATCACTGACCGTGGCCACCTGGTCCGACGTCGACCTCAGCTCCCTTACGAGGTCCTTCACGGTCGCCATGCGGACAGCGTCAGACACCTTCTCCGACGCAGGGGCCTTCAAAACGATCTGCGCCACGGCGCCCTCGGGACTGCTCCCGGGGAAACGGCTCTCCACCAGACCGACGGCCTTTTGGGCCTCTGTGCCTGGAAGGGAGAAGGAGGACGTGACGTGGCTGGATGTCATGCTCGCGCCCACCGCAGCGCAGGCGAGCAGTGCGAGCCAGATCATGACGACGAGACGGCGGCGCCGGAAGGCGGCCCTGGACAGCAGGTAGAGGAACGTAGCCACGAAGGCTCCCGGTCGGATTGTGGGGACAGTCAAAGACGCGCCGTGGTGATGGCGTCCCCAGAGGTGGTGCGAGCCGAACGCGGAGACGATCCATGTACACGTCCTCTTGTCATCCACGGTGGGCTACGAGCGGTGCCGGCTCCTGAGTAAACGGTGCTCACTCCTGCGCGAACGCCGGGCTGCAGTCCAAAGCGCGACAGACCTTGTTGGGCGAGACGACGTCTGCGCAGGTACCGCCCGGGGGAGAGGGACGATAGGCGCGATCAGCCGGCATCGCCGGGACTGCGAGTCCCTGACTTGACGGGAGCGCGGGCGATGCTCAGCCCTACCCGACGGAGAGGGCCGTTGCGGCTCGCGGTGTCTTGGTGATCAGAGGCCGGCCGATCGTCCGCTGCGCGCTGGCCCAGGGCCGCGGAGTGGCACATCCTGCGTGTTTTTGCGGAGGCGGTTCTCACGTCCGTCTCCCCTCGTCCAGCCTCGGACGACTGATCATTGGGCGGCGGATGGCGTGCGGCGGGGGCGGGCGACGAGTTCACCGCCACAGTTGGGACAGGTGTCCTGCATCGCGGCGCTGCAGGATACGCAGAACGTGCACTCGTACGAGCAGATGCGGGCGGACGAGACCTGTAGCGGCAGCGCACGTTCACATCGTTCGCAGCGGTCGCGCATCTCCAAAGCCATGACTCTCCTCGTACGGGGAAGGGTTGCTGCGGACACCGACGTCAGCCACGATCTGCGGCACATGAGATCGCCTGGTCCGTTCCCGGCGGCCTGGCCCCTCCACCATGGTCGGGATCACCGGGCGACGAGGCGCGACAGAAGGTGGCCGTCGATATTGCCGCCGCTGACTACGCAGACGTGCAGTCCGCGGGGAGGCAGTTCATTGCTGCGATGCAGATACGCCGCCACGGCGACGGCGCCCGAAGGTTCGGCCACGATGCGGCTCTCGCCCGCCAGGACGGCAACCGTGTCACGGATCTCATCCTCCGACACCGTGACGATGTCGTCGACGAACGCCTGGATGTGTGCGAACGGGATGGTGCCCACGGAGCTGCTGCGCATACCGTCGGCGATCGTGCGGCCGGTGAGCTCTGTTGGCCAGCTGACGCGGTGCCCGCTGTGAAAGCTCTCCCTGGCGTCGGCGGCCAATTCCGGCTCCACTCCAACCACCCGCACATCGGGCAGCAGGTGTTTGAGGGCGGCCGCAACCCCGGAGATCAGGCCTCCGCCGCTCACGGGAACGAGGACTGTCTGCGGCACCCTGTCCATCTGGGCCGTCTGTTCGAAGATCTCCAGACCCACCGTGCCCTGGCCGGCGATGATGCCGAGATCATCGAAGGGCGGCACCACGACATAGCCGTACTCATCGGCGAGGGCTCGTGTGGCCTCGGCGAGTTCCGCGGGAGGGACCTCGCGCACGAGCGCGCCGTGGCGCCGAATGGCGTCCACCTTCACCTGCGCGGCAGTGCCCGGCACGACCACGGTGATCTCCACACCCAGGAGCCGGCCGGCATACGCCAAGGCTTTGCCATGGTTGCCGCTCGACTGCGCCACCACTCCGCGCTCGCGCTCCTCGGGAGAAAGCGCAGCGAGCCGGTTGTAGGCGCCGCGCAGCTTGAAGGATCCCGTGACCTGAAGGTCTTCGGGCTTCAGGAGAAGAGTGCGTGACCCGTCATCGGCCCAGGGGGACGGCAGGAGAGGGGTGCGCAGGGTGACATTCTTCAGGCGCCGAGCGGCAGCGTGGATGTCATCGAGGTCCAGAAGTGTCATGACAGCTCCCTCGTACGATCGGTGGCCTCAGGCCTCCACCATCGGAACCCGGAGCTCTTCAGGAATGAGCAATCGTTGCTCGATCTTTGAGCACGTCTGTCCTCGCCTGCCTACCGGTGTATCTCCCGCGCGTGTGCTGGAGCGGTGGAGGGGTGGCGCGGGCCGTCGAGCATGTCGAGAGCGACCTCCGCGGCTGCCAGATCCTGAACGCCGAGACCGATGAGCTTGCAGATGGTGATCTCCTCGTCGTTCTCCCGGCCGGATGCCGATCCGGCGAGGACCTCACCGAGTTCCGGGTGGAACCGGCGGTCCGCTGCCGGGAGCCGTGTCAAATCGCCGTGGATGGCGGTGAGTTCACGACTGTCGACCACGATGCGGTCCGCCCGGTTCAGACTTGCGGATGTCAGTTCCGCCTTCGTCGGATCGTCGGCGCCCACCGCATTGATGTGCAGTCCGGGTGTCAGCCAGGATTCGTGCACCAGCGGTTCAGTACTGGAGGTCGCCGTCACCAGTACGTCCGCGCCGTCGAGGGCGGCTCGGGCGCTGTCGACGCCGATGATGCGAAGGTCCGGCCGTCTGGCGTGCAACGCAGCCGCGAGGGACTGGACATGGGATGAATGTCGTCCCCACACGCGGATGTCGCGCAGCGGGAGTTCGTCGGCCACAGCGAGCGTTTGGAGGTAAGCCTGGGTTCCGGTGCCGATGACCCCAAGGACGCGGGAGTCGCGCCGCGCCATTGTCCGCGCGGCCAGGGCTCCCGCCGCGGCCGTCCGCACGTCCGAGAGGTGATGCTCGTCGTCCAGGAGCGCCCGAAGGTCTCCGGTTGAGGCGTCGAACACCGCGATGACGCCGCTGCTCGGCGTTCCGCCGCGACGCGCCCGTTCCAAGAACCACGACGCGACCTTGACGGTGAAGACCTGCCGGCCTGGAAGCCACGCCGACTTCACATGCACGTCGCCGTCCGGGCCGGCGGGCGCGAACACGGCGGCCGGCGCATCACCGAGTCCTCGGCTGTAGTCGCGCAGGGCGGCAGCGACCGGCTCCAGGACGTCCCGGTATCCGACCGTGCTCCGGATCGCCTGCGGGTCGAAGTAGGTGGGCCCGCCTCTCACTGCGGCAGCCCTTCGAGGCGGCCATGGGCGACGACGGCGACCTCTCCGCCGACACGCACCGAGGTGATGTCCTGCGGGCTGCCGTGGGCGCTGATTGTCATCTCGCTGGGGCGGCCGCAGAACCGTCCCTGGTGCAGTACCTGCCGGTCACCGTCATCGAGCCGGCCGTGCCGTCGCAGGTAGGCGGCCACACATCCCGCGGCACTGCCGGTGGCCACATCCTCAATCACGCCGTCGTTGTTCCAGTGCCGACCCTCCAGGACGTCGGCGTCCAACAGGTAGGCGAACTGAGCCCCGACCTTTGCCAGACGTTCTCCGATGTCGGACGCGATTCTGGCGCGCTCCAGGACGCCCGTGCGCACGGGAACGATCAAGTAGTCCAGCCCGGTCGAGACGACCTCGGGTCGCAGTTCTCCGTGGAGGTCCTCCTCTTCCAGGGAGAACCAGGAGGCCACGTCATCCAGCACCGGCCGTCCCAGGAACTGCGGGGGCCCCTGGTCGAGAACGCTCGCATACCTTCCCCGGCCCCGGCGCTCGGTGACCACCTCCACCGTCCGGGCTTTCAGCTTGAGTGACCATGTCCGGCTGGCGTCGCCCCCCGCCATGGCGTGCAGAACGCTCGCCGCTCCGATGACCGGATGCCCGGCAAAGTCCAGCTCCTCACTGAGATCGAAGACCCGGGCCCGCCATGCCGTGCCCCCGCCGTTCATCGCTTGGAGGAAAATGGATTCGAAGTGACGCATTTCCTCGGTGATGCGCTGCATTTGGGAGCCGCTCAGGGATGCCGCATCGGGAAACACAGTCAGACTGTTTCCGCTGAAAGGCGTTCCACTGAAGACGTCGACATGAAAGTAGTGCATAGCCAGACGCTACCCATGAGCCGAAACGAACGGAACCCTCCCCGCGAACAGAGGGGGCATAGCATGTCGTTATGGCCCCCGATCTCGAAACGGCACTGCTGCGCGCATTCGTCAGTTCTGTGCGGTCCGGAAGCATCAGCCGGGCCGCCGCGGCCCTCGGCCACAGCCAGCCCGCTCTGAGCAACCAGCTCCGCAGGCTTGAACGCACCGTAGGCCAGCAACTGCTGCACCGCGGTACGGCCGGAGTGTCCCTGACCACGTCCGGAGAGGTCTTCCTGCCCTACGCCGAGCGGATCCTCGCGCTCTCCGCCCAGGCCCTCGCCGCGGCCGCCCCCACGGTCACCGGACACTGCGGGGTGGGGCTGATGGAAGACTTCGTGACACCGGCCCTGGTCGGGGCATTGAGCGACTTCAGCAGCCTGCACCCCGGCGCAAAGCTGGAACTGGTGACCGGGCCCGGGCCCTTGATGAAACAGTCACTCGCCGACGGGCGGATCCAGCTCGCCCTGTGCGACCCCTTCTACCTGGCTCAGACACCACGCTGGACCGCCCGCCTCCCGCTGGTCTGGTCGGCTGCGAACGCCCTGGACGTGCGCCAGGATCCCCTGCCGCTCGTTCTCTTCTCCCAACCCTGCCGCTGGCGGGCTCCTCTGTTCGACGCCCTGGAAGCCGCGGGACGCCGGTGGGAAGTCACCTTCGAGAGCACGGCCCTGGGCGCAGTGCAAGCCGCCGTGCGGGCCGGCCTCGGCGCCACCGCACTGCTCCCGGCCAACGTGGAACTGCAGACGGCAACCGATGCGCTCCCGCCCCTCCCCGAAGTCGACATCGCCCTCGTCCGCCCCACCGGCACGGTGGGCGACCCGCTCCTCGACGCCGTGGAAGACCTCGTCAGGCGACTGACCGACGTCGCCGCATCCACAGACTGACGGACGAAAGAGCCGCCACCCCGGGTTTGCTGCCAGGAAACAACACCGCCCCCTCGTGCCGCCATTCAGGGCGTGGACACAGCAGCCTGCCAAGAAATCTCCGCACCGCCCCTCGCCTAAGCAGCAATTACTCATGCTCATGCGCCGGCCTCACGCTTGAATTCATCCCCTCGACATCCCCGATAACAGGGCCGGCAGTCCCACGCGCGCCTGGCAATCAGTTCATCGGAAGCGACAGACGGCCCGTGCCCTGAGACTCAGCCAGCTCACGCTGCTCGCAGGAACAGGGCCACAGAGCTTGAGAACGAAGGAAGACCTGCCAGATGAAGAAGTTCATGATCGCGCTGTGCGCAGCTTCCGCGTCAGTTGCCCTCGCCGTTGTGCCGACCACGGCACAGGCAGCCGGAACGCAAGACGGGGCTCCTCTGGTCGCAGCCGAGAACGAGATCATCGACGAGCTCGCGACTCTCGGCTGGCCGGGCCAGGACTCGGATAACTTCTACCCCGGAGCGGCAGGCCACGCCGAGGCCGACACGGCATCGGTCCTGTGGGGCACACCTGGGACCGCGAGTTCCTACCAAGTCGAGGCCAAGTGCGCCCAGTTCCTCACGGCGTCGCTCAAGCACGCCTACACATGGGCCACGGACACATGGTTCACGTCCGGCATCGGCTTCCGCAGCCCCTCCTCCGAGCAGTACTACGACGCTTTCAGCGACACCGCCGCCGACGGCGCCCTGGAGAAGATGAGCGATCACATCAACCGGCCTTCCGCGCAGCGGGTCAGCGACCTCCACGCCGGATCCGTCATCGCCGTGAAGTACCTGGACAGCTCGGAAGGCGGTGCGACCGGGCACATAATGACGGTGCAGTCCGTGGCACCGTTCGAACGCGACGGGAATCGCGCCACACAGGAGTACGCGGTCACCGTCGCCGACAGCACCTCCAATCCCCACGGCGTGGCACTCTCCTCCAAGACATCACCCCACTGGGCGTTCAAGGACAGCCGTGTCGAAGGTTCCCCGGGACTCACCACGAAGGAATGGAGCGGCGCCGGCCGAGGCACGATCTTCATCCAGGCCGACGCGACGACCGGCAAACCGACCGGATACTGGTGGGGCAGGAACGAAGCCGCGTTCAACACGGTCGCCGACCGGCCTATGGTCTTCGTCGACATCACGCGGTAAGACGCCGCGCAGCGCCAGCATGATCCTTTGACCTGTGAGGGCGTCGGCGGACCCGTCCCAAGCGAACGGCCCCCGAGCTGTCACCGCAGCCATGCGCACCAATCCCGGCGGATCGAACCGGGCACGTCGGTCGCGGCTTGCCGCCGCCGAAGACGGCCGAACCGCACCCAGCGCGCCCGGCGACCGGAGCAGGATGGGCGAGTGGGTATCGGTTGCTCATGCCCCGCCGCAGGTCTCCTTGCGAACCTGAAGTTCAGCCCGGTGTGCGCATCGCCGCAGGCGCAAGCATCCCTGGCCCCAGCGAATCATCTCGGCCTTCCCGTCCTTCCCGTCCTTGCCGATCTCGATCCAAGGGATGTCTTCTCATGAACGCAGGACACGCAGTGTCGCACCGGCCCGACGGGCCGATACGAAAGGTTCGTCACGGTGTGGTTCTGGCCGTGACCTGCCTGGCCCTGGCAACCGTCGTCTCGGCGATGGCGTCACTGAATGTGGCGCTGCCCGACATCGCCCGTGAAACCCACGCCAGCCAAACCCAGCTGTCCTGGATCATCGACGCCTACAGCCTCGTCTTCGCCTCCCTCCTGCTCCTGGCGGCGACTCTCGGTGACCGCTTCGGGCGCCGCAAAGCCCTCCTGGGCGGACTTGGACTCTTCGCGGGCGTCTCGGTAGCCGCCACCTTCTCATCGGATCCAGGCACGCTGATTGCCCTGCGCGCGCTGCTCGGCGTGGCGGCCGCCTTCGTCATGCCCGCGACGCTGTCGACTATCACGACGACATTTCCTGCTGCTCAGCGAGCCCGGGCGGTCAGCATCTGGGCGGCGGTCGCCGGCGCCAGCGCCGTACTGGGCCTCCTGGCCTCCGGCGCGGTGCTGGAGGTGTGGTCGTGGCGCTCGGTGTTCTGGCTGAACGTCGTACTGGCCGTCGTGGCCGTCATCGGAACGTACTTCTTCGTTCCGGAGTCCGCGGAAGCCAAGAAGCAGCCGGTGGACGGCGTCGGCGCGGCACTCACCGTCGTCGGGCTGGGAGTGCTCGTCTACTCCGTCATCCAGGCACCCGAGCACGGCTGGGGCAGCCCCCGCACCATGGGCGGCATCGCCGTCGGCCTCGTGGTGCTGACCGTGTTCATCCTGTGGGAACTGAGGCACCCCCACCCGCTGCTGAACCCCCGACTGTTCCGCAACCTGCCCTTCGCCGCCGGAACCCTGTCGATCACGCTGCAGTTCTTCGCCTTCTTCGGGTTCATCTTCGTCGTCATGCAGTATCTGCAGCTCGTACGCGGTGACAGTGCTCTGAT
>NZ_JBEXHZ010000073.1:0-17381 GCF_040608315.1 Streptomyces sp. NPDC005195
GGCCCGCGCTGAAGGTCGCGAGGATCTCCCGCTGCTCGTCCTCGTCCAGCAATGTGAGGTCCGCGACCTCGGCCCCGGGCCGTTCGGTCATCAGACGCAGGACACGGAGGAACTGGCGTATGAACTGTTCGGCGGTCGCCCGGTCGAAGAGCGCCACCGCGTAGTCGATCTCTCCGACGAGCTCTCGCTCCTCATCGGCCAGGGCCAGAACCATGTCGAACTTCGCGGGCACGTGAGCGGTGTCCTCACGCAACGCGATCTTCATGTCCGGGAGTTCGAACTCTCGTCGCATGGACGGGACCCAGGCGAACATGGTTTGGAACAGCGCGGTGTAGGCGGGACTCCGGGGCGGGTTGACCAGTTCCACGACTCGCTCGAAGGGCAGGTCGACGTGCTTGAGAGCATCGCGGATCCGCTGGTTGACCTGTTTGAGGGCGTCCCTGACGCTCGGGGAACCAGCCAGATCGGCCCGCAGGGCGAAGGTGTTGACGAAGAGGCCGATCAGGCCTTCGACGTCCCCGCGCCGCCGGTTCGACGTGGGAGCGCCCACGACGATGTCGTCCTGCCCCGAGAGCAGGGAGAGCAAGATCGACCAGCCGGTCAGAACGGTCGCGTACAAGGAGACATCGTTGTCCGCTGCGAGCTCGCGCAGGGCCCTCGTCAGGTCCTCGTCCACGGTCACGGACACCCGGTCGCCGCGGAAGTCCTGCTCGGGTGGGCGGGGCCGGTCGGTGGGAAGGGAAAGCACGGCCGGGACGCCTTCCAGTGCGGTGACCCAGTAGTCGGCGTGCGCGGCGTGCTCCTCGCCCGACATCCAGTCCCACTGCCAGCGGGTGTAGTCGCTGTACTGCCACGTCAGTTCAGGCAGCGCCGGGTCCTGATCCCGGGCAATCGCGGTGTACACCAGACCCAGTTCACGCAGTAGCAGAGACCGGGACCAGCCGTCGAAGACGATGTGATGGGCCATCAGGATCAGCACGTGATGGTCCGGGCCGAGCGCCACCAGGCGCCCGCGCACCATGGGTTCCTCGCCGAGACGGAACGGGGTGCCTTCCACGTCCTGCCGCGTCCGCGTGAACCGCTCGGCCGCGTCCGTCCGCGCCGTCAGGTCCTCGAAAGTCACGGGGAACCCGGTCTCCGGTGGATCAACAACCTGGAGCGCGGTGCCGCCCGTCGGCACCAGCCGGGTACGCAGGGCCTCGTGCCGCGCCGTCAGCAGGTGAAGTGCCTGGATGAGCAGGTCCCGGTTCAGCGGTCCGTGGATGTCGAAGGGCATCGGCTCGTTGTAGGCGGCGCTGGCGTCACCGTCCATGCGCGCCGTCACCCACAGCCTTTCCTGCGCCAATGACAGGGGCGCCGGAGAACCCTCTTTGCCGGATTCATGGGTGTTTGTAAGTCGATGGGAAGGCAAGGATTACCCTTCACAAGAGGAGAGCGCGGCGAGGACATGATCCTGCTGAGAAAGATGCAACGGCGCATGAAGCGCACAACAATCATGCCGACGTCGCCGCTTTGGCGGTTCAACCCGGCACCGGGAATACGCGTATCGGAACAGCACGCGCAACGGCGGGTCTCCGTCGGTTCAAATGGGAGGCGGTCGATGAACCAGCTCGGTCAATCAGTCGACCACACCTCGAACAGGCTGCAGTGATCCTGTTTTTACCTTATGTGCATAAGTCCCTAGCAGAACTCCATCAATTGCATCCGATACGCGCGGAGAGCGCTTGGGAAATATTTTACTTTTTTCTGCACCGCACCACACCGGAGTATTTCCCCGTGATATTAGATGCGCGCTATTGAATGGTCAACAGTGACCCACGCCACATCACCCTGACGGGCGGTCACCATGCGTCATAGGTGCCGGAATCCATCCCTTATCCGAGACTGGGGAGTTGACGCACGTTTTGGGTGATCTTTCTGCGCCACTTGCACGTGAATGAGCGTCGAGTGGGGAGCCTTCGGGTCACCGGGAGAGTGGCTTCGGACTGGTACCGGCACTGGGACGCGGGGCCGTTGCCGCTCCGCCGGGTCCGTCGCAGCGGCGCCGCGGTCGCTCGCGATCGCATGACTCGGCGAAGGCCTGCCGAAGCCTGCTGGTTTTGGCGGCTTGGCCGATTCTGGCGGTAGATGGCACTCCGTTAGGTCTTTCTTGATCTTGTTGGCGTATGGGTTCTGGTCGGGAGCGGTTGCTGGCAGCTGGTGCAGATCCCGGTCCAGCACCTCAGGGTGCCCTGGAGAGCGTCGAGGATCTGGTAGAGGGTGATGCTGGTCCCGGTGCTTTTTTGGGGGGCAGGCGCCGTTCAGTGAGGAGGCTTGGGCGGCGGTCACGAGGGTGAAGTGGTGGTGCCAGCCCGGCCAGAGACGTGTCGAAGTGGTCGAGGCATGGGCCGCGCTTGAGCTCTCGGTGGTCGTGGGCGATGCGCCGGCGGACCTTGGCCAGGCGGACGAGATCGACGATCGGCGTGTCAGGCGGCAAGTTGGACAGCCAGTATTCGCTCGGCGCGGCGGCGCCGACAGGCCATTCGGCCAGTAGCCAACAGTCGGGCAGGGCGCCGTCCCACCAGCCCTGCCCGGCCGAGGCGGCTGCGCTGCCCGCCGTTCGACTGCTTTGCCGGCCGGACGCCCGCGCACGGCCGCGAAGCGGGAACCTGGTTCCCCTTTCGAGCCCTGGCGCCACCTGAGTGGAACGACTGCCTCCTGCCCAATAGCGGTGGCAAGAACTGCCACCGACGGCGCCCTCTGGCGATAACGCGGCTGGGGCCAGCAGCCGACATCTCCTTGACGGTCCAGAGACATGGGCTGCACGTCGACGGGGTGGGCGAGCACATGCGACCGGATGGACAGGACATGGGTGGGTCCTCGCTCCGGCAGCCCGGCCCGCAGGTGTGCCTTGGTGCCGTAGGCGGGGTCCGCCACCACCGCTGGCGGAGTCATTCCCCGGTCCGCGGAGGTGTTGAGCATGTCCAGTGCCAGACGCCCCTTCTCGCGGTGGGTGACCTCCCGCGGGAGCAGGGTCCTGGTGCGGTGGTGGCTGTCCGCAGCCCACTCCTCGGGCGGAAAAGCCTCCACTGCAGAGGACACGAGGCATCAGCGACACGATCACCATGTCTGGGCCGCGCGGCGCCCATGCGGTGAGACTTGTGCGCGGGGGCTGTGCGGGGATGTACGGGACCAGGAAATCCGCGCCGTCCGGGTCGGTGGTGGCGGTCACCGTGTACTGGTCTTGAACGTCAGGGAAGTATCCGGAGTTTCGGTGTCTGATGTTGGCGTTGGCGATTTCACTGCGCCGGGCGTCCATGGTCACGCTGCTTACGCGTGGGTGAGGATCTTTCCCACGGCGGTGCCCCTGGAGCCAGCCGCAGACACCGCCGTAGGGGCGCGGCGCTGGCTCACTCCGGGGATCGTCACGCCGGATGGAGACTTGTCGCTGGGAGAGTGGCTGGGTCGGCCATCGCATGGGTCGCCACCGGATCGGCTTGCAGGCGCCGCAGTGTGAGGAGGACGGCCCAACGGTCCTGCAGAGTGGGAGCGTTTTGTGCGCCTCGCAGAGCATGTTCTCGGATAGCGGTCTCGTTCAGGACGATTTGCATGGCGTCAGTCACTGGCCGCTCACCCGGGGCAGACGGCGGTCCAGCTCGCCGTTCGCGAAACCTACGAGAAGGCCGACGGCAAATGGCTGATCAGTTCGGTCGACCTGAACAGCTTCTGGATGGAGCAGCTGCCCGCCTGGACGTCGCCGGCCACCACGACCGCCAAGGAGGGACCACGGCCTGCGTGCCTCAGGACTGGTCTGCAGCACTCATGGCGTCCCGCCGGTCTGATCCTCGGCGCTCTCCGGCAGGGCGTAACGCAGGAGCCGGACACCACGGCCGTCGGCCGGACGCGCGGTCTCGTCACGCATCACGTAGGGGGTGAGAATGCGCTCGATGGCGTCCTCGATGGCGGCGAGTTCGTCGGCGGAGACGACGACGCGGGTGTTGGCCAGACCCGCAAGCCGCCGCCACGCCGGTTCGAGCTTGGGCTCGATCTCGGCGGCCCACCGGTTCGGCAGGTCTCCCGAGCGCAGGAACATCTCCCGGGACAGGACGCGCGCGGCCGACCTGCCCTCCTCGTCAGCCGGATCCTCCGGCGCTTCGAACCGGAAGCCGCGCGCCACCGCCTCCCACCGCCGCTGGCGACGGTCCGGGCCGGGCTCGGCATCGCGGACCAGCCCGAAGCCCGCCAGATGCCGCAGATGCCAGCTGGCCACCGACGGAGTTGCTCCCACATCGGGCGCGAGCTGCGTAGCTGTCGCCGGCCCGTGCCGCTGCAGGCGTCAGGGCGTCGACGACGACGGCGACGGGAGCGGTCAGCGCCTGGACCAGCACGCCACCGATCGCCGGTCCGGCGACGTATGACGCGGAACGGCTGGCACTGAGCTTGCTGTTCGCGTCGATGTAGGACGATCGGGGCACCAGGTGGGCGAAGAACGGCGGATAGGCGGCGTTGAACAGCACCCCGGCCGCGCCCGTCAGCAAGGCCACGACATGCAACTGGCCGAGCGTTACCGCCCCCAAGAGATAGGAAGCTGGGAGAGAGCAGTATTGCGGCGCGCACCAGGTCGGCGAGAACCATCAGGCGCCGCTTGTGGGCGCGGTGGTCGACCCAGGCACCGAGGACGATCGCGAGCAGGTTCGGGGTCCAGATGAGCGCGGTCAGCCACGCCACCTGATTGGCCGAGGCGTGCAGCGCCCCCACCGCGATCAGTGGCAGGGCCAGTTCGGTGATCCGGTCGCCGAACTGTGAGATCGAATTGCCGGAGGGGCGACCGCCACCGACATCCTCCCGTCCTTGGGGAACGACACGTCGTCGATCGCCCATGCGTCCGGGGTGATCTGCGGAATCATCCGCTCGGCGATCCGTCGCCGCACCGGCACCGGGTCCCAGGTCGACTGGTTCACGAACTGCTGGAGGTTCTGCTCGTTGCCGTCCGGCAGCCGCTCGGCCATGGCCTGGATGGACTTGGGGCGGCCGTCGAGCATCAGTCCCCGCAGATAGCAGTCGCCCTTCGACCGCTGGTCCTTGCGCGGCGCCGACGCGAACACATCCGCCACGAATAACCCCAACTGCACCCGAGCACGGCCCACTTCATGTGCGTCCATACTCCCAACATGCCCCCACACAGGGACAGGAGGAAGACCTGACGGAGTCCTACAAGCCGGTGATCAGCGTGTACCGGCCTTCGTCGAACCGCAGGATGATCGGATCGTTGAGACCGCTGTCGTCGAGCGGCAGGAACGTGTACTCGTGCTGCTGTCCCGGTGGATAAGCACGACGAATGGTGATCACCCTGTTCAGCGCGGAGGCGACGAGGCGGGGGGCCAGGTCGTCGGCGGACCCGTTCCAGCCGCTGACCGCGAGCGTGTTGAGCAACGACTCGAAGTCCACCTCAGGGCGGAGGACCAGGTCCGTGACGGTCTGTAGGTTCGGTGGGTAGAGGATCCAAAGAATCACACCACTGCGCACGTCCCTCGCGGCACGGTGTGCGGCGAGCTCCCCGTCCGCGGCGGGCGGCGCCGTGCCCAGGACCCGGCTCAGGACGTGGTAGAGCCCGTCCGTGCCCGCGGGCGTGGGCGGTTCGATCGGCTGGACCCGGGGATTCCCGAGGCGCTGGATCGCAGCGCCGTGCCGGGCGTTCACCTCCTCCCTCAGCTCCACCGGTCCGAACCGCAGGTAGGCGAAGCGACGGCCCACCTGGATGCTGCGCGTGGCGAGTGCCAGCTCCCGCGCCGCGAGGAGCTTGTGTTCCTTCGGCAGACCAGCTGCGACGTCGGCGAACGGTTTGGCCAGGGGCGTGGAGATGGCGGCCGCGTTGACGTTGACCTTCCTGATTCCGAGATGCTTGGTGACGGACTTGGGGATCTCCGTCGCCGGCGTGGACACGGTCGGGTCGGCCTGGGGGTGTCCGGGCTCCGGCAGGTAGCGCTGCTCGGCGGTCTGGGCGTAGTCGGCGGGGGTCGTCACGCCGTCGGGGACGTCACCGTAGGGATCCCGGACGCTGGAGAGTTTGACTTTTGCCTTGGCGTTCCGGCTCTCGTAGAGGCGGTCGAGCACGCCGTCCAGGGGGACGTGGCTCTGCAGCAGCCTTGCCTTGCCCGGTCTGCCGCGGGCCGTGACCGTGTTCTTGCTCTCGGCGTACTTGTGGGCGAGACGGGAGAGATCGGTGGGCACCGCACCGTCCACGAAGTCCGTCCGGAAGGCCGTTCCGCGATGCGGCAGCCGATTGTTCTCCGCATGGGCCCGCACCTGGGCGTCGAGTTCGTCCTGTCCCTGTTCCAGGCGATGAGCGGGGGTGTTCTCGAACTGCCGGCTGTTGCCGACCGCGACGGTGGGCCGCAGCTTTTCCCGCTCGTCCGTGTAGCGCATGCGCAGCTCCCAGGCGTTGAGGCGGTTCAGCTGGGTTCCCAGCCTGGTGAACTCGGCCATGCCCGGGCCGAACCGGACCTGCGGACGGTCGCCGTCGTGCGGGAGCAGGCTCGCGCCGTCGACGAACAGGTTCGGTTCGGGGGCGTAGGGCAGCATCGGATGGATCCTGGCCTGCCAGTCCCGTATCAGCATGTCCTCGTCGACGGCGCGGCTGAACTCCTCCAAGAACGCTTCGCGCCCGGGGACGCTTGTCAGTTCGTTCGGGATGTCCTGGTTCCCGAACCGTGCCACGGTGTCCTCGACCAGGCGCAGGCGCTGAGCCTCCTCGGTGGGGCCGGGCACCCGGTAGCCCACGGCCATCATCAGCGGGCGCTCCACGTACGGCGGCCAGGAATTGTCGTCCTCGTTCCCGTCCGCGTGGTCGAACTCCGCGGTGTTGTCGTCGGCCGGCTCGATGTCCATGGAGTCGGCCTCGGGTCCCGGTGGGCTCAGGAGTTGTTCGACGTAGGTGAAGAGGTGCGTGCGACCGTCCCGCGTGGTGCGGGAGCTGGTGTCGAAGTCCTGGAAGGCGACGTACGGGTGGTGTCCGCTGTCGAGGAACTCCTGGATCGCCGCGATGTTCGTGTCACTGTCCAGGAGCTGATTGCGCATGGTCCCGAACGGGAACTTTTCGGCGTCGAACGGCACCTGCTGGACCAGCTCCACCGGGACCGTCGCGCTGAGGGACGCCTTTGCCGCCGCCACCGCCGCGGTGAGAGCCTCCTCCTCGTCGACCGGGGCGTTGACGCCGACCACGATCTTCAGCCGGCCTTCGAAGTTCGGCAGGTCCCTGGTGAGGCTCGCGATGACCTCGGGCAGCTCGTGCAGCTGCCGGTGACTGGTCATGGTGTTGACGACCAGGGCCAGGGGGAGGGACCTCGTCGTGCTGTGTTCGACGAAGTCGAGATAGCCCTGGTCGGTCGAGACGTCGGAGCTGACGCGGAGGGCGCCCAGTTCGGCAACGGGTGGCACGGCCTGCCCATCGGACGGCCCGGCCATCTGCTCGTCGTCACTCTGGGTGCCGTCGGAGTCCGGCGGGTCGTTGTAGCTCTCCGTGTAGGTCCTCTTGACGCGGGGCGTGTGGAAGTCGTCGCCTGCCTGCCGCTTCGAGCCCGCGCCGTCTCCCGGGGCGCGGGCGGCGGGGTGGGTGAGTGCCTCGTCCGGTGGCAGCGGATCCGGACCCGTCTCGTGCGCGATGGCGTCCGGGGCAGGCCGCAGCCCCCCGGTGGGCAGGGGATGGTCGCGCAGCGGTGTGCCGTCCTCGCTGATCCGTTCGATCTCGGCGAGATGGCGGTGGGGCAGCATGACGGGGGCAGGCTCCGGGGCGCCGCCCATCAGCCCGTCGGTCGCCGTCGGAGTGCGGCGGATCGAGTCCTGGTCCCGATACTCGTCGTTCAGACCCGCGTAGTGCAGGAGCTCGTGGAGCAGGCCGACGTCCGTGTGCTCCAGGTCCATGTAGTGCTGGTTGGCCCGTGCCGGAGCGGTGGTCCGGGAATCGTGCGGCCCGGCCACCGTGATCGCCTCGGAATGGTCGGGCGCGTGCGTGAAGGTCGCCTCGAAGTGCAGTTGGTCACCGGAGCGCGGCAGGAGCATGCCGGTGTTCAGGTGTTCGTCGAGCAGGGCGCGGATCCGGTCCTGGAAGCCGGGGAGCTGCTCGTGCGACATCCCCGGCCCGTAGCGCACCGGCAGGTGGAAGGAGATCAGGCGCACCCACCGGCCGTCGTCCGCCTGGATCCGGCGGACGGCATGACGGACGTAGACGAGGCGACCGGCCAGCAGGCCGTGCCGCCACGAGCTGAGCGCGTCGGGAGAGGCCTGGAAGCGCTCGGTGCGGCGCGTTGCCGGCGGCGCGGTGTCGCGGCGGTGCTGCCACTGCTCGCGGGTGACGGGCGGTCGCACGGCCGGCGCGTGCTCGGTGCCGTCCTCGGCCGATGCCTCCTCCTCGTGCCGAGCAGGGGCCGCCTCCCGGGCCGGCGCGGAGGTGTGCTGCGGGCCGGGCGGATGCGGCGGGGTGTCCGCGTGGAGGCGTGCGGGCACCTCGGCGGTGAGCACCACCCGGTCGTGTGCCTGCGCGGAGTGCTCGCCGACGGCCGCCGGTCCGGCCTGCTGCAGGCCGTGCGCATGGGCCCGGACCGTGATGCCCTCGCTGTGCGCCGGGGCGGATGTCTCCTCCCACAGCGTCACCGGGTGGTCGCCCAGTCCTGCCTGGAGGGCGTCGGCGACGCTCTGCGCGCGTTGCCGGCTGAGCTGGAGCGACCGCCCGAAGTGCGGCAGGCCGCCTCGGTGGACCTCGGCGTAGCCGTGGACGGTGACCACGGGGGGCCTGCCGCCGGCCTCGGCGCTGCGGGCACCGAGCTCGGCCACCCGGTCGGCGACGTCGGTGACGGTGCGCTGCTGGCGGGGGGTCAGCTCGATGGCGTCCGGATCGAGGTGGATCTCCACGACATGGTGCTCGCTGGTGCCGGCGTCCACGTGGGTCCCGGCCGGCGGGGCGGCCGCCCGTCCCATGGGGACGGGGGCGGGCGCGACGGGAGCTGCTCGCTCCACGGCGATGGTGGGAGCGGGGGCCGGCGTCTCCGCTTCCGCCGGGGTGTCGTGGTGCCGGGTGGACCAGTAGTACAGGTCGCCGGTGACCGTCTCGCCCTCGCCGTAGGGCTCGTGGTCGTGTCGGCGCACCGTGATCCGGACCTGCTGGCGCAGGAGCACCGAGGGGTCCGACACCTTGGCCTTGCCCGGCTCGGTCACCGGCTTGTCGTGGGGAACCGCGCCGGGCGGCAGCATCCTGCTGGGGGTTCCCGGGGGCCGGGTCACCGGGACCGGCCGGTCCACCGTCTGGTTGCGACCGTATCGGGCACTGTTGAACGGGATGCTCACGATCGGAGCGTTCGTCAGGGCGAGCGCGTCGAACGGCGAGGCGGTCCAGGAGTAGGCGGCGGTGGAGGTGGTGGCCGACTCGTCCTCGGTCGAGCCCGTGAGTTCGTCCTCGCCGCCGGTCCGGGTGCCGATCACCTGTGCCGCACCCGTGGGCTCCATACTCAGCACGAGGTGGGTCCGGCCGTCGGGACCGAGCGGGACGGTGTGATAGCCCGTCCCGGTCACCGTTCCTGTTCTCCCGGCCTGCAGCCGGTGGAAGACCGCGGCGAGCGACTGCGGGGAGAGCGCCTGGCGGAGCGCGGCCTGCTGCTCGGGTGACAGGCCGCGCTCGATGACCAACGGGTTGGCCGCATCCAGCCGGGGGTCGGCCAGAAAGGAGTTGACGACCTGCTCGGCCTTCGTGAGCACCGGTCCGAGGACGCTGGTGGCCGCGAGCACGCGGGCCGCCGGACCGACGATCTGAAGGCCCTGCCGGCGGAGCGAGGAGGCGGCCGCACCGATCCGCCCCAGCGGGCCGGTGTCCCACGGACGGTCGGCGGTCAGGACGCCGGTGGCCGTCTCCAGCAGCTCGTCGGTCCGGCTGAATCCGACCAGGTCGTACCCCGAGTCGATTGATCGCTGCCAGTCGGCCCGGTCTCCGGGCGGGCCCGGTGTGGGGGGCGGATCGTCCTCCAGCCGGGTCATCGACGTGGGGACCCAGACCTTGACGTCCCACGCCGGGGTGACGGGCCGCGGCCGCTCGGGGAGGTTGACGTACCGGTCGTTGACCTGCCGGACGACCGTCACTTCGAAGGTCATGCGGGCGCCGAAGGCGACGCCGCCGCCGAACTTCGACGTCTTGTGTTCCACCTTGGTGGTGATGCCCGATTCGCTGCCCCGGCCGAGACTGCCCTCGCCGCCGCCGCCCGGGGCCCAGGTGACGCTGCTGAAGTGCGTCACGGCCCGGGGCGTGCCGTAGGAGGGGCGGACGTTGACGTCGAGCCCGAGGGCACGGCTGTCCCCCGCGTTGCCCTTGACGGTCTGTGCCGAGGTCACCTTGCGGGTGGTCTCGGCGGTGGAGCGTTCCCCCAGGTCGCGCCAGCCGTCCTCGGGGGCGATGCCGCGGACCAGGACCCTGGTGACCGTGCGGCCGAAGCGGCCGTCGTGCGTGTGATGACCGACGATGCCCTTGTTGAGCAGGTCGTCGAAGTTCGCGGCGAGGCTTGCGGGTGAGAAGGTGTCCGCGAAGTGCAGCGCGGCCAGCGGTGGCCCGTGCTGCGTGTGGTCGGCCCGGAGCTGGCGGTCGATCTCGCGCAGGATGTCGTCGGAGGTCCGGATCTCGGCTACGGCACCGCCGGCGACCCGGGCGTCGAGGAGCATGGCCCGGCGCCGGGGCGGGAGGATGGCTGTCCGGTTCGCCGCGGTGTCCTGCCGCGTAGTGCCGAGCGTTCGTACGTCGGCGTCGGCGTCGGCGTCGGAGAGCAGGACGAGGACGCTGTGCGTGCTCGTGCGGGCGGGGCCGTGGGTGACGTCGCCGGTGGGGCTGGTGAGCCGCCCGCGCAGGGTGATCTCGGCATCGGTCCGGTAGACGTGCCAGGTCCCCTTCTGGGCGAGCTTGCGGCTGGTCGACATCTTCTCCTTGACGGAGTCGTTGCCGTCCACCCCGTAGGTGCCTTTGACCTTGCCGCCGCCACGGAGCTGGTACCGGGAGGTCTGGAGGCCCAGCGGGGTCTCCGGGAAGAGGCCGGCATCCACGCCGGCCGTGGCCTTGCCGGTGGTGGTGCGCTTGTCGGCCACGGCGCCGGAGGTGGCCGACTTGATCTCGACGGCGAGCTTCCCGTTGCCCGACAGGGTCTCCTGGTAGTGCAGTTGCCCCAGCCGGGTGTACAGGGAGAGACCGACGGTGTCCCGCTTCCGGCCCGAACCGACGTGGAGATCCCCGGTGTTGGCCCAGCTGCCGGCCGAGGAGGAGATGACGGCGCGCAGTTGCAGGGGGTCGCTGAGCGCATCCAGGGCGTCGCGAAGGTCCGGGTGGAGCGGGTCGACGGTCTCGATGCCGTCGGCTCTGCTGCGGTAGGCGCCGTTCAGCGTCTGCCCGACCTGTTCCCGGAACTGCTCCACGTCGGCGACGTCGCGCACGAGATGCAGCAGGGGCAGCCGGTCGAGGGTCTCGGCGGGGCGGTCGGCGACGGCCTCGGCCGGCCGGCCCACCTCCAGAACCAGGTGTCCCCGTTCCAGGGGCACCGATGCGACGCGCGGGTCGGCCACGGCCTGCGGATCCAGCAGTCTCCGGGTGGGCTGCGCCGGGTCCGCGAGCCCGATCAGCACCCGGTAGCCGACCGGGTACGCGAACGCGTCTCCCGTCCCCTCCTGACTGAACTCCCGCTTGACCTCGCGCTCGGCACCCGTGGTGACCTGGTGCGCGTTCGCGCGTGAGAGCTCCACACCGGCCGCGCCGAAGAGCCGGACCGTGTCGGGCGGGTTCAGCGCCCGGCGTGCGTTGGCGCCGCCGGTGACGGCGTGCTTGTCGGCGCGGCCGACCACCGTGTCCACGCCGCCGGCGCGGCTGACGATGTCCTTGACCGTGGAGGTGTCCGCGTACAGGTGGTGCCCCGGCTCCGGATCGAGCCGGATCACGATTTCGTACGTCCGGCCGCTGAACAGAGGCAGGTGGGATCCGTCCAGGGTGATCCGCATGGTCCCGTCGAGCAGTTGCCGGGCCCCGGCGCGCAGGGCGTCGGGGGAGAGGTGCTGCCGCAGGCGCTGCTGGTTGGTCCACGCCTGTGGGGTGATCCGCCGGGTGGTCTCGGGGGAGGACGGCAGCAGGCCCGGAGCCTCGGTGGTGAGCCTGCCGGCGATGTGCTCCACCAATTCGGCCGAGCCCGGGACCTGGAGGAAGGAAGTGCGCTGCCTGACCAGCGGGTGGCGCAGTTCGGCGACGCCGGGCGCGGGCCGGACGGCCTGCTGCGCCGTCGCCGTGGACCCCGCGGCCGTGTCCGGGGCACTCTCGGCCCCCACGTCCGGTCGCAGGTCCGGACGCGGGAGCAGCCGGAGGACCTCGGCGGGCTGTGGCGTTTCCACCTGGATCACGAGGTGCGGGACCGCGTCGTCCGTCGTGCGCGGAGTGTGCGTGACGTCCGGCGCGGCCACCCGAGGGGGGGGCTGCTGGGCGTCCGGCAAGGTGATCAGGCGGCTCCTGCTCTCTCGGAGACCGTCGGTGCCCAACGAGACGTGGTGCCGCACCAGTTCCACGCGGAACCGCACCCTGGTCGTCACCAGTTCGGCGGGGCTGAGCCGTTCGTGGCTCTCCTCCGCGGAGACGGTGGTCTTGGCCTTCGCTCCGTGGGTGGTGGTGTGGGTGTAGTTGTAGCCCAACGCGCCGCCGATCCAGGCGCTCTCCGCGTCCGTCGCCGAGCGCCACGTCCGTCCGCTTGCGCCACCGGCGACACCCAGTGTCCGGCCGCTGCTGTCCACCTGGTTGCCGGCCTGCTCGGTCGACGTCTTGGCGCCCACCACGTTCTTCGCGTCGACGATGCTGATCACCTCGGACCGCTCCGGTTCGAGGGTCAGCCGCAGGAAGCCGGCCGGCCCCTCCGTGAACGTGAGGTCGGGGGAGGTGAGACCCCAGCTCGATGCGTGCTGGAAGCCGTTGACCACGTTCTCCGGGCTGAAGAAGTCGACGATGGCCTGATGCGCCAGGCCGTCCGGTCGCCGCTCGGCGGGAAGGGCGGCGAACACCGCGTCCCGGGCCTGCGACAGGCCGGTGACGGCCACCGGATGGCCCGAGGCCGGCGCGGTGAGCGTGCGTGTGGCGGGTGCGGCGGCCGGCGTCGTCGACGGCGGTTCCCAGCCTTCCCAGTCCAAGGGGTCAGCACCGGAGGGCTCAGCGGTCCGGGGGATGTCGGCCGTCACCGTGGCGTCGATGCCGTCCTCAAGATCCCTCGATCCGGTTCCGAGCGGGTTGCCTTGCTCGTCGCGGATCAGGACCTCGTAGCGGAAGGTGGAGGTGTACCGGTCGGTCCGTCCCGTGAAGGCGACCTTGTTCGCCCCGCTCGCCGTGGTCTTGGTCGACGTCTCGGTGGTGTGTCCGGCCCCGCCCAGGCCGATGGTCACAGAGCCGTTCACGGTCGCCGTCGAGGCGACCGACCCTGTGTAGCCCGGGGAGAAGTCCAGGCCGGCCTCGCTGAGGGCGAGCTGGGTCTTGGCCGTGCCGAACTCGTGGCTGGACCCGGACGGGATCTCGTATCCCTCGCCGTCGTTCGCCACCGTCGGCGCGGCGGCCTCGGCGGCCCCGTCCGGGCGAGTCCAGGCGCCCACGGTCGCCGAGATCTGCACCTCGTACGGCTTTCCCCCGACCCGGAGCCGGAAGCGCCAGCCCCCGTTCACCATCGCGGCGTGCTGTCTGCGGAAGTTCGCCGGATCCAGTTGCGTGTCCAGCCGCTGCGTCACCTGCCGCTCGTCGGCGTGGCCGCCGAGCAGGGCGTGCAGGCGGGAGCGGATGGCGGAGGGGTCGGGCGCGTCGGTGATTTTCATGCCCGCCAGGGACACGCGGTGCCACTCGGCGGGCGGTGGGGGCGGCGTCGGCTCGGGCTGCGGCTCTGGGGCTTCGTCGTTCTGCGGTGCCGCCACGCTCTCCGTGTCGGTCTCATCGGCCTCGCTGCGATGGCCGGCGGCGGATCGGTCGTCCCGGTCGGTGCCGTCGTCGACCGTTCCGGTGCGGGAGCCCGTGCTTTCGGTGTCGCTGTGGCCGGTGCCGCTACCGTCGCTCTGGCTGTGGCTGGAGGCCGTCCGGCCGGTGGCGTTCCGCGCGTCCTCGTCGTGGCTGATGTGGCTGTGGCCGGTGTCGCTGTCCGCAGAGATGGATGACTCGTCGCCAGAGACGCCGTCCAGGGCGCTTTGGTCCTGTGGGTTCTCGACCTGCGGGTCCTCGACGGGGTCGTTCGGTTCGGTGAGGAGGCTGTCGAGCTCGTCGGTGCCGGGTACCGCGTGCGGGTCGAAGTCGGAGCGCTCCGGCCGTTGCTCGGTATCCGTGTCGGTGCTGTCGCTCTCCTGGGGGTCCGGTTGCCGGCTCAGCTGTGCCTGTGCCGAGTCGAACTCCCGGCGGCTGCGGGAACCGGCCGTGGCACGGGTGCCGTCGCCACTGGACCCGGTGGCGGGCGACGATGCCGGGACGTCCGGCAAACCCGCACGGCTGATGCGGCGGCTGGGTCCCTGGCGATCGGTCGGCCCGGTCTGGCCACCCTCGTCCTCTGCGTCACCTTCGTAATCGGAGGATTCGGGGTCGGAGGATTCGGAGTCGGACGGCTCGTGGCCGGAACGCTCGTGATGGCTGTCGCGGATGGTGCTGGAAGCGGAGAAGAACTCGTCGTCGGAGGAGTGCTCCTGGTCCCGCGCCACTTCGGGGTGTCCCGGGAGACGTCCGTCCTGCTCGTCGGCTCCGGGTGCCGCTCGCGGACCGGGTGCGTCACTGTCCTCGTTCGCGTCCGCGATGTCGCTCAGCCTGCTGCGTGCCGAGACGTACTCGTCGGAGGAGGCGCCCGAGGCGGTGTCGGTGCTGTCGGAATCTCTGCCGCTTGTGCTGGGGTCGTCGCCGGGGCTCGTGTCGGAGCTGTCGTCGCCACTGTGGCGAACGCTCCGCGTGGCGGTGGTCTGTTCGGCTCCATGGGTCTCGTGAGAGCGGTCCCGCCCGGTGACGAGGTCGCCGGAACCACTGGCGCCGGAGGGCTCGTTCGGGTCGTGGGAGTCCTGCTCGGGGGTGGTGTCGACAGGCGCGCCGGTCCGTCGCTCCATCGTCGACTGCGCCTGTGACGAGCCGGGTTCCGGTGCCCTGCGCGTCTCGTCACCGGTCCGCGACGCGACGGGCTGCGCCGTCAGTGGATCGGGGTGCGCCGGTGTCTCCACGTGGTCGGGCGCCGGACGTTCGGGGACGTCCGGCAGCGAGCCGAGGAGGCTGTCGATGTCCGTGGTGTCAGGATCGCCGTTGTTCTCGTCTACGGGTGGGGTGTGGTCGGGGACGTCCGGCAGCGAGCCGAGGAGGCTGTCGATGTCCGTGGTGTCTTGATCACCGTTGTTCTCGTCGACCGGTGGGGTGCGGTCGGAGCCGTCAGCGTTCTCGGTCCGGGCGTGCAGTGAGATCGCGTTGTCGGTGATGCGGTCGAGATGGCGGACGTCCTCGGGGCGCTCCAGCGGGCGGCTCAGTTCCTGGCGCAGATCGCGCATCCGCTCGGTGAGCGTCTGCAGGCTGTCCAGCCGCTGTTGCGTCTCGCTGATCTTCTTGGTGGTCTGGCTGAACGCGTCGTCTTTGCCGTCCGCCAGATGCTGGTCGCGTTCGTCGCGAAGCGAGCCGAGCTCGCGGAGGGCGTCGTCGATCAGGGCAAGCCGATCGGTCTCGCGCTGCTGCTGATGCTGGTCGAACAGGTCGAGCGCGTGCCGGCTCTCCTCGACGGTGGTGGCCTCGCGCGCCTGTCGGTGCAGTTCGATCGAGTCGGGGTCGCCGAGCAAGGCCTCGAGGCGGGCATGCAGTGCCGAGTCGTCGTGGTCGGCTGGTGCGGCAGGGGCGTCCCGGAGCCGGTCGAAGCGCCGCTGGAGTTCGCGGTGGGTGATCAGCTCGCCCAGCGCGTCGTAGGCTGCCTGCTGGTCGGGCGCGTTGTCGAGCCGCAGCCGCAGTTCGGCCTCGTGAGGGTCGGTGGCCTCACCGGTCAGGGCCCGCAGACGGGCGTACAGTGCCGCGTCGCTGGTGTCGGGCGGCGTCGGGGGGTCGTTCTGGAGCTGGTTCAGCCGTTGCTGCAGCTCACGGAGGTCGCTCAGGTGATTCAGTGCGTCGAGGGCGGCCTCGGGGTCGGGCGCCTCGTTCACCTGACGGCGCAGTTCGGGGTCGTCCTCCCCGAACAAGGTCCGGAAGTGCTCGTGCAGTTGGTCGTCCGAGGGCAGCGGCGGCTCGGTGTCGTCGTCCTGGAGGCGGTCCAGTTGCCGCTGCAGGTCGACGACTTCGCGATGGCGCGTCAACTCGCCCCGGGCCTGGGCCTCTTCCTGCGGCGTCTGGGCTCGGAAGACACGCTCGTGCAGGATGGGCTCGTCCCGGCGCTCTGCCGAGCCGTCGGGCATGAGGCCGTGGAGCCGCCGGCGCATTTCGCTCTCTTGGCGCAGTTCCTCCAGCAGCCCGCGCAATTCCCGGACCTCCTGCGGGTCCTGCGCGGTGTCCAGTCTCCGGTTCACGTCCTCGACCCGTGGGTCGAAGGGCCGCGGTGCGTCGCTGCCCTGCAGCACTTCCGGTGGCATCCGGTCCTCGATGAAGGCCGTGTACTGCCGCAGAGCGGTGTCCAGCCGCCCGGGGTCGCCCGAGAGCCTGGCTTCCTCGACAGCGTCCACCCGCCGCTCCCACTCGGATCGGGAGATGTCCAGTGCGCCGAGCCGGTCGAAGCCTCTGTCCACATGGGCGCGGAAGCTGTCGTAGTGCCGCAGGAGCGAGTGCGCTTCGACGTGGTCGCGGAAACTGGTCAGTTGCCGGGTGGCCTCGGGCCAGTCGCGCGCGGCCGTGGCCTCCCGCACCGCCCGGGTGTACTCCCGTCGCTGCTCGGATGTCATGCCGCCGCTGCGCGCCATCCGGTTCAGCTCGTCGGAGCGCTGCTCGATGTGTCCCTTCAGCGAGCGGAGCGAGGGTGTGGTGACATCGAGGGGGTGGGCGCCGCCAGTGGTCCGGGGGACGTCGGGCAGGTCGTGGAGCAGGTCCAGGGTGGTGTCATGCGGGATGCCCGGCAGGTCATCGAGCATGTCCAGGGTACGCAGGATGTCCGGGGTGTCCGGGCCGTCCAGGCCGCTGGGGACGTCGGGCAGGTCCAGGACGGCCGCCTGGTCCGGATCCTCCGGAGCCAGGAGTTCGCCGAGGGAATTGGCCTGCAGTTCGACCGGTGAGTCGAGGTCGACGGGTACGGGTGTGTGCTCGGCGTCGGTCGAGGTGCGGACCGTGCTCGGGCCTGGGCGGTCGCCCGCCGGACGGGTGGCGTCAGCGGCCGGGCCCTTCGTCCCCGCGGTGTTCCCCGTGCTTTCCGTGCTTTCCGTGCCGACGTGCGGGGCCGACGGGCGCG
>NZ_JBEXHZ010000074.1:0-17318 GCF_040608315.1 Streptomyces sp. NPDC005195
ACCCCCGGTCCGGGGTCGGCCCCGGCGGGGGACACGCCCGTGAGTGTGAAGGGCGGTCGCCTACGCGGCGAAAGGCTCCATGAGGCTTCAGCCGAACGATCGTCCTCATGGGCTAGAGGTGAGGCCCGGGGACACTGTCCCCTTCACAACCACGCCTGGTGAAACCGTCGTACGGGGCAGCTCGCCGACACGGACACCCTCCGCACCTACCTCCGCCTGCAACGCGAGGAAGTACAGCGCGCCCTCGCGGCAGAGGATCGGTCTCGCCGACCACAGCGCGCGGCGCGGCCGGCGCTCCCGCCTGCCAGGCCCGCCGAACGGCCCGCGAACGGCCCCACCGGGTCAAGGGCCGGCTTCATGCTGGAGATCAAACGCCACCCCAAAGACCCCAGGCCCGCCGTCCTCCACGTCGACGACTGCACCATGGCCAACCAGAAGACCTCGCCGATCTCCGCAGCCCAGTTCCGTGTCGCCCTCCGCGACACCGAGAACATCGAACCCTGCGGTTTCTGCCGCCCCGAGGACAAGCCGAACGACGGGCCCCCTTGAAACAGGGCGGCTCTTCGTCTCGCCATTGCGCAGCAAGGCCCCGCACCCGGTCTGCCTGTTGCGCAACCGCCCTCCGCACAGGCCGGCTGCGCAACAGTCCACTGCGCAGCACCCCGGCCGGCCATCGACGGCGCGCCCACACCCGGCAGTGGGCATCGACCGTACCGCCCTACCCCGACCACAGACCCGACCACGGCTGGTCACAGCGTTGCGCAGTCAGCCCGCACCCGTGCGCAGTCCGTCTGGTACGACTGCGCAATGGATGGGCGCAGGCAGGGCGCCCACACCGGTGTGGGCGTGGGGTAGCCACACCACAGCCCACACCACGCGCATACGAGGCTCTCCCCTCGTTCGGCGGCCTGATGCTGCACACGCCCGGGTGGAAGAAATCCCGGGTGACGTGGACCCTGCCGCAGCCGATGCTGACCACCCCCGTGCCCGTGCCGAATCTGCGCCCGGGGTGGGCGGGCGAACCGAAGTGGGACGGCTTCCGCACCCTGGTCTACACCGAGGCTGGACGGGTGGTGCTGCGCTCAAGGCGCGGTACCGAGATGGCGCCGGCGTTCCCGGGCATCACGGCTGCCGCAGTACAGCTGCCGGACGCGACCGCGCTGGACGGGGAGCTGGTCGTGTGGGAGGACGGCCGGCTCGCGTTCGAGCGGCTGCAGGGCAGGCTTCAGCGGCGGGGTGCCGCGGCCGCCTGGGCCGCCGAAGCGTGGCCGGCGCACGTCGTCGCGTTCGACCTGCTCCGGTTGTCCGGGACGAACACGACGGCCTGGCCCTACTGGCGCCGCCGGGCCGCGCCAGAAGATCATCCCACCCGGTCAGTCAACGTGACAGCGCCCCTCCGGCTTCTCCCGCAACAACCCGATCGACCCATCAAAGCGCCCTGTACCACGTCAACGAGTCCGACTACCGCAAGCAATTCGCTGATTCATCGACGGTCCCTATGGTCAGCCGTCACACCCAGCTCCGGCTGTAGTACGCGGGCCTCGGCTGACGTAGGCGGCGGTTCCGGCGGCGGTGAGTACCGCTGCGACCACGGCCGCAGGTCGGCTGTCGGAGGCCTGTGTCTGCCAGGTCAGCGCCTCCCCCGCGGTGCCCATGCCCGGGAACACCGCCGCGCCGAGCGTCCACCCGAGAGGCAGGAACCACGACCGAGCGGTGCCGAGCGTGGCCGTCCCCAGGGCGGTAAGGCCTAGCAGGCCGCCCGCGTCGCGGACGACATATCCGAACGGCCCGAACCGCGTGCCGGTGAGCAGTGTGGCCAGCAGCAGCGTGAGTATGCATCCCAGGGCCGTGGCCAGGTGGGACATCCGCAGCCATCCCCACGGCCTCGCTGCCGTGCGGTCCAAGGTGTCGTCGGGGCCTCCGAGCGTGGTGGTGACGACGGCTACCAGGAGCAGGACCGTCAGAGCCAGTACGGTACTGCTCACCTCGTCCTTAACGCTGAAGGCCGTCGCCAGCAGCCACGCGATGGCAGTGCCCGCGACGGCCGCGCCGAGCGCCGCCGGCACCTGGCGCGAGCGGACGTAGAGCGTCAGTCCTGTCATCGGGCGTCTCGGCTCAAGAGGTCGGTGGTGTCCTGGCACTTCTGGGCGGCTTGATAGACGGCGATAACCCGGGCTTCGGCCTCGGCTCGCGGCAGTGCCTGCAGTCCCTTCCACAGCTTGACGGCGTCCGGGTCATCGAATTCGAGGCCATCGGGACCGGCGGTCGGCTCCCGGTCGAGCAGCCAGTAGGCCGCAGCGGTGGCGACTGTGAAGTTCCGGTTGTCTCCGCAGCTGAGAGGGTCGGTGAACACTCCGGTGAGCATCGTCGGTTCGAACCTTCTCGGGTGGGCGAGGTGACCGTGCTTGTCGACCGTGATCCCCATCAGCGCGGTGTCGGCCCGCGACCTCGGTGACGTAGGAGGAGAGAACGTGGAGGTGTCCTCATGTGCCTCGACGATTGATGTTTTCGTCAGGAGTTCCAATGCGTGCCGGGCCTTGGGGGTTACCTCGGGCAGCAACCCTTCGTGCGCCCGGCTGACGCAGACCCGCGGGGTGTCGTCGGTGCACACCAGTTCCTGGGCGACCGGGTCGAGCGTCCCTCGGTCGTAGGCATCGCCGGTCGGCACCACCAGGGCCGTGACCGTGGCCCCGATGGCCAGCGGCAGCAGCGCTGCGAACGCGAACTTACGGTTTTGGACGGCGAAGAGCACAACGCCGGCCACCGCAACCGCGGCCATCCAGAGTGCCTGGGCGGCGCTGACTCCGCCGTCGACAGTGTCGTAGTCGCTGAACATGCTCACCCCCATGGCCGGGGAGAACGCCGCCGTGAATCCGCCGTCCGGAAGGGCGTGGGGCGCGAGGATCAGTAGCGCGAAGCCGATCACGGCCAGCGCGGGTGCGGTGGCGAGCGCCGGCACGAGGCGTCCGACGGCCAACCCGAGCCAGACCGAGGCGATCATCGCGACCAGCCCGACGGCCACGACGGCAAACGCGGCCGGCGGCAGGTAGCGCGCCGTGTCGGCGATCCGTGGTGCCGCCGCGAGGAGCGTGACCAGGTAGGCGACGAGCACCGCCAGGGCCGTCGCGGCCAGGATCGGCAGCATGCGCTGCGGTCTCGGGCGGGGCACGGCGGCGAGCAGTTCGGCGACGTTCGCCCGGTGCTCGCGATAGGACTGCCAGGCGCCGGCGGCCATCGCAAGGGGCAAGGAAACCGCGAGGTATTCGCGCTGCGTCATGGCCAGCGCCATCCACCCCGTGGACCATCGCCCCGCGGTGGCCTGGAGGACGACCGTGCCGACGACGGCGATCAGGAGCGCGGTGCCGAGGGCGGCCGAGCGCCGGAGCTCGATGCCGAGGATGCGGTTCATGAGTTGCTCCGGTGCCGGCGCAAGAGTGCGGAGTAGCCGCGCTCCGCCGGGCTGTCGCCCGCGTCGCCCTGCCCACCACGGGCGATCAGGTCGTCGGGGGTGCCCTGGAAGAGGAGTCGGCCTTCGTTCATGAGGATGACATCGGTGCAGGCAGCGACGACGTCCTCGACGAGGTGCGTGGAGACCAGCACACAGCTGTCGGCGCCGAGGTCACGCAGCAGGTCACGGAAGTCGAGACGTTGTTCGGGGTCGAGTCCGACGGTGGGCTCGTCAAGCAGCAGCAGTTCGGGGTCGTTCACAATGGCCTGGGCGATGCCGGCCCGACGCAGCATGCCGCCGGACAGCGTCTTCATCTTGGCGTCGGCCTTGGTGGTGAGACCCACCCGATCGATCGCGCACTGTACGGCGTCGGGTGTCGCGGTTTTGGGCATTTCCTTGAGCCAGGCCATGTACGCGACGAACTCGCGGACGGTGAACCGCGGGTAAAAGCCGAACTGCTGCGGCAGATACCCCAGTTTTCGACGCACCTCGCGCAGGTCGGCACGGCCGTCCACCTCCCCGCCGAGCAGCGTCAATGAGCCGCTGGCGGGCTTGACGACGGTGGACAGCGCGCGCATCAGCGTGGTCTTGCCGGCGCCGTTCGGGCCGAGCACACCGTGCACGCCGGCAGTCAGCGTCAAGTCGAGTCCGTCGACGGCCAGATGCCGGCCGACCCGGACACGCAGTCCTTTTGCGTGGACGAGCCAGGGATGAAGGGTGGGAGCCGTTTCGGCAGCACGAACCGCTCGCATGGGTTCTCTCCTGTTGATCCTGTTGATGGGGAGTCAGTTACCACTGGTCAGGCGACGGAAGTGCGTGGCGGCGAGCGGTGTGATCGCGGCAAGGGCCACGGTGGCCACCACCCAGTCGACGGTGCTGCCCGGCTGCAGTACCGGGGACAGGGACTGGGCCGCCACACTCGGCAGCAGGACTGCCGCGGACCAGACCACCGCGAGTCCGATCGCCGCGCGCCGTACGCCGATGAGGGCGCCGAGCACGAGGGTGGCCCCCGTGAACGCCAGGCACGGCAGCAGGGTGAGGGCCAGCGAGGACCCGGTGCTCACACCCGCCATCAGCAATGCCGGAAGCACGACGACGAGCACCGCGAGCGTCCGCCGCAGCACCATGGCCAGGCCGGCTGCCGGTGTGGTGGCGATCAGTTCCCAGGCGGGGTCGATCCGCCGGCTCCAGGCCACCGCGACGCCGGGCAGCGGAGCCACCGGGGCCAGCAGCAGCACGAGCGACGGCAGGCTCGGCTCGGCGGAGTCCAGGAGTACGCCACAGCCCAGCACCGCGACGGTCACCGCGAGCCAGGGCAGCAGCGTCCACGCGAGCCAGCGTCGGTGCACGGCCGCTGCTGGTGTGCGTTGCCGGGCCGGCGACGGGCTCGCTTCGATCGCCTGGCCGAGCGAGACGGCGACACGGTCGAGCAGATCCCTCGTGGCAGGGGTGGCCTTGGCGGCCAGTGACTCACGGCAGTTGGCACACGCGTCGAGATGGACCTCGATCGACCAGAGCGCGGCGTCGTCGAGTCCGTGCCCGCCGTCCGCGTAGCGGGCCAGGATCGTGGTGGTGGGATGAGTCATGAGAGCGCCTTCCGCAACGCGATCCGAGCCCGCCGCGCGCGGGTTTTCACCGTGCCCTCCGGCATACCGAGCAGCACCGCCGTCTGACGGACCGACAGGTCGTCGAGCACCATCGCCTGCAGCACCTGCCGCAACTCCGGTGGCAGCAGCAGCAGCGCCTGCTCGAAGTTCTGGTCGACGCGGTTTGCCATCACCTCGTCCTCGGCGGCTGGCGCGGTCGTATCAAGCAGGGCAACGGTCGGCACCCGCTCCTCCCGGGCGCGTCGGCGGAACGCGTCGACGAGACGGTTCGCGGCGATCGCCCAGAGCCAGCCGACCGCGCTGCCCTCGGTCACGGAGCCCGCATAGCTGCCGGCTGCACGCCAGACCGCCAGGTAGGTCTCCTGAAGCACGTCGGCGACGACGTCGTCGTCGGCGCAGCGGCGGCGGAGCCGCACCGCCAACCAGGGCGAAGTACGCCGATACAACTCGTCGAACGCTGCCCGGTCACCACCGGCGACGCGACGCACGAGTTCTGCCTCGTCGAGGTCTGCCATACCTTTCACGATCAGGGAGACGAAACGACCGTCCATTCAGGTTCTCGGACGCTTCGGCGGCTGCCGAAAGCAACAGCGCTTTACGCCGAGCGCGAGGTCGCCCAAATCGCAGACCGGCCCGAATCGCACCGTGGGCAGCTGCCCTGGATCCGCCTCGCGTACGCGGGCCCCGCGCTCGCCGGCGTCGTTACCGGGCGCCAAGTCGACCCTCACTGTGCAGGGGCTCGCCGAGTTTGCGGTTCCCCTCGTACGGTGGAGGGTCCGAGTGTGGGATCGGCACGAGGTCGCCAAGCGGTTCGAGGACCACAAAACCCTCGTTCACCCCGCGCTGGGCCGTATCGAGGTCGACTGCCAGGTCCTGTTCACCGACAACCGCGCGCAGACCCTGCTGGTGATGACCACGCGTCCCGGCACGGAAAGTGAGCTGCCTCAATCATCTAGCCGTGCCTCGCGGTCCGGGCGGCCGGCCTCAACGACCGTGACGTCGTTCGCGGTCAGCAAGCGCACGGCCCCGGCCCCGCGGGCGCCGATCCTCTCACGGCCCGCCGCGAGGAGAACGTCGTACGAGCGCAGTCAGAACCGCACCGCTCCACGGTGCTGATCGGCCACGCACCAGGTGCCCGACAGAAGGCGTCCGGGGTCGTACCGCCACGTCTGGCGATGACACCCCGCGCACAGCTAACCCGACCTGACTGCCGGTGCGGTGCATGGTGCTGGGGTCCGGTTCCGATACCGAGGCGCTGCGGTCTTCATCACGGTGTCCGGTCCGCGTAGTGCGCGGGAGGAAGCCTCAGCGGCTCCAGCCGTAGACGGGTCGCGTCAGGGTTTTGCCTCTTGCTGAGCGGCGGTCGGTGGGTCTTTGGCTGGTCACTCCGAGGTGAGGCGCCATGCGGCTTCGGCGGCCTGGACGGTGGGGTGGGTGGGGAAGACCTGGTCCAGTCCGACGATGCGGAAGGTGTTGCTGACGCGGTCGGGGACGGCAACCAGGGCGATGCT
The DNA here is from genome assembly GCF_040608315.1 of Streptomyces sp. NPDC005195. NCBI lineage: Bacteria > Bacillati > Actinomycetota > Actinomycetes > Kitasatosporales > Streptomycetaceae > Streptomyces > Streptomyces sp. NPDC005195. The sequence goes on from NZ_JBEXHZ010000074.1 coordinate 6,567, forward strand.
CGCGTGGGCGGCCAGCGCATGGTTGCGGGCAGCGATCAGGACGGTGAGGCCGCTGGAGTCGCAGAAGGTGAGGCCGCCGAGGTCGAGGACGAGCTGCCGGCCCGGGCGCAGGTCGAGCCCGGGGAGCGCGGCGGTGACGTCGGGTGCGGTGTGGTAGTCGAGGTCCCCGGTGAGTGCGATGACCGCTCCGGCGGGGGTGGTGCGGGTGGTCAGGGTCAAGTGCTTGCTCACTGCTGCTCTTCACTGGGGGTTCGGGGCACGTGGATGGCCAGGACGGCGGTGTCGTCGTCGACGCCGGTGCCGAAGGTGTCGAGCAGGTCGCGGACAGCGTTGATGGTGTCCGCTGCGGTGGTGGGGGCGAGTGTGCGGCCGAAGTCAAGGAGTGCGTCGTCGCCGTAGCGTTCTTTGCCGCCCCTGGTCGCGTGGGTGTGGGCTTCGGTGAGGCCGTCGGTGTGCAGGAGCAGGCTGTCGCCTGGGGCGAGGTGGACGGTGGTGGTGGCGATGTGGGCGTCGGGCAGGACACCGATGAGCTGGCCGCCGGGGGTGGGCAGGAAGTCGGCGGTGCCGTCGGCGCGCATCAGCAGGGCGGGCGGGTGCCCGCCGCTGGCCAGGGTGATGTCGAAGCCGCCCCGGTCGGGGTTGGGTGTGAGGAGGCCGAAGACAACGGTGCAGAACCGGGGGTCGGTGCCGTGGTATTCGTGGTTGAGGACCGTGTTGAGGTTGCCCAGGACGGCGGCCGGGTCGGCGTCGTAGACGGCGGCGGCGCGCAGCGTGTAGCGGGCCAGCGAGGTGACGGCCGCGGCGGCGGCGCCCTTGCCGCACACGTCGCCGAGGAACAGGCCCCAGGTGCCGGAGGCCAGGGGGAAGAGGTCGTAGAAGTCACCGCCGACCTCGTCGTCGGAGGCGAGGTGGTAGTAGGCGGAGACGTCCAGGCCCGGCACGTTCACCAGCGTGGGCGGCAGCAGGGTCTTCTGCAGGGTGGTGGCCAGGGCCCGCAGGCGGTCGCGTTCCTGGTCGGCTTCCTTGCGGGCGCGCAGCAGCTCGGTCTCGTAGGCGCGGCGTTCGCGGGCGTCGAAGACCGTGGTGCGGATCAGCAGGGGCTCCCCGTCGCTGCCTTTCTGCACAGTGGAGGAGACCAGGACCGGCAGGCGGGTTCCGTCGGCGGCCTTCAGTTCCAGGGCGATGCCGCTGATCTCGCCCTGCATTCGCAGTGTCGGGGCGAAGTGGGTCTCGTGATAGAGCCGGCCGCCGACGGTCAGGAGGTCGGAGAAGTGCTTGCGGCCGATCACATCGGCGCGCTGATGTCCGAGCCAGTCCAGCAGAGTGGTGTTGACCTTCGCGATACGGCCGTCCAGCAGGGTGGAGAGGTACCCGCAGGGCGCGTGCTCGTACAGGTCCTCCGCGTTGTCCTCCAGGAGAGCGGAGAACGCGGAGAACTCCAGGTCGTCTGTCTGCCCCTCGTCTTGTTGCGGACCGCTGCGTCCTTCGTCGTCGGTCTTGCTCATCACCGCAGGGCTCCCGCGAACGCGGTGATTGCCGCGGCGGTCTCCTCCGGAGCCGCGAGCTGCGGGCAGTGCCCGGTGGCGTTCAGGGTCACCAAACGGCTCCCCGGGATCTGAGCGTGCACGAACGCTCCCACCTCCGGCGGGGCGATGGCATCGCTGGAGCACTGGGCGACCAGCGTGGGCACCGTCACCTTGGCGAGGTCGGCACGGTTGTCGGACAGGAACGTCACCCGGGCGAAGACCCGCGCGATCTCCGGATCGGTACGGCAGAAGCTGCTCGTCAGTTCCTCGCCGAGTTCCGGACGCTCCGGATTACCCATGATCACGGGCGCCATCGCACCCGACCAGCCGAGGTAGTTCGCGTCCAGGGACTCCAGCAGTTCCTCGATGTCCTCGGTGCTGAACCCGCCCCGGTACCCGGTGTCCGGGTCGTCGATGAAACACGGAGAGGGTGCCAGCAGGACCAGCCCCGCGAACGCCTCGGGCTCCCGCACGGCGGCCAGCACACCCATCATGGCGCTGACCGAATGTCCCACGAACGTCGCCGGGCCGAGCTCCAGGTCGCGGCACAGCTCCAGCACGTCGTCGACGTAACCGTCCAGCGACGCGTAGCGCTCCCGGCTCCACGCCGCCAGGTCCGAGTTTCCCGCGCCGACGTGATCGAAGACGACCACCGTGAAGTCCCGCTCCAGCGCCGGCACCACCAGGCGCCACATGTTCTGGTCGCATCCGAACCCGTGCGCCAGTATCACCACTGGCCCACCGGGCCGCCCGGTCACTGCTACATGGTTCCTGATCCGAGCGTCCATGCGGCACATCCTCGCAGACAGCCGTCTGCCCCAAAGGAACCAGAACAACCGTAATGAGGAGACCACGCCGGTGAAAGCTGTGGTGAGGCCGCACCCGCGCCCTCCTCACGACCGGTGACAGCCGTCAACCTGGTGATGTGTACGGCAACGGCCGTACGGATCCGTTACGGGCCTTCGGCAGCGTCCCGGCGCGTACGCCACGCCCTGCCCTGGAGGATGCGGATCCTGCTCATCGAGCCGCGACCGCCTCTGGCAAGACCAGGGAGATGCTCGATCTGACCCGGCGGATCAGGGAGTTTCCCTACCGGTGATCGTCGCATTCAACAGCCCTGTATACGGCGGTAGTTGCGAGATCGTCGAGGCCGCTCCGCTCGCGATCGCCGCGGAGCACGCGACCTTCGCCAAGCCCGAGGTCTCCCTCGGATTTCCGCCGCCCTTCGGCGGCTCTCAGCGGCTGCCGCGCCACATCGGCCGCAAGCGCGGCCCGGAAATGACCCTGACCGGCGACCCCATCCCGGCCAGCCGAGCCGCCGAGATGGGCCTCATCAACACCGTCGTACCCGCTGACGAACTCCTCGACGCCGCCCAGGACTTGGACTCACGGATCATCCGGCACGCACCGACGGACGTAGCAGCCTGCCTGCGCGCGGTCACCCGCGGCATCAACCTGCCGATCGACGAGGGGCTCGCGGTCGAGGCGGCTTGCTTCGCCGCCACCGCGCCCACGGACGCCGTGCGGACCGGACTGCGGCAGTTCCTCGACCGCTCAGCCGTCTCCGGCTGAACCGTTCCACCCCGGCGCACTTGGCTGATGTGTGGGCCTCCCGGTGCCTCGGTCTCACGCACGGCCGCCGCAAGACGGTCCAACCGGGGTCCTACCCGCCCACCGTTCCGGGCCGTCATCCGCACGGCTGAGCGTAGATCCGGTGCACCTCCTGGTCGGACCGCCGGCAGCCTACGGGCTGGCTCCGGGCGACTCTCGTGGATCGCGTGGCCGCCCGTCATCACCACCACAGAGTGAACGGCCCCGGCCCGGATGCGAAGCCCTCCGCACACGACCGTGATCAATCCCGTCGCTGCTTCCTGGAGCGCACGTACTGACACCCGTGTCGCTTTCTGGAGGCGGCCCGCTGCCTCGGAGATCGCCGGCTCGCCGACCAGATCGGCGAACTGACCCTCAGCTTCCGTCGACTTCAGAACACGCATCCTCAAGTGGACACCCGGCGAGGGGTTGTAGCCGGTGGGCGTTCTTTTAATCGAGTTCTTGGTCGCGGAGCAATCGGCGGCCAAGATCGTCGGCCCATTCCTGGGCCCAGGCCATCAGTTCGTCGATCAGTTCGGGGGTCGCACCGTACGCTTCGAGCTCCGCATCGTCGAGCCAGGCCACGGCCGCCAGCCGGGTCTGGAGGGACTCCAGGTCGAAGCGGTCGCGGGCATGGCGGCGTCCGAATTCCTCAAGGTCGGTCGTAGGCCATCGGCGCGAGGCGGCGAAAACGTCCAGGGCGTCGCGGGCCGCGCCCCGCTCGGCGAGCGCGCGGACCTTCGTGCCGATCACGTCTTCCTCTGCGAGCACGGGCCCGTAGGCACAGGAGGCGATCGGTCGGGTGAACACTTCCTTCAGGACGTCCACCTCGCACGTCTCCCGGGTTCCGGAGTGGGTGTCGGTGACGTTGAGGCGCGCGGAGAGTGGGGCGACTTCGATCACCTTGAAGGACCAGCCGCGTTCGGTGAGCCCTTCCGTGAGGGTGCGGATGATCTCGTCCATCGGCGCGGGGTTCTCGGTGGCGACGTCGAGGTCCTGGCTCGGGCGTGCGATGAGCGCGTGGGCCTGAACGGCATAGCCGCCGGTGATCACCAGGGGGTACGGGGAGCCGATGGCCAGGACGTCCGCCAGGAGGCGCGCGTGCAGGCCGGGAAGCCTCACGCGGCCGCTGGACCCTGGTGGGTGCGCGGTCGCCGGGCCGGAGGCTGGGCGGGAGGTACGTCTGCCAGAGCCCGCAGCTGCGAAAACCGGTCCTCCCACACGCCGCGGACGGTGGTCGAGACCAGGGTCCGCAAGGTGGGCCACGATCGCAGGAGGATGTCACGGTTTAGGAGAGCAGACAGGTCCTCACGCATGCCCTCGGCGAGGACGGTGCGGTACAGGCTCATCCGCTGACGTTCGTTGGCAAGATCGAAGACACGCAGCCCGGACCAGACCACGGTGGCCGGTGGTTCCACGACCCCTTCTGCCGGCCCGCGCAGCTCATCCAGTGAATCCGGCAACCGCCGCCGAAACTTCTCCCGGTACAGCTCCAGGTCCGTGCCGCCGGAGCCCACATGCGCAACGACCCTGCCGACCGGGGATGACGCGGGGAGGGGGTGCTGTGGTGTGACGGCCATGCCCCCAATTATGACGGCTGCTGTCCGGCGGCGTACGGCAACACCAAGTTCTGTCGTTGTCACGACCCGGAAAGGTCGGGAAACGTGATGGCCCTCTTCTCGCCAGCAGCGGGACTCCATGTATCTGGGGGAGCAATGCCACAGTCCGCTGAACAGCCGATCAAGACCGTCGCACCCGATCGCCAGCAATCACCAAAATGCCGGGTCGGTGACCCGCAGGAATCACCCCGCAGGTCACCGTGCCGGCAGAAATACAAGGTCCGCGAGACGGGCGAGACGATCGCCCGACGATGACAGCGCTGGCGGAGGAGGCCGGAACGTCGGTCACCGTGTCGGCCCTGCGTCGTGCGAGGCAGAGGAGTGTTTGGGTGCGACCTGCTCAACGTCGATCCACGAGCCAGGTTTCCCACGCCCAGGCGGCGATCTCCACGCGATTGCGGGCACCCGGGCATCGGCGATTTCGGCGTTGGTCAGACCACGGGCGACCAGGTGGACAACTCGTGGTCGACGTGGCAGCCGCCGACTACCAGACCGCCTTCGACTTCCAGGCGGCCCTGACCGGAATGTGGGCAGCCACCTCGGTGGAACGCACCACCCGGGACCCCGGACAGCCCGGCGTGCGACTGCGCCGCTACCTCGACATGCGCCAGCGCCCCAGCCCCTGTGAGCGTTCACGTTTTACGCGACCGTCGACACACTTCTGCTCAGATCAGGCCGGCGCGATAGACCAGCAGCGCGATCTGGACCCGATTGTTCAGTTCCAGCTTGGCCAGGACGTGCGAGACGTGGGCCTTGACCGTCGGGATGCTCAGGTATAGCTCGGCGGCGATCTGGGCGTTCGTCTTCCCCTGCGCGACTGCGAGGGAGACTTCCACCTCGCGTGCCCCCAGCCGGTCGAGCAGTTCCCGCGCGCCGCGCGCGTCCCGCCCGCCCGCCTCCGGCGCCCCGTGCCCGCCGGCGGTGCTGCGTACCGGCCTGTCTGCGGGCTCAGGCCCAGCGACCGTGTCGACGAGCTGACGCAATGGCCCCGGGGAGAACACCGGCTCCCCCGCGGCCGCCCTTCTCAGCGCGGCCACAAGTTCCTGCGGCAGCGTGTGCTTGAGGAGGAAGCCGCTGGCACCCGCCTGCAGTGCACGCAGAACGTATCCATCGGTGGCGATCGTGGTGAGCATGATGATCTCAGGAGGGTCGGTGCGGGCCCGCAGGACACGTGTCGCCTCGATGCCGTCCATGACCGGCATCCGAATGTCCATAAGGATCAGGTCGGGGCGGTGCAGGTCGACAAGACTCGCTACCTCGGCGCCGTCGGACGCCTCGGCCACGACCGTGACGTCGTCGGCCGCCCCCAGCATCAGGCGCAGTCCGGCACGGACCAGGGGGTCGTCATCGGCCAGCAGTACGCGGATCATGCCGACCACCGTACGGTGATCACGTGGTCCACGGCAGCCAGGCCAGCACGCGGTGCCGGTGGTCGTCACGGCCGTGCTCGAAGGTCCCGCCGGCCAGTGCGACCCGCTCGGACATGCCGATCAGGCCCTGCCGTGCTCCGGGCGGCAACGCGGTGGGCGTGGCCGCGGGCAGGTTGTTGCTCACCTCGAGCGTGAGTCCATCACGAGGGGTACCGGTCAGGGCCAGGTGGACCGCCTCACCCGGGGCGTGTTTGCGGGCATTGGTCAGTGCTTCCTGCGCGATCCGGTAGACGGTGCGGCTGGTGAAGTCGTCCAGAGAGTCCGCGTCGATGAGGTCGATCTCGATCTCGACGCACATCCCCGCCTTCCTGTTCTCCTCGACCAGAGGTGTCAGGTCCCGCAGCGTGGGCTGAGGCGGTTCGGTGCCGGCTGCGGAACCCGCGTCAAGGGGCGTACGCAGCACGCCGAGGACGTGCTGCAGGTCTTCCAGCGCTCGGCTCGCGCTGTCCCTGATCACAGTGGCAGCCTCCCTGACCTGGTCGGGAGGTGCGTGGGGGTGAAATTCAAGGGCGCCTGCGTGCACGCTCAGCAGGGACAGCCGGTGGGCCAGGACGTCGTGCATCTCCCGGGCGATGGCCTCGCGCTCCCGCTGTCGTGCCTGCTCCGCGCGGAGCGCGGACTCGCTCTCGGCGCGCATGGCACGCTCCCGGAGCGAGCGTACGAACAGGCCCCAGCCCACGGCGCCCCCCACGAGCAGTGCCCCGGTCACCGCCGACGCCACGTCTGCTGACTGGATCGACCAACGCGTCGCGAGAAACAGAAGGATGGGAAGCAGACTTGCGCCGGTCACCCAGCGGGTGGCCGCAATCGGGCACAGGGCGGCCACGGTGAACAGGGCGATGGCGGCGGCCGGAATGGCGGGCACGACGGTGCTCATCGCCACCAGCACCAAAGCGACGGGTACCGGCCACCGGCGTCGCCCCCACAGGAGCAAGCAGCTCGCGAGCGGCACCAGCAGCCCCCGCGCCTCGAACAGCGCTCCAGGCAAGTGCGTGCTGGTGAACAGGCGGGGGTACAACGACAGGCCGCGATTGCCGGCGGCAACGGTGCCGGCCGTCAGGACCATGCCGACTGCCACGACCAGCAGGTCGCGCCACCCAGCGTGTCGGCTGTCAGCCGTGCTCGTGCGGTTCACGTCTACGAAAGCTACGTGGCCGCACCCGGCCGAGGCGAACGATTCTGCCCCGGCGCGCTACGTTCCCTACCAAGGTATGAGTGCTTTCAGCGGCCCCGACTTTGGTCACCCGTGATGTGCCGACTTTCAGCCGAAGCGGGCATCCTCACCTGCCGCATAGCGTCGTAGCCATGAACCGATCCCCCAACCTGAACGTCGCCGTTGTGCTCCGGCACCCGAAGCGGCTGGCCGCCGGCCTCGCCGGCGTGGCACTCCTCCTCCTGGGCGGTGTGCACCTGGCTGAACGCCTGATCGCGCACCTCGCGTTGTGGAGCCTGGCTGTCCCGGTCCCCGGCCTCTTCCACCTGACGCTGTTCGCCGCAGGTATCGCGGCTGTGGTCCTCGTACTGCGCCGCGGTCACGGAAATCGATGAACTTCCGCACCCCATGCTCGCGGCCCGCCCGCCGGGCCCGAGCAGCCCTGCCCCGCTTCTGCACAGAAGGACCGAACAGGCCCGCATGTCATGACCGACTCTGCCACCAACCATCAGGCCGCCACGCTCGCTCCGGCGATCGAGACACTCGGGCTCGGCCGCCGCTACCGCCGCGGCTGGGCACTGCGGGACACCTCCTTCCGACTGCCCGCCGGCAGCATCTGTGCGCTGGTGGGCCCCAACGGCGCAGGCAAGACGACGCTGCTGTCCCTCGCCGCCGACCTGATCACCCCGACCGCCGGCTCGATCACTCTGTCCGGCCACCGCCCGGACAGCGCCCAGGCCCGTCAGAGCACGGCGTTCCTCAGCCAGCAGAAGGCCCTCTACCCGCGGTTTCGCGTCCACGAGATCCTGCGCATGGGACAGGAGCTGAACCCTACCTGGCACCGTGAAACCGCCGAGTCTGTCGTGGAGGCCGGCGGCATCCCGCTGAACGCCCGGATCGGTACTCTCTCCGGCGGTCAGTCCACCCGGGTCGCCTTTGCCCTCGCCCTGGGCAAACGCCCGCGGCTGATGCTCCTCGACGAACCGATGGCCGACCTCGACCCCCTCGTGCGGCACCAGATGACCGACCTGCTCCAGGCGCAGGCCCGACGCCATGACACCACCGTCGTGATGTCCTCACATCTGGTGTCCGAACTGGAAAGCGCCTGTAACTACCTCGTTCTCGTCAATCAGGGCTCGGTCCGGCTCGCTGGAGAGGTGGACGTCCTGCTCGCGGCCCACCGGCAGCTGACCACCATGACAACGAACCACGAACGCCACCACAAGAACCTGGACGGCCACCAGGTCATCGCGACCTCCAGCGGCCCGGACCGGCTCACCTCGCTGATACGCACGCACCCCGCTCTCCTGGAAAGCCCCGAGGGCCGGCCGCCCACCCTGGAGGAACTCGTCCTCGGCTATCTCAAAACCCCTGACGCTCCGTCGCTGCTGACCGCCAGCGCACGCGTCGACGGCAGCGAGGTGGCGGCATGAGCGCTCTCGCCTCTCCCCCTGCTCTCGGCGGCCGCCGGCTGCGACCCCGACTGAGCGGGCTGACCTGGCTGATCTGGCGGCAGAACCGCACCGCCTTCTGGATCGGCCTGGCCGCCGCAGCCGCCGTCGCCGTCTACGCCGCCGTCCAGCATCAGCATGCCGCTGCCGCCGCGGCCGCACAGCACCTGGACGCCTGCCACGGCCGCGAGACGTCCGCAGCGTGCCTGAAGAGCCTCCTCGCCTTCGAGAAGGAGCACCAGTTCCCGCTGCGGCGACCGCTCCAGGCGATGCTCCTCCTGCCCTTCCTGTTCGGCTTGTTCCTGGGCGGGCCCCAGCTCGCCCAGGAACTGGAATCGGGCACCTACCGCACGGTCACCACCCAGTCCGTGACCCGGACGCACTGGATCGTCGCGAAGATAGGCGTGCCCCTCGCCGTGACCGCGTTCGTCAGCAGCGTGTTCGCCGCAGCCATGACCTGGTGGTGGCACCCCATCGCCGCAGCCCTGGGCCCGCTGTTTCCCTGGCAGGGGTGGTACCCCTTCTACGGTGTGGGTCCTGTCGTCGTGGGCCTGAGCGTTCTGCTCTACCTCCTGGGCGCCACTCTTGGACTCGTGCTACGCCGCACCGTCTTGGCCATGGCGGCGACCCTCGCCGCCGGCGCAGGCCTGTTCGCCCTGCTCGAACAGGTCCGGCCGTACCTGTGGCCGGCTCGCACCGTCTCCGCGCAGCACACATCCGAACCTCCGGCACCCGGTGGCTCGTGGCTATTGCAGGACGGCCCGCTGTCCACCGACGGCCGTCACGTATCCGAGGCCACGGACTGCTACGCGCAGAGCGACTTCCGTCGGTGTCTGACCGAACACGGGATCACCGGTCACTGGGCCAGGTACCACCCCGTAACGGACCTCTGGCCGCTGCAGTGGACCGCGATGGGTCTGTGCTTCACGCTCGGCGTGGCTCTCGTCGCACTGTCCGTGTGGTGGATCCGCAAACACCCGTCCTGACCGCGCACTTCCCGCGAGTGCCATCACCCTGGAGCGGTGGCACACCAGAGGCGCCGGCGTCTGCTCCGGGCCAGTCAGGTGTCCGTCGACCAGGCGCCACAGGCCGTCGGGGTTGTCCGCGGCGAGGGCGTCGGGCAGGAGTGCTCCGGGAAATCCCTGGTAGGTGACAGGCCGCAGGAACCGGTCGATCGCGGTCATGCCGACGGAGGTCGAACGGCTGTCCGTCGTCGCCGGGAACGGACCGCCATGGATGGTGGCGTAGCCGACTTCTTGGGGATGGGAGTAGGCATTCACCACGACGCGGTCGGTGCGGCGTTCCAGAATCGGCAGCAGTCGCGCCGCATCGTCGTGGTCGGGTTTGTCGATGTGCATCATGGCCGTCAGTTGTCCACGGAAGCTCTGAGCCGCTTCGAGGAGCTGGTCGATCCCGGTGAAGCGGACGATCAGCGCGAAGGGGCCGAAGACCTCTTCCTCCAGGGAGGGATCCGCGATGAACCGGTCCCCGTCGACTTCCAGCAGGCGACTCCTGTCTTCCCAGGCGCCCGCGGGGCCCGGCCCCTCGGTGATGACCGCGGCACCCGAGTCGCGCTGCGCCTGGGAGCCGGCCTCGTAGGCGTCGTGGATGCCTGGGGTGAGCATGGGACGGGCAGCCATGACCCGCACGCGCGCCGCGGCCGCCTCACGCATCTCGCTGTATCCGGGAGCGTCGACGGCGAGGAGGATGGCCGGCTTGAGGCAGGCCTGGCCGACGTTGACGAGCATTCGCTCGGCGAAGCCGTCACCGATTTCAGCGCCGCGTGCCGCCGGGGCCGCGGGGAGCACGACGTTCGGATTGACGCTGGTCATCTCGCGGAACACCGGGATGGGGTCAGGGCGCAGCCCTCCAGAGCGGACGACGAGCGGGCTGCGCACGGCCAGGGTGATGATGTCCTGGCGGCCGGCGAGGGGTTCGGCCACCGCATCGGCCGGGCGGCAGGGGCGCGGGGGGGGGGCGCGC
>NZ_JBEXHZ010000075.1:0-17101 GCF_040608315.1 Streptomyces sp. NPDC005195
CGGAAGCCGTACGAGCACGGCGCAAAGTCCGCCTCGAAAATCGGCTCCAGCACCAGCTTCAAGGCCGCCTGGACCACCCGATCGGCCACAGAAGGAATCCCAAGACGCCGCCGCTTGCGCGACCCCGGCTTGGGGATCATCCGTTCCTTGACCGGCACCGGACGGAAACTGCGGGACTTCAACTGTTCCCGCAGCTCGACGAGGAACTGAGCCTCGCCGATCCGTTCCCGGACGAAGGCGACGGTCATCCCATCGACTCCGGCCGAGCGTGCGCCCTTGTTTCCCGCAACCCGCTCCCAGGCCATGGCCAGGAACGCAGGATCGCAGACGAGGTTGTAAAGATCGTCGAACCGACGATGAGGATCGTCGTTCGCCCAACGGTGCAGCTTGGTCTGGATCTCCAGTACCCGTCGCTCGCCCCGGAACGAGCCGAGCGGCAGATCACTCGTATTCACCAGTGTCCTCCCGGTCTTCCAGTACTTCCACTACTGACTTGCTGGCTCCCTTGGCCATGCGGCCGGCTTTCCCGGCCTCGGACTACTACGGAGCCTCCGCCCCGCCCGGTGCCAACAGCAGACGACGCGCCTGTCCTTCCGCCGTGCTGGCTGCACGGGGCGAGGACGACACCGGACGGTTCCCACGTTCACTTGAGAGTCGATCGACGGGTGAGGCGCCCAGCTCTACCCCTGCGGCTTCGCCACGGCTACGCCGCAGACATTCACCGTGGCCTCCTGGCCGTTGATCACATGGCGTCCAGGAGTTACCCGCTCTCGCACAAGAAGCAGGTATGCACCGCGACCAGCCCATATCTGCCAGATTTGAGCTGGTGGGCCGTTAAGGGGCGTCGGACACTGGTTCCTCTCGTACACCTTCCCGTCTCGCTGACCGGACCCGCGCCATCCGGCAGTACTGGCACGTCCCGACGTTGTCAGGGCTGCTCCCACCCTCCCCGGCGTCTCCCGGATCAGGCTGCCCTCAGCTTCACCCGACCGCTGCGACGGCCAGGAGTCGAAGGTCTCTCACCCCCGCCCGACTTCAAGCGCCTCGTGGCGCACGTGGTCCTCGGCCCAGTCATCGCCGATCAGTAGCAACAGACCCTCCCCTACTCGACACATCGGTGCAGCCTGCGGAAGGCACGGCACGCGGCCTAATGGATCCAGTGCTCACGCCCCGTGGGGCGGGCACGCCACCCCATCAGCGGTCGGGCCTCCCGGCCGACCAGCAGGGGCACGGTCTGACCACAGAAGTCAGTGCTTCCGGCTGCGAAAGTGCTCACCTGCTGGCGGCTACGGAACCGAGCATTCCCCGACTCCGTTGCTCCCATTAGGCTGCGAGTGTGGTCTCGTATTCGGCGGGGCTGCGGTAGCCGAGGCTGCTGTGCAGACGGTGCAAGTTGTACCAGCCCTCGATGACCCTGTTGCCCAATTGGTTCATGCACTGAGTTCGAGGGCCGCAAGCTGGGAAGTTCTGGTCTGGGCGAGTGGGGTGCCGTGCCACCAGGCGTCGAGCCGGATCAAGTTGACTGCAGCGGCTGTCAGAACATGGCTGAGGTGTGTCTTGGCCAGGCCGCGATAGCGGGGTGCGGCGCATGCCGCCGACGGCGACGGCTTGGTGGATGGTTCCCTCGATACCGGCTCTGGCGGCGTAGCGTTCCTTCCACACCTTGGTGGTCTGCTCGGCGCGGACGCGTTCGAGCAGGGCGTCTTGTCCTTCAGGCCGGACGGTGAGCTGCCGGCCGTACTGGGTGGAGCGGGTGCACTGGTCACGGACGGGGCAGGGGGAGCAGGTCGTGGTCGCGAAGCGGATTCTGATCGCGTCGCGGCCGTTGTTGTCGAGGCCGACTGTCCAGTAGCGGCTGGCCTGGCCCGACGGACAAGTGGCCTGCCGTTCGTGCCAGTTGATTCTGATGCTTCGGACGATGTCGTCGCGCATCCGGCCCGGCCAAAAAGATCATGCGGCCCGCCCCCATCGCCGGGACCTGTCTGCACTCGTCCCTCCGCTCGACTTCGTATCCTCCCCACCGCGCGCACGCGGCGGATGCCAGGCCCGACACCAGCCTCGTCCGACACCACCGCACCCGAAAACTCGCCGCCCGCACCCCAGGCCGCTCCATCAGACGGGATTGAGGTCGCGTATCCGAAGGACGCCCGGGTCAACGGGTGTACGAAGGCTTCTGACGACCAGGCTGCGCTGTCAGCAGGCGGGCAGGCAGAATCGGGTTCATGACCTTCGCCATCCTGCGTTCCGCCCTTGCCCAAGACGACGGCATCAGTGGGCCGGTAGCGCTCGACGCTCTGCTGGCAGGCGGAGAATGGAAAATCTACTCGCAAATAGTCTCTGCCCGCGATATCCGTGCCATCTGGTCCTCGCGCCTGGACGTCATGGTAGAACTGCGGACTCAGCAGGCCCGTGCCACCTTGCCTCGTCGCATGACACTGGAAAGCCTCGCCCAAGCCGTAGACAGGCTCGATGACGCCGGCGACGTACGGGTGTACACGGCGCAAATCGTCGATCCCCCTCGCCGGTTCCACATCTATCTCTCAGAAGACCTCACCACCTGTGTCGGCGTTTGGCAGGGCTCAGCACGCATTCCGCAGCACGCGTCGAGCGACCCTGAAACGGTCGGCATTGTTTCATGCAACCAACATCACGGAACTCCCCAAGAAGCAGACTGCACCTGCCCTGGTCAGCACACCTGCGCCTGCTCCTGGCCGTCCGAGAATGGCACGTGCCGGATAGCTCACGCCGCCGCTGCATGGCCTGCGACAGTTCGCTCTTTACCTGTCGGCTCTTCGATCACCGGACGGGTCATCTGCAGACGGCCTTACGGCGCCCTGATCGCCATCGACGGCCACCCTGACGCCGTGGGTCTGGCCAGAGCCGGTCGCATGCCCCGGTGCATGGAACTGCCGACCATAGGACAGTCCATCAACGGCATGGTGTTCGCGCACGTCGAGCACGTTCAAGAGGTGGGCGTCTCACTCCACGAGTGGACTCAACACGAAGACCCGCTCCCACGATTCACGGAACGCGTCGGACATATCGTCATCGGACGGGTCACCAAGGTCGGGCCGCTAGGATTCTTCGTGCGCGTTGCCGACTGCCTCGAAGGACTTGTACCACTCACCGAGCCGATAACCGACCCTGCGAAAAGCGCCCGCGAGGGCCAGGACATTTCCGTGCAGATAGTCGACGTCGACCTCGCACGGGCCCGTATCGTCCTCGCAGCCGAAGACGTCGCGTGAATCACCCAGAGCCGAGATCTTCCCTGCTGGCTGCTCGAGACAATGACCAGGACGATCACCATGCCTACGTGGTACCCGACGGACCCGGCCACCAACTCCGCCTGCGCCAGGAACGCCAGAGCTCGGAAGCGGCCGGCAGGTCCAAGTGGCCGATAGCATGTCCGGGCCGACCACCGCCCTGACGGCAGGCCCCCGTCAGACGAGAGGCCTCGCGGTGATTCAATTCTGCACCCGCGCAGCGGTGTTCTCGGCTGGCTCCTGGGGCACCGCGCTGGGAAAGGTCCTCGGCGACGCCGGCACCAACGTGACCATGCATGCCCGCCGCGGCGAGATCGCCGACGCCATCAACACAAGGCATCGCAATCCCCGGTACTTCTCCGACGTTCAACTGTCACCCACCGTGAGCGCCACCACTGACCCGGCTGCCGCGCTGGACGGCGCGGACTTCCTGGTCCTGTCCATCCCCGCGCAGTCCCTGCGCGAGAGTCTCGCGGTATGGGCGCCGCACATCGGTCCGGACACGGTGATCGTGTCGCTGATGAAGGGCATCGAGGTCGGCAGCGGGCTGCGGGCGAGCCAGGTCATCAGCAAGGTGACCGGCGTACACGCGGAACGGGTAGCGGTTTTGTCTGGGCCGAACCTGGCAGCGGAGGTCATGGCCGGTCAGCCCGCCGCCGCAACCGTCGCCTGCCCCGACGAGACCGCGGCCTTCCGCTTCCAGCAAGCGTGCCGCACCTCCTACTTCCGGCCCTACACCAGCACCGACGTGATCGGCTGCGAGCTCGGCGGCGCCGTGAAAAACGTCATCGCCCTCGCGGCGGGGATCGCCTCCGGCATGGGCCTGGGAGACAACGCCACGGCCATGCTCATCACCCGCGGTCTTGCCGAAGCCACCCGGCTGGCCACCGCGATGGGCGCCGACCCGGCCACCCTCGCCGGCCTGTCCGGTGTAGGAGACCTGGTGGCCACCTGCACCTCACCGCTCTCCCGCAACCGCACCTTCGGCACCCACCTCGGCCACGGCCTCAGCGTTGAAGAAGCAGCCGCCGCCACCCGGCAGACCACCGAGGGCGTCAAGTCCGCCGAAGCCGTCCTCTCCCTGGCCCGGGTCCACGACGTCGAGATGCCGATCACCGAAGTGATCTCCGCCCTGCTCCACGACAAGGTCACCCTCGGCGAGGCCGCCGCCGCGCTGATGCAACGGCCCCCGAAGCCCGAGCGCTGACCCCCGCTTCCCTGCTGGCCCGTCTCTCTACGAGGCAGTGTCGGCGTTTCGGCCATGTCGGGTCTCCTGCTGTCCCAAGCAGGACCTGAGACGGCGGCCCTGCAGAGCCGTCTCACGCCTGCGCTCACTGGCTCCCGCGCGCGACCAAAAGACGTGCGCTCGAAATTGCCGACAGGTCGTTGGTTCTCACGACGCCTTCGCAATGACCTCTCAGGAGGAACGATGACCTCGGCTATCACACCGCCACACCCGTCCCAGCCACCGAACGACATCACAGCCGACGACGACCCTGACAAGGCTGGTGTTCGAGAAGAGGAGTTCCTCTTCCGAGACAGGTCACGGCTGCAGGGAGGATCGCTCTTAACTACCCGCACGATGGCGCGGCGGCTGCCTGCGCTCGTGCTGCGTTCCGTGCGGATGGCATGGCGTGTGGACCGCGGCGCAACCATCGGACTACTGGTGTGCCGGACCGGAACGGGCGTCCTCGCCGCCCTGGACAAGTGCACCCAGTGGAAATTCTGGGACCCTGCCGCGCTCCCCGACGACCTCGTCCCCTACACCCGGGTGGCCATCGCAAAGATCCAGAACCGTGAGCTGTACAGCGAGACGGGATGGCCCGCATGACCGACACACCCAGCGGCGCACGCCGCCGCTCCTCCGCTGCACTTGCGACCGGCCGTGCGGACACCCGCCTCGTGGTGATCCGCGGCAACTCGGCGTCAGGCAAGTCAAGCGTGGCCCAAGGGCTGCGGGATCACTACGGCCGCGGTATCGCGATCGTCGGCCAGGACGTGATCCGCCGGAACGTGCTCAGGGAACACGACACCGCCCGCGGCGCCAACATCGCCCTGCTGGGCAGCATCGCGCGCGAAGCCCTGGACGCCGGCTTCCACGTCGTGCTCGACGGGATCCTGTATGCCGACCGCTACAGCCACATGATCACGTCTCTGGTACGCGACCACCGCGGCGTCTCCAGCTGCTACTACCTGAACGTGCCGCTGGAGGCGTCGCTGGCCCGGCACGCGTCGAAGGCGGATGCCGCGTACCTGGCGCAAGTCACCGACGACCACCTCGCCTCCTGGTACCGCGAGCTGGATCTGCTGCCCGGCGGTCTGGAGACCGTGATCCCGGCCGACAGCACACTGCAGACCACCATCGCGCGCATCCTGCGCGAGACCGAGCTGGCCTCTATCTCCCCTGCCCCGCCACCGCCGTACAAGCCTTCCCAGGGAGACTCGATGAACCCTCTGGTGTTGATGTCCGATCCTCAGGTCGCCGCGATTCCGATACGCGAGTGCGGGGAACCGCTCGTCGACGTCCGTGACCACGCCTTCCGTATCGATCCCCGCAAGCAAGATCCGCAGGGCTCATTCGCCCACGTCCGCGAAGGCGTCCTGGCCCAGCTGCAACACGCTCGCTCGCTCCTGCCCGCCGGCACCGACCTGCTGTTCATCGAGGGCTACCGGCCGTTGGCCCTCCAACAGCGCTACTTCACCGACTACCGGAACGAACTGGCCAATGCTCAGCCAGGCTGGACAGCGGAGCAGCTGCACCAGGCCGCCAGCCGATACGTGTCGCCGCCGGAGATCGCGCCGCACTCCGCGGGCGCGGCCGTGGATGTGACCCTTGTTGACCAGGACGGCCACGAACTCGACCTCGGCACCCGCGTCAACGCCTCCCCGGAGGAGAGCGACGGAGCCTGCTTCACACACGCTCCAAACCTCAGCGATCACGCGCGCCACCATCGCCGGCTGCTGCTCAACGCCATGGAAAGCGCGGGTTTTACAAACTACGGAACCGAGTTCTGGCACTACTCGGCAGCGGACCGATACGACGCGCTGATGCGGCAGGAGCCGCACGCGCGCTACGGACCGATCGAACTGCCCTGATGCGCCGGCGGACTCGTCCACCTCCTCGCCACCCAATCCGGTCCGCAAACACAGCAGCGTGGCCACCGCTCCCTGGCCGGTCGCGACCCAACGTCCGCGACGGACGGAAAGTATCGAACGGAGGCTTGTAGTAGGGCGGCGGGCGCGGGTGATGGCGACGTAGACACGTAGGACCTTGTCGGTGGCTGGTAGCGCGGTGGCCCAGCGCTCGGTGGTTTCGGCATCTGGCAGCAATAGCAGGACACCATCGGCTTCATCGCCCTCGAGCTGGTGGATGATGTCCGTGCGGATACCGGTGGCCGCCTGGAGGCGTGACACGGTGGGTTTTCCGGCGCGGCGGCCCGTGCCGCCTCGCGGAGCAGCCAGAGGCGGAAATCCGCGCGCTGCGCTTCCGGGAGCGATACACGACACCCGAAGGCGGTACGTGCGCTGAGGCTCCTCGTGGACAGTACGTCCTGGACGCCGGTGCAGCGGGTCAGGCGCCGCGTTGCCGCCGAGCCGGCGTCTTCGCCGTCGAAGCCGCAGTCATCCTTGCTGCCTTCTTGGCGGGAGCCTTCTTCGCGGCCGCGGTCTTCTTCTTCGGCTTCGACTGGGACATCTCACGGATCTCCCACACCTGCTGGTCAGCCAGAAAACCGTCCTCGACCCGGACCACCCGGCCGTGCACAGGGTCACCCTCGGCCTGGGCGTCCTACCCAACGGACCCACCCTCGACAGGCTGCGCCAAGACCGGATTCTCGACGAGGCCTTCGCCACCGGCGACCCGCAAGTTCATGAGGCTCTTCGGCATCACCGAACAGACCGCCGTGCGCTATGTCGGCACCGCCTACCCGGAGCGAACCGCGAAGCTGCCCAGGTCGACGGACCAACATTGGGGATCTGCCGGCGGCCGAACGCATCGCCCTGATCGAGAAACAGACCACCGAACAGCGCGCGCACGGGGCGAAGCTACAGTGCGGGCATGGCACGGTCAGCTCATGACGTAAGGCACGTCCCAGAGCGATTGCGCTTCGGCATTCGAAGGGAGTCTCATGCCTCACCGCAGGTCCAGCAGTCCTTCGGCTCATGCGCTTACGTACGACGCTGTAGGAGCGACGCACCCCTCAGAGGAGCAATGGTCAACGGTAGGGACGGGCTTGCGGCCCTTTTCCCGCACCGTGGTCATCGGGCGCGGGGACCCCGATTGGCGCGCCGCGACGAACGCGGTTCTGCGTTGGGGTGTCAAGCGGCGAAGCGGCTTCACCGTGACGGGCCGTGACGGTGCCGGGGAGCAGGTTGCTTCAGGAGCCGAATACCGCATCACTGCGACCTTCGGCCCGTTCGCAGTCCGGGAGCCCGTACGGGTCGTCGCTGTGGTCGACTCGCCGGACCGCTGCGGCTTCGCCTACGGGACTCTGCCCGGCCATCCAGTCTGCGGCGAAGAGGCGTTCATCGTGCACCGCTCTCTCGACGGTACGGTCGAACTGACCATTCGCTCCCTGACCCGAGCCGCGCCACACGGCCCATGGCGGCTTCTGTTTCCGCTGCTGCTCCTGGCACAGCACTTCTTCCGGCGCCGATATCTACACGCTCTGGTGGCCAGCGGACCGCAACGAACGAGATCGCGCCGGAGTTGGACATCCCCCGGACCATGGACCTGATCCGACGACGCCTCGCTCACCTTTTTCCCGAAGGCGACGCCTTCGATCAATGGCGCGGCCTGGCCCGCACGGCATTGATGGAAGACCCACGGGCCGGCTGCCACACTCCCGCCACGTCCGCGGATAGGCCCTTGCTCTGCATGACCAGGCCGAGACCGAACTGCATGAAGGACGGCCCGAAGAAGCTGTCACCCTGTGGACGGCTGGAAGGGGCCGACCCACTGACTCCACGGCATGTTCCAGTCGCTGAGGCCGTTGTCCGGGGCCAGGGTGGCCTTGTCCGCGGAGTTCTTGACGATCACGACGTCACCGGTCATCGAGTTGTCGAAGAACCATGCGGCGGGCTGCTTGCCTTCGCCTGTGTCCCTGACGTCCTTCAGGCCGACGCAGCCGTGGCTGGTGTTGACCTTGCCGAAGACCGCGTCGCCTCCCCAGTAGTTGCCGTGGATGAACGTGCCCGAGGCGGTCAGGCGCATGGCGTGCGGCACGGCTTCGATGTCGTATGAGGGCTTGCCGTTCTTCTCCGTGAGGCCGACAGTCGCAGCGTTCATGTGGATCTGCCGGTACTTCTCGGAGATGACCATCTGGCCGTTGTACGTCGGGTGCTCGGCGCTGCCGGACGAGATAGGGATGGTCTTGATCGTCTTGCCGTCCCGCATGACGGACATCTGCTTCGTTTTGGCGTCGACGGTGCTGATCTGGCTCCGGCCGATCTTGAACGCGGCCGTCTCCTGGACGCCGTCGAGGCTCATCTTGACGGTGACGGTGGAGCCGGGCTTCCAGTAGTGCTCGGGGCGGAAGTCCAGCCGGCTGTTGTTGAGCCAGTGACCGACGATCTGCTCGCCGCTGCTGGAGCTGACCTGGATCGTCGACTTGACGGCGGCCTTGTCGCCGATCGCCTTGTCGAAGTTGAAGGTCACGGGCATACCCACACCGACGGTCGAGCCGTTCTCGGGTGAAAGGTGCCCGAGGAAGTCGTTGGCCGGGGAGTCTGTGGAGATCGCGGCGTTTCCGGAGGCGGCGCGGCCCTTCGCGTCCTCGGCTTCCGCGGCGACCTGATATCGGGTGGCTTTTTCCAGTGGGCCGTTCGGCTTCCAGGACGTGCCGTCCGCGGACAGGGTGCCTGGAACCTCGGTGCCAGTCGCGACGGCGGTCATGGTCACCTTGGTGAGCATGCCGTCGCTGACGGTGACGTTCACGGGGTCGTTGATTCCGATGCCGTGGGCCCCACCAGGCGTGATCTTTATTCGGGCGTCGGAAACGTCCTGGGTGTCCGCTTGATTGGCCTGTGCCTGCGTTTTCGGGTGAGCCCCGGTGTCGCCGGTGGCGGCGTAGCTGGTACCGGCCAGCGCCGTAAGTGCGAGTGCGCCGGCCAAAGCCATCACCCCGGTGCGTCGCTTCCCTGCGGTGATCAAGCGCTACTCCCATCCCGCTGGTCAGTTGAATCCCTCGGCTGATTGACAAGAGGACAATCAGACCTGGTGGGCATTTTTGCGCATTAGTCTCCTTTAGTGGGTGGATTGTGGCGGGTCTCACGCGCTACGCGCGCGAAACCCGCCCGACGGCCGCATGGTGTGTGATCGATCCGCGCTCCCCGACCGGTGCAGGGCGCACACCGACGAGGAGGCGAGTGGCCCGGCGTGACCGACGACCGGCCTGCCACCAGGCCACCCAGCCGTGGCCCCACCTGTCGGAGACCTCGGAAGCCATGCCACGTCCTCCGGGCCGGGCGCCTGGGCCGGGCGCGGGAGCCGGCGGACCTCGCCCGTGCGCAGGGCGACCCTGGCCCGTGGCTGGATCGGCCCGTGACCCTGCGCGAGAGCCGCGCAGATACGGACGCTCGTCACCGGCGCCCAGCAGGATTCGGCAAGGCTTCCTCAGCCTTGCCGAAACCTGGGCTGAACAACGCCTGCCGGCACACGCTGCCGCCGTCACTGCCGCCCTGGCACGGGCACTGGACCTGGCGCCTACACCATGACCAGCTTCCTGACCCACCGAGCGCACGTGCACGACGCCCGGCTCCCCCTCCACCGGCGGCAC
This sequence comes from Streptomyces sp. NPDC005195, assembly GCF_040608315.1. Taxonomy (NCBI): domain Bacteria; kingdom Bacillati; phylum Actinomycetota; class Actinomycetes; order Kitasatosporales; family Streptomycetaceae; genus Streptomyces; species Streptomyces sp. NPDC005195. The sequence goes on from NZ_JBEXHZ010000075.1 coordinate 10,040, forward strand.
AGCGCGTTGCGCACGTGCCTCACCGTTTTTGCTCCTTACGGTTTGCGGGCGACATACCACCACCTCACGATCAGCGCCGCGATCCCCCGTCGGTTGGAGGCGGACCCGGACGCGCTGGCGCGGGCGGTGGAGGAACTGCACGAGGCGAGGGTGCTATGGCTCGTGCGGGCAGACGAGTACGCCGCACAGCGCCGGGCGGAGAAGCAGGCTGGGCGGCGGGCTGTACCGAACCCTCGGCCGTGGTGGCTGCGGAGCTGGTGGGAAAGCCCCGACCGTGTCTGGTTCGAAGACCCGTTTCGCCACCCGTCGCTGCGACTGTCCGAGTACGTCCGGCGGCAGAACGCGATTTTGGACGGTGCCGAGCCGCCCGGCTGCCCGGCTTGCGGGGATGAGGGACCACGAGTGCTGAGCTCGACCGGGCACGGTTGGGTCGAGCTGTGCCGTGGGTGCGCGCGGGCGCTGGCGCCATGTCCGTGCGGGCAGCGGCACCGGTTCGTGCCGGAGACCCCGTTCAACTGGAACGAAATCTGGCAACGGGCACACATGAGCGATGACGGCACGCCGAACCCACATTGGCCTGCCGGTTAGCCAGTCAGACGCGGCACGGCAAACGCTCGGAAAATCAGATCCCGTCAGCTTCGCCGGAACCCGTACGCGGGACCGCCGCAGCCATCAACTGACACGCAGGTTCCGGCCTGCCAGCGTTCAGGAATCTGGGAACCTGCGCGCTTCTCCCGGCGGCCGCATCGAGACGGGCGAGGATGTGCCAGCGGCCGCCGTGCGGGAGCTGAACGAGGAGACTGGGCTGACGGCGCGTGTGGACGACGACGCTCACGGCATCACTGTGCTCCACGACGACCGGCTGGACGTACGCCGCGTCACCGCCGTGGTCCGCGTCTCCCGCTGGGCCGGTGAACTGGCTCTGCCCGAGCCACACCGCTTCGTACGCTGGGGGTTCCACGACCTGTACTCCCTGATAGCGATGCCGCGCCTGGCCTCCAGCTTGTTGATCAGGCGTCCGACGTAGAACGCACGCACCCGACCGGCAGTGAGTGCGCAGGTACTAGCGTGTGAGGGACACCGTTCCTCATCCGATCAGCAAGGAGCATCCGGCTGTGGACGTCGAAATCCCCGCGGACGTACGTGACACCGCCGCCCGGCTCGGGGCCGGCGTCTCCTACGCCCTCAAGGTCATGGCCGGCCAGCTCGCCGACTACCCAGACATGGGCCAGCCCTCGAATTTACCCGGCATCCTTTCCGTCACTATTGACGGCGACCTGTTCGAAGACTGCCCTGCCCTGACCATCGGATACATCCGCGAGCCGGACCGGATCGCGATCCGGTACATACGCCTTTCCCACCCCACCGGGTCTGCCTCAAGTGCCCGAGACCAGGACCCTGTTGCAACCCCTGCAACCCACGTGCTCGCCGAAAGGGAAATCGCCGACGCGTGGCAGCGCATCACACACTGGCTCCAGCACAACACCGTCGACTCCTACTCTGCTCTGCGACCCGGCGCGAGCACTGCCGCCATCGATGCCCTGGAGCACGATCTCGGCATCGAGGCTCCCGCCAGCCTGCGCACTTTGTGGTCGTTGACAGCAGGCGACGACGGGGTCGACGGTATGGGATGTCTCCCCGGTAACCACGTCCTGATGACACTGGACGCCGTAGCTGCTCTCTACCGGCAGCAGATGGAGTCTCAGGCTCACCAGGACACCTTGAACGCAGGCCGTGGCGAATACGACCGGATCACGGTGTGGAAGGCAGCCTGGATCCCAGTTGCCGCGCTCGGCCCGGCTGACCGCACCTCGGGCCTGTACCTGGACTCCTCGACGGGCTATCTGGGCCGGTGGTCCCGCTATAACGAGGGCCCTGACGACGAACTCGACACGCTGGTCTCCTATCTGGAAGACGTCGCCGACATGCTCGAATTCCCTGACCTGGCAACGCGCGACAAGCCTGGCCGGGTCGGTGAAGCACTGGTGTGGGGCAGCCGGCTCGACGCCGCACAGGAAGACCAGTGGCAGCCCTTGGCCGGCAGCTGACCGCACGCGGGAAGGGGGGCCGGCCTTGCAGGCTGGCCCCCTCCTGTTCTGCGTGACGGCCCTGCTGCTGACTCAGCCGATCTTGACCCAGGTGCAGGTGGTCGTGGTCGACGTGCAGTGCTCGAACCCGGGGAGGGTCACGAAGAATCCGTCGCCGTCCAGCATCCGCCAAGACGGGGCCGGGAACCCGGTGAAAGCCTGCTGGTTCTGCACGCTCGGGATCGCTGCGCGTCCGCACCGTTCCGTGCCACTCGGTCCGTTCGTCGCTGTGCGGGTGTCGGCGAGGAGTCCGAAGTTCGCCGAACCATCTCCCATCTTGTCGGTGAGAAGTTGGGCGCACTTGCTGCCCGAGGTCACCAGGTTCACGCTCTTGGGGTAGCCGCCGGACTCGTGCGTCGAGGCCATCGCGTACTCGTCACAGTCGACTGATCCCACCGACGCATCAGACGGGTGCACACTCCAGGTGCTGTCGCACACGCGGGTCCGGCTGTTGTCCGACGTCCATGTACCGCCGACGCTGTTCTTCACCAGAGTGTCAGGGCCCAGATAGTGCATGAGTGAGTCCCACCGCTTCGAGCCGGCATGGTCGGGCATCACCTGCTGCAAGTACCAGTAGTAGGCGCCGGCAGCTGAGTACCGGTTGGTGTCCAGGGTCCACTCCGTCTTGAAGTACGGGAGTACGCAACCGGGTGCTGAGCCCTTGACGATGTCGTCGCAGCGCGGCGCGAGTTCCCGAACCTCGTTGATCCCAGAAGTTCCGAAGTCTGCTGTCGCGAATGCCGTGCTGCTGGCGTCCACCGTCGCGGTCACCGCCCAGCCCAGGTCGATGCTCTCCTTGCCCGCGCCGGACCAGGTGGTTTGGATGGTGCCCCACCGCCCGCTTTGCAGACTTGCGTCATCCGCTTCCCAGTACGCCTGGCTGCCCGCCGGGTTGTTCTGGTCGTCGGCCCCCCGCGAGAACCCCAACTGGGGATACCGTATCCACGGCGAACTCCTCGTCCTGGGCGTCACGGTGGCTGCCTCCACCGTCTGGGAGATCCTCCAGGAAGCCGGGATCGACCCGGTACCCGAACGCTCTACAAGCACGTGGGCGGATTTCCTGCGCTCCCAGGCTGATGCCCTGCCGGCATGTGACTTCCTGGAGACGGTCACCCTGTCGGGGGCGCGCACGTATGTGTTCGCGGTGATCGAGCACGCCAGCCGCCGGATCCGGATCCTCGGCACTACGGCGTACCCCACCGCCACGTGGGTGACGCAGGTCGCGAAAACCCTCGTCATGGACCTCGAAGACGCCGGCTGCCGGGCCAGGTTCCTGATCCGGGACCGGGACGGGAAGTTTCCCGCCCTGTTCGACACCGTCCTCAACGATGCGGGGATCGAGGTGGTGCTGAGCGGGGTGCGGATGCCACGCATGAACTCGATCATGGAACGGTGGGTGCAGACCTGTCGGTGCGAGCTGCTGGACCGCACCTTGATCTGGAATCAGCGGCACCTGCTTCACGCGCTACGCGAGTTCGAAGATTTTTACAACTCTCACCGGCCTCACCAGGGCATCGCCAACGCCCGCCCGCTGCACCCCTTGCCGATGCCAGTCACCGATCCAGAGCAGATCACCCACCTCGACATACGACGACACCGACGACTTGGCGGCGTCCTCCACGAGTACCAACATGCCGCCTGAACTGGGCGGATGAGTTTTTCGGCAGGCGCAATGTCCCGCTCGGTGGCGAGCTTGCGCTCACTGGCCTCGAGCTCGGCCACCCGGGCCTCCAACTGTCGGACCCGCTCGTCCGGATCAGCGGACCCCACCGCCTCCCGAGGCTGGGCGCCCGGCTTCGCAGCCGCGGCGGTGACGCCACGGCGTTCGCGGTCCCGCAGCACCCACGCACGCAGGGTAGCCCGGTTGACACCCAGGTCAGCAGCGATGCTCTTGTAGATCGCGCCGGGTGTGGACTCGTACAGGGCCACGGCATCGGCCTTGAACTCGCCCGAATAGTCCTTCATCGCCATCGGCGGTCAGGACGCAGCATTCACCTACCCCACGCACTGAACCTGGGAAAAGGTCAGTCGCTTTGGTTCCAGTCCCAGTTGCGCCGCGAGTACTGCAGGGTGAACCCGGCTCGGCACAGGTTGTGGTAGGAGGAGTTGTGCGTGCCGGGCGGCTCGTCGAACGTCTCGGCGATGAGGACCTGGCAGCCCGCGTCCTTGGCTGCGCGCACTCTGGCCGCGATCAGGGCGGACTGGGCGCCGCGTCCCCGGGCATCGGGCATGGTGCAGCCTGCGAAGAAGTTCCCCACCTCGCCCGCGACACGCAGGGTCGCGATGGCGACGATGGTGTCGGCCTCACGGACGGCGAAGGTGTGCCAGCCGGCTCGGCCGACCGAGGCGGCAGCCATCTCCTGCGTCCCCTGCGCGGCCACGCCCATCGCCGGGGGCAGCACCGCGGCCCATTCCGCGGTTTCGGCAGACTCCACCGGTCCCACCGTAAGTCCGTTGTCCAATTGGGTGCGTGCACTGGCGAGCAGGGCTGATTCGACATCGACGGCGAGTTTGCGGATGGAGTGGCCCTGTTGGAGGCCGAGCTTCTCGCACATGCCCGGCCAGTCGGCGGGGATTACCGACGGCGCCAGTTGGAGCACGGCCCGCGGCACGCCACGTTCCTGGTAAAACGCGATGACCTGTTCCATGAGCTCGAGCGTCACGGGCTCGTCGAAGCCGAACCCGAGGGCCTTGTTCCAGTAGTTGCTGGGGTCGTCGCGCATGGCCAGCACGACTCCGCCGCCCAGCTTCATCGAGTCCAGCCCCCAGGCTGTACGGGACGGTTCCGTGACCCCCGCCTCGTACTCGTACATTTCCTCAGCTTCGGTCTTCTCGAGGGTCTCGTGGGAGACGTCAAACGTCATGATGCGTCCTTCTTCTTGTCGTGGGTGGGTGAGAGGGATCGGCGGCTGTTCCGGCCGGCTCCCGTCGATGGCGTTCGAGGTCTGCGGATCGGAACCGGTCGCTATCCGGGCAGGGTTGTTCTGCCGGTGCAGGGTCATCCGGCCGTGTACGAAGTCGAGGACGGCCGTGGCGAACCGGTCCGGCTCCTCGATGTGCCCGAAGTGGCCGCTGCCCTTCAGCTCGCACAGGTGCGCGCCCGGCATCGCGTCGTACATCTGCCGGGCCCACTTCGGCGGGCAGATGAAGTCGTGGGTACCGACGATCACCAGCGTCGGTGCGTTGATGGCGCCGAGTCTGTCGCGTACGTCCCAGTCGCTCGGGCGCCGGTTCGAGTCGTAGGTTCCTCGTCGGTCCAGGCTCCCGCGCGCCGCCGTTTCTCGGTGGTCGGCGAAGTCGGCGGGCAGGATCCCGCGCAGGTAGGCGGCGTAACTGTCGTCATCGGTGACCCTCTGTGTTCCCGTCTCGTTGACCGCGTCCCAGACGCGGCTGGCCTCACCCGCTTCCGGGCGGTCGGGCCAGCGTCGAACGAAGGCCTCCATCGCCACAGTCGCCGTCTCTCTCAGTTCGCGACCGTTCAGTGGTGCGGTGTCGTAGAGGACCAGGCCGTCGAGACGATCCGGATGGTCCAGACCGAACTGGAGGCCGACGAAACCTCCGTGCGAATGCCCGAGGAAGAACGCCGTCGCAGCGCCGATGTCGTCCAGTACCGCCGCGGCGAAGCCCGCGTAGCGGGACATCGAGTAGTCGCCGTCGGGCAGCAGGTCGCTGTCACCCGAGCCGACAGGGTCGATGTAGACCATCGTCAGCCCGTTTTCGAGGTCGGGCATACGGAGGTACTCGGGGTGTACTCCGGGACCGCCGGAGTGCACGAGGCATAGGGGCCCCGTACCGGTGACCCGGTAGCTCTGGCGCACCCCGTCGACGACGAGTGTGCGCGGCGCTTCTGCGCCGGCCTGCGCCGGTGCCCGGCCTGGGGCACTCTGGTTCGCTGCTTTCACATCCACAAGATGCAGCGAGTGCCGGGAAAGTTCGAAGAAGAGGAAGAACTTTTTCAGCGGCCGTGGGGATGGTGGAGGCGGATCCGACCGAACCGGCCTGATTCCATGAAGTGCACCCACACCACGGTGGGCGGGCAGTGGAAGGGATCCTCCGGCGGGCTGATCAGGGCCGCCTCCCAGATCACCACGTCCCGGCTCGCCACCACGTTCAGCAGTTCGTGGCGGACGCCGTCGGAAAAGTCCCGGTCCATGGAGGCGGGAAGGTAGTCGATGCGCGTGCGCTTGCCCGTCGGCCAGGAGATCTCGGTGGAGGGCGACCACCACTCGGGCAAGATGGAGGAGAGTCGGCCTTCGCGGGCCGATGTCAGGGTCGTCTCGGCGATTCCGCGGTGCAGCGTCGTGAGGGAGGAGGCATCGTCGTGTGCCTGATCTGCCAGGCCGAGCAGCGCCTCGGCCAGCTTCTTCCGTGCTTGGCTGAGCCGACTGCGCACGGTCCCGACGGGCGTGCCGCACAGGTGTGCGATGTCCTCGTAGGACGTGGCGGAGGTGAAGTAGCGCAGCATCGCCACGAGCCGCAATGGGGGTGAGAGGTCCTCCAATGCGGTCCAGACCCAGTCCCGCATCGCATGCCGTTCGAGTATCTCGGCGGGGTCCGGCGGACCGTCCTGCAGGCGCGCGGGCAGCGCCGTCGCGGGATCGGGTGTCAAGAGGTCCGACCTGGCGCGGAGCCGGGCGCGGCAGACGTTGCGCGCTATTGTCCGCAGCCAGGGGCCGACGGCGTGGGGGTCCCGTACATCGCCGATGCGGCGCAGTGCGATGAGTGCCGCTTCCTGTACGGCGTCCTCGGCGTCCGGGCCGTGACCCAGTACGGCGAGTGCGACCGCGTACATGCCTGCCCGGTGTCTGGCGAGCAGGAGACCGAGAGACTCAGCGTGGCCTGTGCGCGCGGCACACGCCAGGTCACCGTCCCTCGGCCCCGCGCCCCCCAGAAGATCTGTCATAGCTCAAAGTAAGCAGGTCGCGGCCGGGGGCCCGACCGGTGTCCAGTCCACCGCCGCGGCGATTGACACCGG
>NZ_JBEXHZ010000076.1:0-16777 GCF_040608315.1 Streptomyces sp. NPDC005195
TTGCTCTCCCCTACCCCTTGCCGCACAACAGACATGACGACACGTCACACTCGAGACCGACGAACCGGACCAATCCCAATCGTGCAATGCCCCTGATGCCGGAGCCACCACGCGTTCTGGTCCAAGGTCTTTCGCCGGACCGGCATCGAGAACACCGACGAGAATCTCGTCGAGTGGGCCGCCACCGTGACGGGCTACGACCCGCTGCCGCGGTGCGCGGTCACGGGCTGTCCCCTGAACTCGGTTGTCAGCTCAGGGTTGTGCGGAACGCACTACGAGCGGTGGAAGAGTTTCGGCAGGTCTCTGGCCCCGGAGGTCTGGGCGGTCTCCGAGGTCCCCTACCTGACAGGCGCGCAATTCTCCCTGGCGGGGCTGTCCCCGGCGGTCCGGCTGGAGGTGTTGTTCGGCCTTCAACACCGCGACGCCATCAACGCGAGGGTCAGCCCACGGGTCATGAGGCCGCTCACCGCGAGGCTCGCGGGGATGCCCAGCCTGATCGTGGAAACCACCGAGCACGACGTCATGGAGGTCATCTCCGGACAGACCAACGCCGTGTTCTTCTGCCGGCAGATACTGCGCTACCTCCGCGTCGCGTTCGACGAGTTCAACGGAATCGACCCCACGGAACGGGAGATCTGGGACCTGCCCGCGCTCGGCATCGGCACAAACACCAGGCGTGTTCGACGCCGGGCTGGAACGGCTGATTTCACCGCGATCCGGCAGCCGTGGCTTCGGGACGCGGCCATGGAATGGGCCCGCAGCACACGCCCCAACGGTCACCGGCTGTCCGTCCGACTGCAAGCCTGCGTCCATGCCTCCAGAGCTCTGACAGTGCGCCCCGGCGAAGGGATGGAGCCGGCGAACCTGCAGTTCGCCGACATGACCGCGATCGCCGACCACTTCAGCGCTCTGCTGAAGCCGGACGGGTCCGACTACACCAACAAGTACCGCGGTTCTCTCCTCACCGGCTTCTGGCAGGTCATCGGCTTCGGGCGCCAGGCCGGGCTGATGGACGAGGTCCCCGGCGCTTTCGCCCGTCACCGCTCGCACCGGATCGCGGAGGAGGACGCGAACGAGGACGACATCGGGAAAGCAGTTCCGGAATCTGTCATTCGTCAACTCGACGGCCATATAGCCGAGTTGGGTGGCGATCGGACCCATGGATCACTGTTGCCGAGCGATATCAGGGCTATGTATCGGACGATCTACGTACTGCTGCGGGACACGGGGCGCCGCCCCCGGGAGATCGCGTCGCTCAAGGTGGACTGCCTGGAACGAGTCGATGGCGACTACAACCTGATCTGGAACAACTACAAGGGCAAACGGCTGCGGCGTCGGCTGCCGATCGACACCAGCACGGTGGAAGCCCTCCAGAAGTGGCTTGAGCTCCGGAAACATCTGCCAAGGAGTGAACACGGCGCCCGCTACCTGTTCCCGGCCGCCACCGACTGGAACTCCGAGCGTTACATCCGATCCGAGGCGATCTCCAAGACGATCCGCCTCTGGGTGAACGCTATTCCCCGCCTGGACTCGGAGGTCCCGGACGCCGACGGAGTTCCGTTGCCCTTCGATCGGTCGCTGATCTACCCCTACGCCTTCCGGCACTCCTACGCACAGCGGCATGCGGATGCCGGGACCCCGATTGACGTGCTCAAAGAGCTTATGGATCACAGGGATGTCTCCACGACCATTGGCTACTTCAAGGTGTCGTTGAAGCGCAAGCGCGAGGCCGTGAAGACGATGCGGCCGCACGTGGTCGACCGCTCGGGCCGCCCGGCACCGATGTCCTCCAACGCCGCCTACGAGCGGCGCTCGGTGGCAGTCCCGTTCGGCGGCTGTGTCGAGCCGAGCAACGTCAAAGCGGGCGGGCACGCCTGCCCGATCCGCTTCCAGTGCGCCGGCTGCGGCTTCTACCGTCCCGATCCCTCCTATCTGCCGGCCATCGAAGACCACGTCCGGTCGTTGAAGGCGGACCGGGAGACAGCCGAGGCCATGGGCACCGAGGAGTGGGTCGTGCGCAACATGGCCGATCAGGTCATGGCGTTCAAGGACGTCGCCGAGAACATGAAGACGCTGATGAACCAGATGGACCCCGAAGAACGCGCCGAGATCGAGGAAGCCAGCAGGATCCTGCGCAAGACACGGGCCGCGAACGGTCGCACCACACTGCCGGTGACCGTCATCCAGCGACGGGAGCGCGGCGCATGACCACGAAGCGTCTCCCGGCCGAGGTGCTGGCTGAGGCCCGTCGAAAGGACAGCCACCTCAAGCGGACCAAGGTATTGGCCGTCGTCGACGGCATGGCGGCCCGCGGGGAGCCTGTGACCTTCGCGGCGGTCGCGAAGGCCGCCGGGGTGTCGAACTGGCTCGTCTATGCCGAAGGAGTCCGTGAGCACATTCAGTCGATCCGCGACAAGCAAGACGCCCAGGACCAGCGCGGGCCCTCCTACAGCACCTCGGGCACGGCGGCTCTGAAGACCGACCTGGAACTGTCCCGCCAGGAGATCAGCTCGCTGCGGACCGAGCGGGACAAGCTCAAAAGCTCCTTGCAGCGTCAACTGGGCCAACAGCTCGACCACGTGGCCGCTGGCGACGTAATCGCCCGGATCGACGAACTGACTCGGCAGAACGAGTGCCTGGTCACCGAACGGGACGCCCTGGAACGAGAAAAAGCAGAGCTGGAGGCCAAGCTCGCCGAGACCGAGGACGACCTCGGAGCCGCCCGCACCAGTCTGCGCAGGATGATCCGCTCGGAGAACTCAGCACCCAACGTCGAGTAGCACCCGGTGGCTGCCCCGGCGATGCCGCCCGGGCGGCCACCGTGCCTCATGTGACAGAGACACCAATCGACCTTCTACCTGCAAGTTCGCTTGACAACTCTAGATAAGCCTGGCACAACGGTTCTGGAGTTACGGGATTTATGCCGCGGGTGAGGCCGGGCAGCGGGATCGCGGGGTGGAGATCGTCACCCGCATGTCGCACCAGATGATCTACCTCGACCATCCGGCCGACGCCCTCGGTCTCCTCGGCGTCGCCGCGAAGAAGGCGGAGATGCCCGCGACCCGGGCTCTGGTCGCCTCGCAGACCGGCCGGGTACACGCGGCCCTCGGCGACGAGCGCCAGGCCGATACGCATCTCGGCGTGGCCGACGAGCTCCTGGCGGAGGGGCTCGGCGACGACGTCCCCGAGTGGGTGGCGTACTTCGACGCGGCCGAGCACTCCGGCGCCCGCGCGGTCTCAGCCCGTGACCTTGCTGGACTCGGCCGCGACCGCCGGCCCGCGAGCATCCACTTCGAGGACGCGCTCGCCCTGCGCAAGCCCGGGTTCGACCGGTGAAGGTCATGGACCGCGTCGGCCTGGCCGCCGCCCTGTTCGACGAGGGCGAAGCCGAGCGTGGCGCCGCCGCGGCCCACCAGGCGCTCGACGACGCCGCCCGGGTCGACTCCACCCTCGTGGCCTCCCGGCTCAACTCGCTGCTGGACGCCGCCCGCCCCTACGAGACCACCGCGGTCGACGACGTACGTACAAGGGCGCGGGACCTCGCCGCCGCCCGGCCGACCACGATCGCCGCCTGAGACCATCGAGGCATGGGCAAGCACTCCCGACCCGGACCACCCAACCAGCCGTCCCGCGCGGTGCCGCCGGTCGCTGCCGACGACCCGCTCGCCGCGTACAACAAGCGGCGGCGCCCGCCGATGGACATCTGGCGCAAGCACCGGCCGCTGCACGGCGGCGGCAGCCACGTGCAGCCCGACGAGGCGCGGGCCCTGATCACGTGGAACGGCTTCAGGTACGAGATGACGGGCACCGCGCCGACCCTGGCTGCCGCACAACACTGGGTGACCGAAGCCCCAGGCACCGAGACCGCACACGAGTAGACGCCACTGCACAGGCCCCGCGACGGCAGCTGTAGCGTCAGCCGTCGAACTGATCTCCGGGGCGGGAAGGCAAAGGCTGTGACGGTCCCCGCCCCGGCTCTACCACGCGGCGGCCCGGAGAGCCTTCCGGAGCTGGTCCAGGGTGGGAACGCCCGCGAGGCCGCCCGGAGTCCGGTATACCCGGCAGGTGAGCCCAGGTACGCGTCCGGGCTCGGCGAACGGATCGCGACCGTCGATGAGGCCACGGCCACCGCCGCCCTGTCCGTCGGCGTCGGCTTCCTGCCCGTAGCCGGAGCCGCCGCCCACCTGGGCCCGATCGCCACCGGCGCGGCCGTCTCCCTGCTCGCCGCCTGCGCGGCCCTGGTCCAGCCCCGCGCCGGACACGCCCTCGACCACCATCGCCTGACCATCAACGCAGGGCTGACCGCCGGCCTGGCCGTCACGGCCGCCGGACTCGCCGCCGCCGTGCTGCCGGGCCTGACCGGCATCCTCCTGGCCGGCGTCCTCATTGGAGCCGGAACCGGACTGATCACCCCGCTCGGCTTCGCCGCCCTCGCCGCCGCGTCCCCGCCCGAACGCCTCGGCCAGACCATGGGCGCCGCCGAACTGGGCCGCGAACTCGGCGACGCGGGCGGCCCCCTCCTGGTGGCAGCCGTCGCGGCGGCCACCACCTTGACCGGCGGCTTCGCCGCCCTCGCCGCCCTGACCCGCCGCCGCAACCGCGATCTCGACCCCGCGCCGCCCCCGCGAACCGCACCAGCCGGCCCCCCAGCCCTGAGCCGAAGGGCCACGATCATGGTGCGGTCCGGTCGGGTGTGTACCTACGTCGCTGCGGCTGTGGCTGCCTGCTCGTCGTGCCCGCAGAGCAGGCGCATGTGAGGTGAAACTGGCGACCTCGCGTCAAAGGGGCAATGGGATGATCTTGAAGCCCTGACGGGGCCGTCACGTCCGGGTGGCGATCGAGGGGTTCCGCACATCCTCGATGCGGCTTACCGCGTTCTGTCTGGTCAGCGACGGCGCCCCACTCGTGGCCGTGGCCATGTTGACGGCTTCACGTACCCGCTGTCCGGTGATGCCTTGGCGTACCCGCTCCCGCCACCGCCAGGCTGCCGTACGGCAGCTCGGCCGGTCGTATTCTGCGTCCTTGCGGTGCCCATGACCTGGGACGAAGCGCTACCGTTTCGCCGCGATCGGCGGACCCGCTCCGCTGGTCATCCTCCCTGGCTGCCGCCACGGCCGGTCAGGCGGGAGGCCGGGCAGCACCCACGGCCCGGGGACGCTCAGGAGACAGCAGGGGCGGCGAGTTCCCCAGCCTGCTGCTGCTGCTCCTCCTCCGGGCGGCCGTCGCGAGGAGTGCCCCACCACAGTGCTGCCGCTCCGGCAGCGGTGAGCAGGCGCAGGGCGGCTATCAGCCCCGCCAGCGCGGCCAGGCCCGTGCGGTTCTCGGTGACCTGGTGGGCGACCTCGGCCACGTCCAGCACTGCGGCCCCCACCGTGAAGGCTGCCAGGACGGCGGCAACCGGACGGACCGGGCGCCGCCACACCGGGGCCGCCAGCGCCACCGAGACGGCCCCCATCGCGGCAACCGCTGCGGGCGACTCGACCGGGACGTCCAGCACGGTCTCCTTCGACTCGTCTCGCGGCTGCTCGGTGTGCGCTCCGGCGCCCGCTTCAGGCTGCTTGCCCTCGTCCCCTTCGGTGTGACCGGGCTGCTCCGCGTTCTCGCGGCCGGACTCGCCGGTCGCGGCGGTTTGCGTGTCGTGGTGGTCCGAGCCGCTGCGGTGTTCCACGCAAGCCCCGATGGTCAGCAGCGCCGCGCAGGCCAGCAGCAGTACGGCCAGTGCGGCGGGAAGCCTTCCACGCAGGCCGGGCTGGCTCCCTCTCACTGCTCCGCCCCGGATGCCGGCACTTTCACGGCGGCCGGCGCCGCAGCGGGCATGCCCAGGTCGACGACCGGTGCCGGGCCGGAGTGGCAGGCCGCCCGACGGCGACGGCGGATCACGAACAGCGCGCCGAGGACGGCGGCCAGGGCCAGGGCCGCGAGGGCGGGTATCCACACCGCGGCTACCGCTGAGGCGGCGCCGATACTGCCGAGCACCGCCAGCAGCGGGCAGGCGCAGCACACCGCGCAGGCAGCGACCGCGGCGGCGCCGGCACCGAGCGTGCCCCAGGGCCAGGAGGGGCGAGGAGGAGGGGGAGGTGGTCATGCGGTCGCTCCGAACAGATCGGCCAGCATCGTGGCGGCGGTCTCGGGGGCCCGGACGCTCAGCTCAAGCGCGGCCGGGGTCAGGTGCAGGGCGTTGTGGCCGGGACGCCGGAGCGCTCCGCCAGCTGCGAGATCCGGTAGGTGTTCATGGCCCCGACGGTAAACCTTCGATACCCGACTCGAAGGTCAAGCCGACGCTCGGGGCTGCCTGGCGCCAGACGGCGCTGGACTGGATCACCGCCTACCGCCGCGACGACGGCCACGGGCCGAGCTGGCGTACCTTTTGGCGGGCAGCGCCGCTGTGGCCCGAGGACCTGTCGCTGAACATCCGGCGCATCGCCCTGCTCCGCCTGGTCCGCAACGGCTGCCTCGACGGGTACGAAGAGACACCTTCAGCCTGCGCGTGCGCGAAGACGGATAGCCCGCGCGCGGCCCGCGGCGCCGCTGGCCAGACCGATCAGTGATGCCCGGAGAAGATCTCCTTCGCCTCGCGGACCGCGTAGAAGACCACCACGAGACCGGCAAGTGGATCGGCCCACCACCACCCAAGCACGGCGTTCAGTACCAGACCCAGCAGGACGGCGGCGGCCAGGATGCCGTCGATCAGGGTCACCCGACCCTCGGTCTTGAGCACCGGGTTGTCCAGGGCCACACCGGTGCGGGCCTTGCCGAAGGCCAGGGCGAACATCAGTACGGCGGTCACCGCGGTCCACACGATGCCCAGCGTCGAGTGGTGCGGGTGGTAGCCAGCAGCCAGCACCACGCCGGACTGCACGATCAGGTAGAGGGCCAGGAGGACGAACGCACCGCCGATCAACCGCAGTGCACGCTTCTGCCGGTCCTCGCCGACGCCGGACAACTCCCAGATCACCACCGTGGACGCGCCGATCTCGATCAGCGAGTCCAGGCCGAAACCGGCGAGTGCCACCGACCGGGCCGAGATGGCGGCGACGGCCAGCATCGCGATCCCGACCACGTTCCAGCCCAGCGTGGCGTATTCAAGGGCAAAGCCCCGGCGGAGCAAGGACTGGCGGGAGATCTCGTTCAGCGTCACCGGACGATTCTCCCTGGTCGCGTCGCCGCCCTAGCGTCCCTCTGCCTGTCACCCACCGCCACCTCGGCAAGACCGCCACACCATGATCAATCCTTAGCGCGCAATCCTGGAGCGATACCGGAACTGCCCCATTCTCACAAATGACCATCTGTTACGGCAGCTGTAAGTCTTGATCGTTGAAATAGCCGTAGGAGGCGGCGTTGAGCGCCTTCTCCTTGCCGGTGACGGACGTGGACGGCCGGATGCCGGAGGTGTAGCCGCCCTTGCGGCAGATCGTCGACTTCAGATTCGCCTGCGTGACCGCCGGAGAGACCGCGCCCGGCGTGCACGCCGGATCCTCCAGCGGCTCCCCCTTCTCATACCGGAAGTGGCAACTCCCCGCTGGAGGCTGCTTCTGCACGGTGTAAGTGGTCTGCGGGCCGGCCCCGACCGCGATCGACCCCTGCGGGCCGCCGCGCGCGTCCGTACCCGACGGCCCCGTGGCGGAAGTCCCGGCCGGCGACGCGGCAGATCCCCCCGTTGCGGCCGGCGAGCAGCCCGCCAGGAACACCGCGGTGAACAGCATGGATGACGCGGCACGGTAGCTGGAGTGCATGGCGACCCCTCACGAGCAGGCAACGGCTGGGCACATACTGCCCGGCCGGCGCATCAGCCCACCAGCCGGGGCCCGCGCCAGGAAGCACGACAGGATGCGGGGTGCGCCACCGCGCAGCCCGTTCGGCCCAAGTCCCAAGCGAAACTGCGGCTTTGGGCAAGGCTCGCCCATGCCCTGGTATGGAGAAGGTGCAGGTCACCAGATGTTCACCGCCTGCATCTACCCGCATAGACCCAGCGGGTGCTGTCATTCCGTCAGCCGCCCGGAACCTCGCCTCCGGGCCAAATTCGGGAGACCGCCAAATGCGACGTCTGCGCCGCGTCACCGCCACCACCACCGCCCTCGGCATGGCCGCCGCCGGCCTCATCATCGCGGTGAGCGGCACCGCGCACGCCTCCGCCTGTTCCCAGTCCTACCTGCCGCTGCCCGACTCGTCCTGCACGCCCGGCTCGTACAACCCCGACGTCACCCAGTCGAACATCCACAGCACCATCTGCGTGTCCGGCTGGACCGACACCGTCCGGCCCTCCACGTCCTACACCAACCCGCTCAAGGCGCAGGGCATCATCGACTACGGGTACTCCGACACCAACATGTCGGACTACGAGGAGGACCACCTCGTGCCGCTGGAGCTCGGCGGTGCGCCCCGTGATCCCGGCAACCTGTGGCCCGAGCCGCACTACGGCACGAAGACCGCCTACACCAAAGACGGCGCCGAGACGAAACTGAAGAACGCCGTCTGCAACGGCACCATCACCCTGTCCGCCGCGCGCAGCGCCATCAAGAACAACTGGACCACCGCGCTCCAGGTCACCGGCATCGGCTGACCTCCAGTGAGGCCGTAGGCCGCGCCGCGTGCTGGGATCCATAGGGGACCGGCTGCGCCATGCGGCGCGGGAGCCCAGCAGCTCTGTCCCAGGAGCGCGGCGCGAGCGGCCAGCCAAGCCGACCAAAACCCGGCACCTGGCGGCCGCCCGCCCAGGGCTACCGCTGCCAGTACGCCACCGACTGGATCGCCGACAAGACCCGGTGGGGCCTGTCCATCGACCCCACCAAAGGCTTGGGCACAGCGACATCCTTCCGACCCGCCCCACAGGGCAAGCCAGTTCAAGATGTCACCCGGTCGTGCACCAGACCCTCACGTCCGATAGCTTGTCATGCCTTGAGCTGCCGACCTATGTTTCGATGATCATGCGCACATCCCCAATGATCAGCGTCATAGTCGCCGCTCACGACCTGCAGGGTCAGCTGGAGAGCTGCCTGCGTTCGATCCTGAACCAGTCCTTCCGGGATCTGCAGGTCGTCGTGGTCCTGGACCAGTCGCCTGAGTGCCCTGCGAACGTGGTGGATGACTACGCTCAGCGTGACGCGCGCGTGTCCGTCGTGCGCTTGAAGGGTGTCGTCGGCATCAGCCGGATACGCAACGCAGGCGCGGAGCACGCCGCCGGTGATTACCTGCTGTTCCTGGACAGCGATCACATCGTCAGGGATACAACACTTCAGGCCATGGCCGACCAGCTGCAAGCTACCGACGAGCCGGACGTTCTTCTCTTCGGGCATACGCGTCTGCATCACCATCGCTCCTGGCACGGTGCCGCCGCCGAGCTGATTGCCCAGCAGGGGCGTGAGTCCTTCGCCCCGATCGATCTGCCTGAGTTGTTCGGTGCCCCCGCCTACTCCTGGGACCGCTTGTTCCGCCGCGACATGTGGACCCGGCAGCAACTCTCATTTCCCGACGGTCTCTACGAGGAGGTCTCGGCCGTCCACCGCGCCATGCTCGCCGCTGACCGGATCGGCGTTCTGAAATGGAACTGCGTGCAAATCCGCCGCCGGCTCACCCAACACCCCGCAGACGCGCCAGTCGGCACCCACTTCGACGTCTTCGCCAGGTACGAAGAGAGCTTCGGTCTGCTGCAGGAGCGCACCGCCCTGGACGCTCTGGCTCCCTTTCTCTTCACTCGCATGATTCGTCACTACCTCTTCCTTCTCAATCTTGAGGGGTGCCTCTCCCGCGCCGAGCGCCCGCAGTTCTTCCAACGCGCCAGCGAGCACTACCGCCGATTCCTCCCCGACGGCTACGAGCGCCCCGATGGCCGCGAGGGCGTCAAGTTCCAACTCGTCGCGAGCGGGATGTACAGCGCTTTCGAGGCCGCCCGGCTCCCTCAGCTCGCACGCGGCTTCGTCTCCCGGGGCGCCACCGTCCGCGGAGGGTAGCGCAGGCTGAGCGGCACCGACCGGGACACTCAATGTCAGGACGTGGCCCACGCCCGTGACACGGCTTCCCGCCGCGCCGACCGGTCGCGGGGCACGTCGATCTCGACCGGCCCGATGTCCGTCAGCACCGTCTTGGAGCGGGGGCCATTGCGGGAGTTGCCGCCGTCCTTGCCCGCCAGGTCGTGCTTGTCGTAGCCGAGATGGTCGGTGATCTCGCCCTCCAGGGCGGACTCCAGAACCGTCTTAGCCTTGATCCACCGACGTGGTTTGGGGAGTGATCTTGTCACCGGTTTCGAGCCGGTTTCAGGTCGGCGGTTGGGCATGGGCAGGTTGTAGCCGCTGGTCTGCCCAGCTTTTCCACGGGTTCGGTTCCGGTTGGGCCCTGGCGGCGGGCGGGGCGGGTAGGGGCTGTTCGTGTCAGCCGGGTGGGCCGTGGACGGTGTCGAAGAGGTGTGTCCAGGCGTGCTGCCAGGGCCGGTTGTGCGGCAGGTGCAGGGTGATGCGTCGTGCGGAGCGGGCGATCCGGGCCGGAACCTGGACCAGGTGGGTGCGGAGAGTGGCGGTGGTGGCTTTGGCGTGGAACGCAGAGGTCAGTGAGCCGGTGGCCCGCAGCAGGTTGTAGGTCATCGCCCACAGGGTGAGCCAGGCCGCGTTGGCGTGGAAGTGCCCGGAGGGCAGGTGCGCCAGAGCTCCGGCTTTGCTGTCCGCGATGACCTGCTCGACCACCGCGTGATGACGGTGTTCCCGCTCGGCCTGCAGCGTTGGGGCAGGCTGGTCGGTGAAGAAGGGGTGGTAGCGCCAGACGGGAAACAGCTCGCCCTGCTCACCCACAACGGCGGGTTTGGCCAGGTCACGGACCCGGCGCACGATCAGCCGGGCGGTGACCTGGTCACTCTTTTTGCGGCTCGCGAACGCGGTGTATCGGGGTATCTCGGCGACTTCGGCGTCCGAGATGAGCTCACCGGTCTCGGGGTCGGGCACCGCGGTCGGATAACTGATGTGCTGCCAGGCATCGTTGGAAATGCAGAGGACGCCCCGCTTGATGGAGGGGTTCATTCCGGTGGTGATCGAAAAGTGGGCGCCGGCCCGGCGGCATGCGGCGATCACCCCGGCGTTATAGAACTGCGAGTCGGCCCGCAGGATACGGGTCCCGGTGCAGCCGGCCTCGCGGGCGGTGGCCAGGGCCTTGCTCACAAATTTCGGGGCGCCTCTGGAGTCTGCTGCCTTGCCGCGTCGCATCCGGACGCCGGCGATCACCGGCCTCGATTGTGGAGTGCAGACCGTGGCGAGCAGCGGGTGCAGGGTGCGGATGCCCTTGAACCGGCCGTACTCGGCGCCCTGTTTCGTCCGGCCGTAGACCCGCTTGTGGGTGGAGTCGACATCGATGAACGCCAGCTCGTCCGAGCCCGGCAGCAAGGGGGTGTGCGCGGCCAGTGCGGCCAGGAACCGGCGATGGACAGCGTGGAGTTGAAGGGCATGACCGTGGGTGAACGCGCGAAGGAAGGTGCCCAGCGTGGACGGGGCACGGGCACCTGCGAACAAGGCCGGCATCGCCCCGTGCCGCAGGACGTGAAGGTCGTCGATGCTGTCCGCACCCGCGGCCATGCCGCCCACAATGCTGGTGACTTTGGCGCCCGCCGCAGCCCCCGCCCCGTTCTTCGCGCCGGTCAGCTTCACCTTCTCGGCCACCAGCCGCGACAGCCCGCACCGCTCGGCCAGCCGCAGCACCGGCAGCAGCCCGGCATACGCGATCAGGTTCGGGTCATCGAACGCAGCGGAGACCGCTGCCGGAGTATGGGAAACTTGCATCTACGAGGTGCCTTGCTGATTGTGCGTGCTGGAAGCGTCAGAACTCCCATCATCGCAGGTCAGCAGGCACCTCTTCTTGATTGCTCATCCACAGCACTCGAGGCACTCGGTGGATCGAGGCTTAGTCAGCTGCTGCAGCAGTCCGCCCTCGCCTGTCAGCTGCAGCCCCTTGCTGCGGGCCTGCTCGACGAGCTGGTCGATCAGTTTCTGCTCGACCGTCGCGGCCTCCGGCGACGGATCCGCCTGGTCGGCGACGGCAACCAACTCGGTAACGGTGTCAGTCACTTGATGTCTCTTCCATGATCATCAGTTACACCGGTGAGCGTACAGACCCGGACGTCGTGACCGGCCTCGACGTCGACGACACCGCGGAGCCGTTGTACCGGGACTATCTCCGGATCGAGAGCGCGGCCGGGCACCGGCAGGGGCTGCACACCGCCATCACCCGCGTCCAACAGGTCAATCGCGCCTTGGACTGCTCACTTGAGATGGAGACCGAGCAGCTCATCAACGAGCTCCTCAACGGCTCGGGCACGGCGGTGCGCAAAGCCCTGTAGAGAGCGCGTGCGCATGGTGCGCTACCGGCCGACGGATGTTCCGACCAGGACGACGGCAGAGCCGCCAGCCCAGGACTGGGCATGCGTAGACCCCATTTCCGCGCGCGAACGACGTGGGCCGGGTGGGAGCAGGGCGGCGCGGTCACGCGGCCAGACTTGCCAACCGGAGACTGGGCCACCTGGATCTTGCCGACCGCTCCGGAGAGAGCTCTCGCGGGCGAAAATGCAACACGCGCCGGGCACGCGGTGACGGTGAGGCCCCGTATGCGGGGCGGTCCCGCGCGGCGCGCGAACCGGGCGCGGGACCGCATCCCCTGCCGTCCTGTCAGCGAACCGGGCGCGTATGACAATACGGACGTCGGTTTCCCGGGTGAGTGCCCGCGCCGAAGAGCGACTTCCCGGATCGAACAGAGTGGCGTTGGCAGGCCACCGGTCTCTGCATGTCGACGACGCAGTCCACGCACCGGACGTCCTGGCCGCCGGTAGTCGGCCGCCGACGGGCCGGTTTCGCGGCCGCGCAACGCTGGCAGGCAGCACCTGGCCGTCACGGCAGTGAAGAAGGGGAGAGGCAGGGCAGTGTCGCAAGGGGCCGTCGCGTGGATGGTGGTGGCCCGTCGCGATCGGTGTCCTGATGGGCCGGCTTAATTGCGTGAGCGGTAGTTGCCGCGGAAGGCATTCGGGCTAGGGCGCGTATCGAGTTGTGATCAAGGGGCGGTTCTCGTGAGGTCCCTGAGCCAGATCATCGAGGCGCGCAGGTGAAGGCCGGCGAGGTAGCTGTCCGGGGTCTTGTCGTACCGAGTGGCGATGCCTCGCCAGGCTTTGAGCTTGTTGATCAGGCGCTCGACGGTGTTCCTCTCCTTGTAGAGGTCGACGTCGTGGCTGACGGGCCGGCCGCCCTTGGAGCCCTTCTTCTTTCGATTGGCGGCTTGGTCCTTCTTCTCGGGGATGACTGCCTTGATGTGGCGTTTGCGCAGGTGGGCCCGGTTGCCGCGGGACGAGTAGGCCTTGTCCCCGGCGACCGCGTCCGGGCGGGTGCGTGGACGGCCGACAGGCCCGCGGACCCTCACCTTGTTGAGGACGGGGGTGAACTGCGGGCTGTCCGCGGCCTGGCCCGCGGTCAGGACGAACGCCAGCGGGCGGCACTTGCGGTCGGCGGCGAGGTGGACCTTGCTGGTCTGCCCGCCCCGGGAGCGGCCCAGGAGGGCGGCCTTCAGGCGGAGTCTGCGTCGGCGCCGGGTGCGTCGTCGCTCCTCCCGCTCGGGATCCGCTTCGGCATCCTGACCGTTTTGTTCTTCGCAGCCGCCCTTTTTGACCTGGCCTTCTCCTCCTCGGCGGCAGCCTTCTCCAGAGCGGTGAGGACGTCCTGGTCCAGGTGCATCCCGGCAGCGTCGTGGTGAGCGCGCGCCGTGGTGGAGTCGATGCTGACCAGCGACAGGTCCACCTCTCCCCGCTTCGCCGCTTCCGCGATCAGGCCCTCCAGCAGGGCCTCGAAGACGCCCGCGTCACGCCACTGCCGGAAGCGGTTGTGCACAGTGGACCAGGCGCCGAACTCCTGCGGCATCTCCCGCCACTGCCCGCCGGTCTTGAACCGCCAGATCACGCCTTCGAACTGCCGTCGCAGCCACTTGGGGTAGGGGCCGTACTCGCCGATCGGCAGGTACGGCTCGATGAACTCCCATTCCCCGTCGGTCAGTTGCACTCGTGTCACGCAAGAAGTTCTACCGGTCCGGGCCCCGCCGCGCGTGCGATTCCCGCAGATTGATCACGACCCGATACGCGCCCTAGAAGAGAGGGGCAGCGGCCGTCGCACGGCGGGTGCCCCTTCCAGTCTTCAGCGAACGTGCCAGGTGATCGTCGCCTGGTTCCGTTCAGGGTTTCCAGGTGCGCAGGAAGGAGGCGATCCGGGCGGCGGTGCAGCGCGGGTTGTTCAGCTCGTGGGCGAGTGCGGTGAGCTGTTCGCGGGTGGGGTTCACGGGAATGTTGCTGGCCTCGAGATACATGACGGCGACGGCGCAGGCGACGGTGAGGTTGGAGCGCTCCAGCCAGCGGCAGCGGCCCAGGTTGTGTACCAGGGCGGCGGCGCGGGAGTAGGCGCCGTCGTAGACGGGTGTGTCGAGGAGTTCGCCGCGGTGGCGGGCGACGGCGGCGATTGGGACGCCGTAATCGTCGGCAGCCGGGTCGCGATGGCCGACCCGTTCCGCCACTTCGAGGATCCAGGATTCGTCAATGTGCAGGATCACGCGGCGGCGCTTGGCAGCGGCTCGGCGTACGGGGCGTCGAGCTGCTGCTCCAGATCGTCGAGGAAGGTACCGTGTTCATCGATGAGCCGCTGGGCCGCAGCCATGCCGCCGGCTCGGGCACCGGTGGTGTCCTCGATGATGAGCCGCTCCACGTACTTGTTGAAGTCCAGTCGGCGGGCGGCCGCGGCGGCCTTGCCGGCGGCGAGCACGTCCTCTTCCAGCCGGACCTGCGTCTGCTTCTTCACGGTAGTCACATCCACATGGTAGCAGGGTGGTAGCGAGCGCGGGCTGAGCGCACCTGGGGCCCTGTCCACCGGCGTCAGCCACCAGCGGCGTCCCGGCAGGTCAGCAGCTGCGTGCAAGGCGGCGGCAAGGCCCTGCTGGACGCAGGCGCCGTAGCCGGAGATACGGAGAAACTCGACGTTGCACGGATCGGCATGGAGCGTCTCGCCCTCGCCAATCCTCCTCGGCGACCGCCGTCACCAGGTGACCGCCCGGGCGGAGCACTTCGAGCGACCGCTCGACGGTGTCGCCGCCGATCGTGTCGAGCACGACGTCGATGTCACGGACCACCTCGGTGAAGTCGACCGCCATGTAGTCGATCACCTCGTCGGCGCCGAACCCCTCGGCGAACGTCCGCTTGCTCCCGCTGGCGGTCGCGATCACGTGCGCGCCCAGCGCTTTCGCGATCTGGATCGCGACGTGGCCGAGCCCGCCACCACCGCCGTGGACCAGGACGCGGTCGCCCTCGCTCACGCCGCCGAGGTCGACGAGGCCCTGCCACGCCGTCAGCCCGACGACCGGCAGCGCCGACGCCTCGACGTGCAAGAGCGACGCCGGCTTGCGTGCCAGGTGCAACGCCGGCGCCGACACGACCTCGGCGTACGCGCTCGCCGCCCGCGGGAACAGCGGCATCCCGAACACCTCGTCACCGGGCCTGAACCGCCACGTCCCCCACGGCATAGGCTCAGCGATAGAACATCAAACTGGATGACCCGAACCCACACTGATAACTTTCGCCGGAATAGTCGGAATCGATGAAAGTCAACAGAAACATGCCACCCAGCCGCTAACGCCGCAGGTCAGGCAGCCTGCTCCCCGCGCACGCGGGGATGGTCCCTTCACATTCCGGCTTGAGACACTACAGCCCGTCTGCTCCCCGCGCACGCGGGGATGGTCCTACGATGCTCCGCCAGCCCATCCGCCTCATCGACTGCTCCCCGCGCACGCGGGGATGGTCCCCCGCTCAAACAAGCCTGGTGGCGTCTCGTCCGCTGCTCCCCGCGCACGCGGGGATGGTCCCCAGGTCTTGATC
Source organism: Streptomyces sp. NPDC005195 (assembly GCF_040608315.1). Classification (NCBI taxonomy): domain Bacteria; kingdom Bacillati; phylum Actinomycetota; class Actinomycetes; order Kitasatosporales; family Streptomycetaceae; genus Streptomyces; species Streptomyces sp. NPDC005195. The sequence goes on from NZ_JBEXHZ010000076.1 coordinate 15,869, forward strand.
GCCGAACGGGAGCTGACCATGTCTTGGCGAGATGCCATCTGCCCCGGCCGGCCCGATCTTGGACCGTCAAGTCGGCAGCCGATGCCATGGCACCGCACGGCCGAAGTGTGCCCGGCGCGGGTGGTGCCGCAGAGCATCACTCTGCTGCCAGCAGATGCGGCCGCCACGGTTCAGGAACGGGTGGATCGCTGCGCCCTTGCGATTTAGCTCCGGCTCGTGCCAATCGCGCTGAGGCAGTTCGGGTGTCGGACTATTCGTCGTCTTCGGCCAGCAGGGTGGTAAGTTTGTCGGCCGCCCAGTCCGGGAAGGTGACGGCGGTGGGAACAGGCTGATCGGCGCTGCGGCGGCGACGCTCCTCATCGTGGACGGCATCGATGGCCCACTGCAGAGTGCCGTCGTCCAGGAGGTCAGGGCCGTGGACGATCGCATCCGCGAGCTGCTCGGGTCCGGCAAAGAGGGTGGTGAGGGTATCGGGCAGCTGGTTGTGGGAGGCGGCGTGGTCGACGGCGGCTCGGACTGCGGTCTCGTACCAGCCAGAGCCCCACCATGTGCCGATCGATTCAGTGCGGGAGCCGTGCAGGGAGAGCATCTGCAGGACGGCTTGGGGTCCGAAGCGGTCCTCGGCCAGGCACCAGTGGTCGATTTCGCGGTGGATGGATTGGAGGACCGGCTGCCAGCCTTCTTCGAACAGGTCGGCGAGGGCAGGACCGGAGGCCAAGCGGCGGCCGGGCGCCGTCAGGGCGAGGCGCACGGCAGGCCAGTCGACGCCCTCTCGGCGGACGTACGGCAAGACGGCGTGGGTGGCAGTGAAGTTCCCCCTGTCGGCTGGACAGCTTGATACTGGGACGGATAGTCCCGGAGGAAGCAGTCACAGGTAGTGAGCAAGAAGAGCAATACGAGTAAGCGGTA